>CAJXTK010000188.1 GCA_913061115.1 uncultured Haliea sp.
TAGCTGCACTTATTATGGTGAATGTGTTTGAACCCGGCTACCCGATGATATTCTCTAACTGGCCTCTAGTCATTGACCTTCGCACCGGGGCTTTTCGTGGAGGTGGTGGTGAAATGGCGCTTCTTAATGCGGCATCAGCGCAGCTTTCAAACAGCTTAGGCCTGCCGTCTGGTTGTGGTTCTAGTATGACAGACGCCAAAGCACCCGATGCGCAAATGGGTATGGAAAAAGCCCTCTCAGCCTTAGCTTGTGGGCTTGCTGGTGGTAACATGGTGTATGAATCTTCGGGCATGATGGCCAGTTTGTTAGGCGCATCGTTTGAAGCCTTTGTGATGGATGATGAAATGCTATCTCACGTGCACCGTGCTATCCGCGGTATTGAAGTCACTGATGAAAACTTGGGATTCGAATCGATTCAAGCTGCTGTGGCAGGCTCAGGTCATTTTATCGATGCACCCGAAACGATGGCGTCCATGGAGCGAGATTATTATTATCCAAAACTTGCAGACCGTGACTAACCCATTGTTTGGCAAGAGGCAGGAGCCGTAGACCACTGGCATCGTGCTAAAGTTAAGGTAGAACAGTTGCTGCAGCAACAGCCGGTGGCCGAGAAAATGCTGGCACTGAAACTCGAATACCTTATTTGGCTAGACGGCTCAACAGTGCGCACGGAAGGCGCGGGCTCAATGGCCTGCTCATTCAATGGCTGCTTTGGCTTTGGGACCTGGGGCCATGATGCCAATTATGAGGCGACTATCTGGGACTTTACCGACCAGGCTGAAGTGGGCCAAGTTAACACCAGCGCCTCAGGCCAGTCCTATATGCCAGCGGTAATCATACCAATACCCATTATTGCACCGGTGCAGGGTGCTGCCTGTGATGGCATTGGCGATCAGTTGTTGGAATTCCTCTCAAGCGAGTATTAGGGGGTATACGTGAAAAACCGATCTACAGGTGGAGTTTTTCTTGGCGCTGTCGTCGCGGCACTGGTATTTCTGTCTGGCTGCGCGGGCAACGCCTCGATTGGTAAAAATCAGCACGCAAAAATGCTTGCTCAGGGTGCCACCTATAATGACCCGGCATTGCAAGCCTATGTCAATCTCGTCGGTCAACGTCTGGTCGCCAGCAGTGACGACCCCAACAGTACCTTTACCTTTACTGTTATCGACAGCCCGGACATTAACGCCTTTGCCGCTCCGGGAGGGTATATCTATATCAACCGCGGGCTGCTGGCCTATTTAGAAAATGAGGCGGAGTTGGCCGCAGTATTGGCCCATGAAATAGGCCATGTTACCGCCAGTCACCATAACCGCCAGCAAGCTGCTTCCGTGACAAATTCAGTCGTGGCGACTACGGCCTATGTCCTCACCGGTAGCGGCGACCTTGCGAGCGCCTCCACTATGTATGGCGGCGAATTGATCAGCGGCTACGGACGGGACATGGAGTTGGAAGCCGATGGGCTAGGCGCCCAGTACATGCATCAGTCCGGCTATGATACCGATTCACTGCTGGAGGTCATTGGCGTACTGAAGGATCAGGAGCAGTTCCAACGCGTGCAGTCCAAAAGCGGCGGCAAGCCGGTCGCCTCCTATCACGGCCTGTACGCCAGCCATCCACGCAACGATCAGCGTCTCAAGACAGTGGTCAAAGCGGCAGGGCAACTCGGGGGCGAAACCCAAATTGATGATCCGTCTGTGCCTGGCGAATTTCAGCGACACATAGAAGGACTGGTGTGGGGCGAAAGCGTGCAGAGCGAACGTGCAGAAAGTCGCTATTACCACAACAAACTCGGTTTTACGTTTGAACAGCCGGTAGGCTGGACAGTCAGGGCTGGCTCAAAAACTATCGTTGCGCGCGCACCGAATGGTAGTGCAGAACTGTCTATCAGCATAAAGCGTCGCGACCAGAGACTAACGCCTCGATCAGTACTGGAAAAAAATGCTACCGGGACACTCAGTGCCGGTGTTGCGTTGGATCAATTCGGATTGAAAGGCTACACCGCGGTTGCCAGTAGCGGTGAGAAGTCGCGTCGAGTTGGTGTCGTCGATTACAATAATCTCAGTTATCTTTTTGACGGCAAGGCACAGGAATTTGCGCTGGAAGATGGCGTTCTACTCTCTATGATCGAGAGTTTTCGACCTACGCTAATGGCCGAGCGGCAGGGCGCATCGGGCTATTATGTGCACTATATTCAGGTGCCACGGGGCGCCACCATATCCAGTCTTGCGGCAAGCATGCGCATACCCAATGCGGAGGCTCAGCTGCGTTTGCTGAACGGACTTTACCCGCGGGGCGAGCCGCGCATTGGAGATTGGGTCAAGGTTATTCAATAAGGGGAGCATTGTCGGGCTGCTGGACTAACACCCAAGGGGCTGCCACCACCGCCCACAGCTCTGTGTTGCTCTCGTACCAGATTAACGCCTGCTCGTCGCTGACGGCCGCCACATCACCGCTCTCTATCCACCCCTGAAAGCGAGTCGTATTGTCGAGACCCAGTTGCACCGCAACCTCCACCAGATTCAATCCGGACACCACCCTGATTACGCTACCGCCCGCATAATACGTTTGCAGTTCATGCCAGTGAATACGCGCAGTCTGTTGATGGTAGTCCTGACGCAGCCGTTGTTCTCGCTCGGTGACATCTTTATCCATAATGAGAATCCGCGACGAAGGGATTATTTCTCCCCCCATACCCAAAGGTCGGCATCTCGGTTACTTGGCAAGCCAGTAAGTATTAGTCACTTTAGCAACCCCTCCAGCTAACATCTCGTATTCATAACTACCGCGTATACCAGAATATTTTCCTGTCCCCCCGACAATCGCGCCTACATGACCGTGACCTTCTTTTAATGGAAGCCCATGATCCGTTTGTATCAGGTTCAATTTGTATATACTGCCGTCGGGATACACTGACTCCACCATGAAGGACCTAGTAGTACGCGTCAAAGTATCATTTAGGTGGACAAGCGTCGCCTGCTCAAAATATTCGCCTACCACAGGGCCACCAATGGACGACCTAAGCGAACCTTCGCTAGTATACATATCTCCAATAGAGGGCCCTGCGGGCATCACATCCAAAACTTGGGGCACAGCGGCGTCTGGGTACTCCACCGACTGCAACTGTTCGGCAAAGGCAGCCATGTTCAACCCAATAAAAAGGGCTATATAAGTCATAATTTTTTTCATGCCGCGCTCCAGGTTGACTATTGATGCGATCGATATCATGGACACGTAGAAGAAAAAAGTCACGTTCTAATAATAAGAACCCCTTCCCAGCACCCCAGAAATGAGTACGGTAGCCCCCCTCAGGACACCGCAGCGAATGGGGGGGAACAGATGACCAAAGGTGGAAATACCGACCGAAGATGTGAGAAAAGTTGTTTAAGACCCGCTGGCGTCATATTCATTGGTTACTTTATCCGGTGGGCGTTAATAACTCCCGCTCACTCGTGCCGCCCTGATTCGTATCAGCATCCGCATTGGGATCAAGAAACACACTTTCATTAAATTGCTTTTCACTGTGAGCGACTACCAGCGAGACCACTGAATCGCCCGTCACGTTCACCGCGGTTCGTACCATATCCAAAAGCCGATCGACTCCAATAATCAGTGCAATGCCCTCTACTGGCAGCCCCACCTGTCCCAGCACCATCGCGAGCGTAATCAAGCCCACCCCAGGCACGGCTGCGGTGCCGATTGAGGCCAGCGTCGCCGTGATAATGACCGTAAGGAAAGCCATCATGGATAGGTCTACACCGTAGACTTGGGCGATAAAGACGGTGGCCACGCCCTGCATAATGGCAGTGCCGTCCATGTTAATAGTCGCGCCAAGAGGAACTGTAAATCCAGCGACGGAGTTGTGCACACCCATCCTGCGCTCCACGGTGCGCAACGTAACCGGCAGGGTAGCGCCGGACGAAGCGGTACTAAACGCAAACGCCCACACGGGCCGCATTTTAGTAAAGAGTATGCGCGGAGACAGACCCGTCAGTCCCTTTAGCAGCAAACTGTAGGTCACAAAAGCATGAAACAGTAATACGCCAAGAACGGTAAAGAAGTAGCCGGCCAGATGCAGAATAACGCCGACACCCATCTCTGCAAATAATTTCGCCAGCAGAGCGAAAACGCCATAAGGCGCGAGGGTCATCAATATACCGACCATCGTCATGACGACGCCTTCCATATCCCGGAAAAAACTAGCGATGCGCCGCCCCGGTTCGCCCGCACGGGAAATTGCGAAACCGAATAACAGTGCAAAGACAATAATTTGCAGCATTTTCCCCTCAGCCATCGCCTGCACGGGATTAGTAGGAAAAATATTCACTAGCACATCAACCAAAGGCGGCGGCACTGAAGGTTTATAATTGGCCACCCCTTCCATCACCACTCCATCGCCAGGGCCGACAAAGACTGCAAATGATAAAGCTACGGTGATCGCTATCGCAGTAGTCAACAGGTAAAAAATGACGGTTTTACCGGCGATAGGACCCATGCGTGAACTGTTTGCCAGAGAACTGGAACCGCAGATTAGCGACACCAGCACCAGTGGCACCACCAATAACTTGAGCGAGGCCACGAAAATTCGGCCTACCGCATCTAATAGCCCCGAAACAATATACGTATCCAATGCAGACCGGAGAGACTCCGGCAAGGCCGTGCTATGCAATGCGACGTTGAACAGACACCCCAGCACGATACCCGCCACCATGGCGATCAAAATACGATTAGTAAGGCTCATTCGGGGCACGGTCCGGTGTCATAACCCGACACCGCCTCGCTCGAGCAGGCGGTGCAAGGTGAAGAGAATTCCTTGCGCCCACCCTCCACCAGCACGGCGCACGTCGGCGCATAGTGCATAGT
>CAJXTK010000189.1 GCA_913061115.1 uncultured Haliea sp.
TAGTTTGCCTGCTCAAGAGACAGAATAAAATTTCTTAACACATTGTATTTAAACACTATTTTTTGGGAAGGACCTGAGTGGAAAATCGCAGTTAAAGCATTTTCATCGGTGCATCGCCCGAGTACGCCTAAATACAATGTAAAAAGAAGCGACCGTGAAACTAAAACCCCATTTCCCTTGTTCTCATGCCTCTACCACATACGCTGCATAATGATAGCGGTAGCAGGCGGCTCGAACAACCTTCTGAGCTCAGGATTGAGGCACTGTGCCGGATACCGAGCGTCTCGCGATGAGGCGAAAGATTTTGATCCCTTAAGAATGGAAGGCGTAACGCACGGGCATCGACTTTAGGCCACCGACAAAAATTGCCTGAACCCACTCCGGATCTGCAGCGAATTCAATATGGCTGAGTCGCGGTAGCAATTCCTTAAAAAACGATTCAACTTCCAGTACTGCCAGGTGTTGGCCAAGGCACATGTGTCCTCCAAAGCCAAATGCCAGTTGATTTTGGTTGTCACGTTCTATGTCAAAGGCATCGGGGTTTTCGATAGCATCGGCGTCTCGATTAGCGGATGGGTACCACAGACACAAGCTGTCTCCAGCTTTGATGGTTTTTCCGCGCAGGACAATGTCTTCAGTAGTAGTGCGCATCATGTGACGCACGGGAGATACCCAGCGAATCATTTCTTTGGCAGCCTGTTTGGCAAGCTCTGGGTGTTTGCGGAGTTTTGCCAGCTGCTCTGGGTGCTCAAGCAAGGCCTTCATTCCGCCGCTAATCGTGGCTGAGGTGGTATCGTGCCCCGCCGTTGCAGTGATGATGAAGTAGCTGATTTGATCCAGTTGCTCCATGGGCTCTCCGTCAACGAGAGCATTGGCTAAGATAGAGGCCAGGTCCCCGCAGGGATTTTTTTTACGGTCCTCTACCACGGCAGTAAAGTAGTTGAAAAAATCCATCAGCACTGCAAGACCATCACCCACATCGCCTCCCCTCGATTGAGTGGGGTCTTGGCCGCCAAACAATTCTTGTGTCAGTTTTAGCATCATGGCCTCCTCTTCGGGAGCGACGCCGATGATCGACATAATCACCCGCAGCGGGTAGAGCAATGCGATATCCTTGACAAAATCGCACTCGCCACCCATTGCCTCCATTTTATCGACGTATTGTTTCGAAATAGTCTCGACATCCACGCTTAGTTTGTCGATTGCGCGCGGTTTGAACCAATCCCGCGTTACATCGCGCAATTTTCTATGTTTGGGGTTGTCCATATGAATAAGCGTTTCCACACCATGACGTGTCCCGAACTTTTCGAACAGCGCCTTTTCGAATTCCCGTTGTATCAATACCGTTCGCGGGCTGCTGATAAAGGCCGCGTTATTCTGGCTGATGGCTTTTATGTCCTCATGCTTCGTAATCGCCCAGAATGGCTCAAAGTCGGGGTGCTCGACTCTGCTCACCGGGTCATGTTCACGCAATTGCTGCAGGAGCTCGTGCATGGTCGTCTCATCGCCCATGACTGCAGCGTCTAGTAAATCCGAGGAAAGCTTCATTGCGAAGGCGCTCAATTTAAAAAAAGCAGTGTATACAGCACTCGCCGAATTATCTAGTAATGGCTGCAGTGGGGCGCTCATCTGATTTTTCTTTGGCGTGTATGAGACCTAATAGGGTTGTTTTTACCCCCAAGAGTGCATTATCGTTGCGGCATGAAAAGCTTAATAATTGTGTTCTCTCTCGCGCTATCGAATTCTGTCTTTGCAGAGACTTTTGATCTCCCATCTCAGCATTTTGGCGTCATTGGTTCAATGCGCACAGTGCAGTCCACCTATGAAGATACTCTGCTGGATATAGCTCGGCGGGCCAATATTGGCCAGAATCAGATGGAGCGGGTCAACCCTGACGTGGATCGATGGCTGCCGGGAGAGGGGACTCTGATCACGATTCCATCGCATTACGTGTTGCCGCGCGCACCTCGAAAGGGTGTCGTGTTAAACCTCCCTGAAATGCGCATGTACTATTTTCCTCCAAAGAAGCCTGGCCAACCGGCGCAAGTGCAGACCTACCCAATCAGTATCGGGCGCATGGATTGGGCGACTCCATTAGGTATGACGACGATTACCAACAAGAAGAAAGACCCGTCCTGGCGCCCCACGGAGTCTATTCGCAAAGAGCATGCGGAAAAAGGTGACCCGTTGCCAAGGGTAGTCCCCGCCGGCCCGAACAATCCTCTGGGCGCCTATGCAATGCGCTTGGGTATGCCTACCTATCTCATACATGGCACTAACAAGCCACTAGGGGTAGGAATGAGGGTATCTCACGGGTGTATCCGCATGCTGCCCGAGGATATCGAGCACCTTTTTGCACAGCTGCCAGTCGGCACACAGGTGAATATTGTCAATCAGCCCGTCAAGGCTGGCTGGTACGGCGGCAAACTCTATCTTGAAGTACATCCACCATTGGAGGAATACCCGAATGACAGGGGCGCCGTGGTAGAAGAGGTTATGGTGGCGTTGGATGATGCCATGAACAGGCGGTCAGCCGAGTTGGATAATACAATGATAGACGAGGCAATCGACCAAAGAAATGGATTGCCACAGGTAATAACAAGAGGCGGTTGAGCATTAAAGAAATGACCGAGACACTCTCATCCTACTATTACTAGAGTGTGAGACCGTCCCGGCAAGAACGTGCTGTTATGACTACTTGTTCATAGACTGTTTAAACATACGGTCCAATTTTTCGGTGTTGGCTTTACAGCATGCAGTTGCTGCATCAGCACCAGACTGTGCATTTGCAGCAGCGGCGTTGGCGGCATCAGCAGTGCTTTGTGCTTTTTCTACTGCCAGCTTCAATACGTCCAGATCCCTAGTTGTAGCACAACCAGTTAGTCCAGTCAGTGCTACCAGCATGAATGCTGCTGCAGTGGTTTTCAGCGAATTACGCATAATATCGTCCTCTAGATGTTCAGCCATTGTCGGCGTATTAGATGTTTCCATTTGAACAGCTTGTCCCCTTTGAATGCAGGGCTGAGCTGTTCGTTTCAAGGCAATGTCGCCAAATTAAGTCGACGAACACCTCCAGTCCCCATTTTCAAAGATACTGAGCGTAATCGCAAGGGATTGTTTACCCGACTTTTTGCCAGTTAGTGGACATTTACTCGAGTGCCGATTTTCACCCAGTCGGCTAATTCCATCAATTGCTCGTTGTTTATGGCTATGCAGCCGTCGGTCCAGTTGATGGATTCGTGTATTTCCTTATCGCCATCACCGATGCCGTGAATGCCCAGATGTCCTCCAAGACTAGTCCCTTGGGGGGGCGGATTGCCACGATCGAGGTCGTATCGCAACGCTCTGTATTCTTGCGCGTCGATGCGCTTATCCTGAAAGGCCCTCTCGGTGTGATCAAGATTGGGGTAATCGAAGGCCATAAACAGCTCAAAGCGCTCGCTGTGCCTAATTCCGGTGATAGTAAAGTCGCCCAGTGGTGTCGTTTGGTCGCCCATTTGCCTTGTTAGGGTCGAGCCACCGCTGCCGATGGCAATGTTTTCGAACAGTTGCAACTCAGTGTCACCGCGCATGACGGTAAGGCTGAGCTGGTCAGTGTCGACGGATAGCCATACAACGGAGGTGGGGGCGGACGCTGCCATCACTTCATGAAAGGGTGAGATCGCCGAGACTGCTAGGCACCAGGAAAGTACCGCTACATGAACGAGATGTAAGAAAGATTTTTGGCCTTTCCTTGTTGGTGTGTCAAAAAATGGCACTTTTTATATCCGCAATGTGAACAATGCGATCATAGCCTTGGGAACGGTGCGACTCAACTGCCAGCTTCTGGTAATCTGCCATAGTTAAGTGGGCCTTGCGTTGTGTGCTGGGTGTCGCAGGCTCGCCTAAAACCTCGAGGATGTATGCGAAAAAGTCTAAAGATTACTGCTGCGTTTGTCGGGCTTCTGGTGTTATGTCTTTGTTGGCTGGCGTGGCAGCTCTACGCAGAGGTACAGAAAGCCCAGAGCGAGGATCCGGTGGTCTGGGAGGAGGCGGTTAGCGCCCTTGAGTCAAAAACTCGGGGGCTATACGACCCAGGAGAGGGTGTGGTGTTCATTGGTAGCTCCAGTATTCGACTGTGGGGCACCTTGGCAGATGATATGGCGCCCCTGCCCGTCATCCAGCATGGCTTTGGCGGATCGAAGCTTAACGATATTGTTGTCTACGCTGAGCGACTGGTGAATGTTTACCAGCCGCGTGCGGTGGTGGTGTTTGCCGGGACTAACGATATTGTTCCCGCTGCCAGTAAAACACCTGAGGTTCTGCTGGCTAGCTATCAGGAATTTGTTAGGAAGATTCGTAGCGATCAACCAGCCCTACCGATTTTTTATATTGGCATCACGCCGTCTCCCCTGCGCTGGGCCGTCTGGCCGATCGCTCAGTCCACTAATCAGTTGATAGAGGCCTGGTCTGAGACTGACCCCAATCTATATTTTATTGATACCTCGGGTGCTTTGATGGGCAGCGACGGTGAGCCCAATCCGGAAAACTATAGTATCGATGGTCTGCATTTGAATAAGCGAGGCTATGAAATCTGGCGCGAAATCATCCGAACGCACCTAACGGACGAGCTTGGAGACTTCTCTGGCGTTATCGGGTCGTCTCCTTCAGCACAAGAGGGCGCAAATTCAGCCCCAACTGAGGCAATGCGAAGCAGTAGAAAATGACTGTGTCAGGGCGCATGCATACAGCATGAATATATTACCGGAAAGCACCATCGATAAAGCCACGGTGCAACAGCTGTCTCTTATACACATCTGACGCTGCCGACGAATAGAGAGGTGTAGAT
>CAJXTK010000190.1 GCA_913061115.1 uncultured Haliea sp.
TCCCGACATCCTGCTCCCAAAGCAGGCGCGCTACCAGACTGCGCTATACCCCGATGTCATCATTTTGGCGCAAGCGCCAGCCCTGTTTTCAGGAGGCAGCATAATACTCATCCGCATCTCAAGCGTCAACGGCAAAATACAACACAGTCTTTCACTGACCCGCTCTCCCGTGTGACAATGCGCCGCAATCCACATAAACTCTGCACGCTGAAGTGGGGTAGCCCCCATCAAACCACCCCCCACGGCCCTCTAAGGGCCTCATATACGGAAGGAATACATCGAATGTCCGCACTTGTCCTCGACGGGAAATCTCTGGCAGCACAAACCGAGGCTGAATTATTGGCCCGAGTAGAGCGTCTCAAGGTTAATTCTGGAGGGAAAACGCCTATTCTTGCGACGATTCTGGTGGGAAATGACCCCGCTTCGGCAACCTATGTGAAAATGAAAGGCAATGCCTGTCGCCGGGTAGGCATGGAGTCCCTAGCAGTAGAAATGCCCGCATCGACAACCACAGAGCAGCTACTGGTAAGAATAGAGGAGCTCAACGCAGACCCGGACGTTCACGGCATCCTGCTGCAGCATCCTGCGCCCCAACAAATTGACGAGCGCGCCTGTTTCGATGCCATAGCCTTGCACAAAGACGTAGACGGCGTGACCTGCCTCGGTTTCGGCAGAATGGCAATGGGAGAGGATGCCTACGGCTGCGCGACCCCTCAAGGTATCATGCGCATGCTAGAGCACTACGGTATTGAGATCGAAGGTCAGCATGCCGTCGTGGTCGGACGCAGTGCCATTCTCGGCAAACCAATGGCGATGATGCTTCTGCAAAAAAATGCGACCGTAACGATCTGTCACTCTCGCACCAAAAATCTTCCGGACATTATCGCCCAGGCAGATATTCTGGTCGGCGCTGTAGGAAAGCCGGAATTCATCAAAGCGGACTGGGTGAAGGAAGGCGCTGTAGTAGTCGACGCTGGCTATCACCCCGGCGGAGTGGGCGATATCGAGCTCTCGGCACTGGTTGACAAAGCCTCGGCGTATACCCCTGTTCCCGGTGGTGTAGGCCCAATGACTATTAATACCTTGATCATGCAGAGTGTTGTCTCTGCCGAGAAAAGCCTAGGCTAAAAGCGCACCGCCACCATCCCAGCGGGGAACTGCGCCGCACAGCGTACGTGCACAAGAAATCAATAACGGGCGGGCGCTGCCTTAAGTATGGGGGTCAATCAGACTTGCGTTTCCACTGGGTCCCCTCACGCGAATCCTCAAGCACCACACCCTGCGCCAGTAACGCCTGACGGACTTCATCGGCGCGGTTATAGTCTTTCGCGAGCTTGGCTTGCTGCCTCTCGATGATTAGCGCTTCAATCTCCTCAGCAGAAATGGCATCGTCAGACACGGCTCCCTGCAACCATTGCGCGGCGTCCTGTTGCAGAATGCCCAACAGATTCCCTGCTGCAAGAATACGCGCTTTCAAGCTCGCCCTAGCGCCTCCTTCCGCTTTGTGTAATTGCTTGGCCAAGGAGTGAATCTCGGCGATCGCAATCGGCGTATTAAGGTCGTCATTCAATGCGTGATAGAACGGCTCATCCGCAAGACAAACATCCCTATCGACATCTACACCCTGCACTTCACGCAGTGTGCTGTAGAGACTGTCGAGCGTTGCTTGGGCCTGCTCCAACAGTTCTGCAGAGAAGTTCAGAGGGGTGCGGTAGTGTGCTGACAGTAACGCAAAGCGCAGCACTTCACCGCGATAGCTTTGCAGAAGATCGCGCACAGTGCGAAAATTACCCAGCGACTTGGACATCTTCTCACCGTCGATGTCCAGGTATGCGTTGTGCATCCAGTAACGCACGTAATCGCCGCCATGAGCACAGCGACTCTGGGCAATCTCATTTTCATGATGCGGAAAAATAAGATCGCGCCCACCACCGTGAATATCAATAGTGTCCCCCAGATGCTCACGGATCATGGCAGAACACTCCAGGTGCCAACCAGGTCGCCCACGGCCCCAGGGACTCTTCCAGCCGGGGTCTTCCTCGGCAGCAGGCTTCCACAGGACAAAATCTCCTGGGTGACGCTTATAGTCGGCGACCTCAACCCTCGCACCAGCCAACATATCATCCAGTGAGCGGTTTGACAGCTTCCCATAGTCCTCCATCGACTCAACCGCGAACAATACGTGAGACTGCGACTCATAGGCGTGACCTTTTTCTATCAAGGTGCGGGTGAGCTCGATCATGGCATCGATGTTATGTGTCGCACGGGGTTCTAGGGACGGTGGCAACGCATTAAGCTGTGCCATATCCTCGCGGTACTTCATTGTAAACTCCTCCGTGACCGATTCGATAGAGCGACCGGCTTCGCGTGCAGCGACGATAATCTTGTCGTCCACATCGGTAATATTGCGGGCGTAGATCACGGCGTCGTAATGCGTCTGCAGAAGGCGAAACAAAGTGTCGAACACCACGACCGGGCGAGCATTGCCAATATGCGCCAAGTTGTAGACTGTGGGACCACAGACGTACAGGGTAACGGTGTCAGGCACGAGGGACTCGAACACTTCCTTCTTCGCAGTCAGGGTGTTGTAAAGCGTGAACGTCATCTGCTCGCCCTCACTGAGTGTTCCAAGTATCACGCAGACCTATGGTCCGGTTAAATACCGGCTTGTCCGAACTGTGGTCATAACGATCTGCCACGAAATAGCCCTCCCGCTCAAACTGAAAACCCTGTTCAGGTATGGCTGCGGTCAGGGAAGGCTCAATCCAGGCGCTCTCAATCACTTCCAGTGAGCCAGGATTGATATGGTCCATAAACGCATTGTCCCCTTTGTCAGGTGCCTCGTGATTAAACAAGCGCTCATATAGACGTACTTGCGCATTCTTCCCATGTGAGGCAGATACCCAGTGGATAACACCCTTGGGCTTAATGCCATCTGTCGGATTTTCGCCGAGTGTATCTGGAATAATATGAGCGTGGACTTCACACACGTTGCCCAGTGCATCCTTGACCACCTCGTCCGCCTCAATCACATAGGCATTGCGCAGGCGAACACGCTTACCCAACACCAAACGCTTGAATTTCTTATTGGCTTCCTCTCTAAAGTCGTCCGCTTCAATATACAACTCACGCGTGAAAGGCAACACTCTCTCGCCGAGGTCATCTCGGCTCGGATGTCTAGGCGCGCGAAGATCCTCTACCTTGTCACTCGGGTAATCGGTGAGCACTACTTTTAGCGGTCTGAGCACACACATCCCGCGCGCTGCATTCTCATTCAGGTCCTCACGGATGGCAAACTCCAGCATGGCAACATCCACCACGCCATCACTGCGGGTGGTGCCTATCATGTCACAAAATTTACGAATAGCCGCTGCCGTATAACCACGTCTGCGCATACCAGACACTGTAGGCATACGCGGGTCGTCCCAACCCGTTACCAAGCCCTCATCAACCAATTTTTTGAGTTTGCGCTTACTCGTCACGGTGTAGCTGGGATTGAGCCTGCCGAATTCATACTGTTTAGGCACACTCGGAACAGGAAGGTGTTCGAGTAACCAGTTATAGAGCGGGCGATGATCCTCAAATTCTAACGTGCAAATAGAATGCGTTATCCCCTCGATAGCATCCTCCTGACCGTGAGCGAAGTCATACGTGGGGTAAATCACCCAATCATTGCCGGTCTGGTGATGGGGCACCTTACGAATGCGGTACAAAATGGGATCGCGCATATTCATGTTGGGTGAGCTCATATCGATCTTCGCGCGCAGCACCTTCGCACCGTCATCAAACTCACCCGCTTTCATCCGCGCGAGCAGGTCTAGGTTATCCGCTACACTGCGTTCCCTCGATGGACTATTGCGCCCGGGTTCGGTTAGTGTGCCGCGATACTCCCTAGCCTCATCTGGGCTAAGATCGCATACGTATGCATCGCCCTGCGCCACCAGATGAATTGCCCAGTCATAGAACTGCTGGAAGTACGAGGACGCATACCGTACCTCTGCGTCCCATGAATAGCCGAGCCATCGCACGTCCGCCTGAATAGCTTCTATGTACTCCTGGCTTTCCTTCTCAGGGTTAGTGTCATCAAAGCGCAGATTACAGCGCCCCTGGTTAGCCTCAGCCAAGCCGAAGTTCACACTAATCGCTTTGGCGTGACCGATATGCAAATAACCATTGGGCTCTGGCGGAAACCGAGTCACGACCTCTTTGACACGGCCACTGACGATATCGTCACTGATAATGGACTGCAGGAAATTACTGGCTGGTGTGTCTTCCATAATATTACGCGCTGAGCCTTCAAAAAAGACAAACAGTATAACGAGTCAGACGCAGAGCTTGTAGCCAATTCAAAGCTGTTTATCGGGCATCAGGCTATTCTGGATATCTTTACCACCCTAAATGTTTTCTTGCGAGCCAAAAGTCCGTACACTCGCCTCCTTAAATGTAGTTACTCCAAGGAATTAAGCATGGTCATCATTCATACGACGTTCGGCGACATCAAACTCGCACTAGACGCTGAAAAAGCACCGAAAACCGTTGCCAATTTTCTCAGCTATGCGGGGGACGGATACTATGACGGCACCATTTTTCACCGTGTGATTGACAATTTTATGATCCAAGGTGGAGGATTCGACACTGATATGCAGCAACAAGCCTGTGGTGACCCGGTTGATAACGAGGCTGACAACGGCTTGAAAAACGATTTTGGCACAGTAGCCATGGCCAGAACCACAGATCCGCATTCAGCAACGGCTCAGTTCTTTATTAATGCTGTCTCTTATACACATCTCCGAGCCCACGAGACTAGGCATGATCTC
>CAJXTK010000191.1 GCA_913061115.1 uncultured Haliea sp.
TCGGAGATGTGTATAAGAGACAGCCCTCCAGCAGCTCCCCATAGAAACAGTGATGGGCCAATTACTGCCGCGGCCCGAAACGCTAGGGTTTGTCGAAATGCGATTAGCCCAACAATGCCGAACCCCAAGCTGGCAAAGCCCACTTCATACTGGAATGGACTGTTCTCCCACCCGATAAAGGTTGCCGCCATCTCCGCAAAAAATACGTGCATTATGAAGTTGTAAAGATAGCTAATTCCAATGCTAAAAAGAAGAAAGTAAGAAAAGATTGCTTCATTTATTTGTTTTTTCTGCGGGGTTTTTGGTTTGGGTGCAAGAACGCCAAAAACAAAAAGCAAACCAATGACGAAGAAAGTAAGCGTAAAGTTGCTCAGCACAAAAGTTAAAAAATTCGCCATCAGCTTAAGCTCCAGTTTAGTCAGCCGTCAAATTTGCGTAGCTACCATTTCAAGTATAGCTAGTGGGTGGACATCTGCTGCGCGCCAGCGTTGTTTTTGTCTTGTCGAGGACACTGCAACATCCCTCAGCTATACTTTTGTAAAACGTGGTTGCGCACTGCCGTCAATTGAGCCTGGTAAGACCATTAGTTATGCAGTCCAAAGAAAAATAGAGCATCTGATCAAAACGTATTATTAGGGAGTACCCGCAGTGACCTTGGATATCGCCAGCACCGCCTTCTTGGCTCAATCCGCTATCAGTGGCGCACCGGCACTGCATCAAGTCAGCGTTGAAGAAGCACGGCTCATGTATACCGCCATGGCAGCGCTAAGCCATGAGGGGCCCCAGATGGACCGCATTGAGGAGGTCGCTATCGCGACGGCCGATAAGTCTACCATTCGCGCCCACGTCCTAACGCCGCCAGGCCCATCGAAATCCGTGATCGTCTACTATCATGGCGGCGGCTGGGTCGTTGGCAGCATCGATGATTACCTGACCGTGGGTCGCCATCTGGCAGCCCGCGCGCAGTCTGTGGTTGTTCTGGCCGGATATCGTCTGGCGCCCGAACACCGCTACCCCACCGCTCCCAATGATTGCTGGGATGCACTTAAGTGGGTTGATAGCAATATCGAGCACCTCGCTGGCAGCCCAGTGCCGCTTATCGTTGCCGGTGATAGCGCGGGTGGCAACCTCGCTGCTGTGGTCGCTCAGAGAGCCAAACAGGAGGGTTCACCGAAGCTCTCACTACAAGTGTTGGTATACCCTGCTACGGACGGCACGATGGACACGCCAAGTCATCGCGACCCTGCCAACCAGCTGATGTTGTCGCACGAATCCATGGCATGGTTTTGGGACCATTACGCGCCCGATAAGGAACAGCGCCTGGCACCCGGTTCGTCCCCCCTGCATTGTGACGACCTGTCGGGTGTGGCACCTGCGTTGGTGCTTACCGCAGAATATGACGTGCTGCGCGACGAGGGCGAAGCCTATGCCGACAAGCTGCAAGACGCTGGTGTCGCAGTGGTACGTAAGCGATTTGAGCGCCAGATCCACGGCTTCTTTACTCTGCATGACGTACTGCCCGGTGCCACCAGAGCACTCGAGTATGTAGGAGAACAAATCGATCGGCACCTGGCCAAAGGTTCGGTCGTGGATGCAGTCATTGTAGGCGCCGGTTTTGCAGGGCTCTATCAACTGTATCGCTTGCGCGAGATGGGCCTGTCTACGCGAGTATTCGAGGCTGGCAGCGGCGTGGGCGGCACCTGGTATTGGAATCGCTATCCCGGTGCGCGCTGCGATATAGAGAGCATGGCGTACTCCTATTCTTTTTCGCCCGAGCTGGAGCAGGAATGGCGGTGGTCAGAAGTCTATGCCACCCAGCCTGAGATCCTCAACTATGTCGAACACGTGGCGCAGCGCTTCGATCTCAACAAGCACATTAACTTTGACACGCGTGTTGAGCGCGCGGTATATGACGAGGACAATCAGCAGTGGCTGATTTACACGGATACTGGCGAGGTAGTTGCAGCGCGCTATTTCATCATGGCTACCGGCTGTCTTTCGGTATCCAAGGATCTCGATATACCCGGAACGGATACATTTCAGGGCCCCTCCTATGTTACTGGTCTTTGGCCGCATAAGGGCGTGGACTTTACTGGGCAAAAAGTCGCCGTGATTGGTACCGGATCATCTGCAATTCAGTCGATACCGCTGATCGCCGAGCAGGCAACCGCGATGACGATTTACCAGCGCACCCCGACTTACTCCATGCCCGCCAAAAATCGACCTCTGGACGAAGATGAAATCGCTGAAATGAAAGCTAACTACCCAAGCTATCGTGACGAGCAAAAACTTGCTGCAGCCGCTATTGTGGATCCGCCCCGCTCTCTGGAATCCTGGCACATGGTGGATGAGGAGGAGCGTGCACACCGTTACGATGCAGCCTGGAACGCGGGTCTGTTGATCGCCATGCAATCGACATTCAATGACATCCAGTTAGATCAGGAGGCAAACAACCACATATCCCGGTATATTCACCGCCGGATTAGGGCGCTGGTAAATGACCCTGAGACGGCTGAAGCATTGCTGCCGCAGTCTTACCCCTTCGCAACCAAGCGCCCCTGTCTGGACACGAACTATTACGAAACCTTCAATAAAGACTCTGTGCAATTGGTTGATCTGCAACAAACGCCGATTCTCGAGATCACAGAAAAAGGTATAAAAACCAGCGGAGGTGAGGAACAGTTTGACGCTATCGTCTTTGCGACCGGGTTCGACGGCATGACCGGCGCGCTAACCGCTGTTGATATACGCGGCAGAGAGAGTGTTTCACTTAAAGAAAAGTGGGCTCAGGGGCCTCACAGCTACCTGGGACTGGCGGTTGCCGGGTTTCCCAATCTGTTCACCATCACGGGACCATCAAGTCCGTCAGTGCTATCAAATATGCTGGTCTCCATCGAGCAGCACGTGGATTGGGTCAGCGACTGTATTACATGGATGGGCGAGCGAAACCTTGCAACCATAGAGGCGGAAACAGAAGCGGAGGACGAATGGGCGAAACATACGGAATTACAAGCCCACCTGACGCTATACCCCAAAGCCAACTCCTGGTACATGGGCACTAATGTACCGGGCAAAACCCAGATGTTCATGGCCTATGTTGGCGGTGTGGGCGTTTACCGTCAGGTGTGTGACAGCATTGCTGCCGCGGACTACGAAGGTTTCACCGTCAATGAAGCGAAATCCACGCGCGTTTAGATTGTAAAACAGGGACAGACCACGATTAATCTTCTAATCTAATGTATATCTGTTGGTCTACTTTTAAAGCCCCCTTTTATTACCTGCGAGGTCTCCTCTAACAGCACAGGAGCGCATTTCGGATTTTACACCTCGGTAGATGTAGCGCTTTCATCAGACAAGGACTGACGTAGCAAACGGGTGAGATCATTCGTTGTGCCGCGGCAGCTATTTTGCCAAGTTGTACAAAGTACGCAGCGTTTAATATAGTGGCTGCACTGTAATTCAGCCCACCCTCGGCAGGCGATAGATTATGTCAAAGCGAGAGCAATCGGCACTTCAGGCAACATTTTTCGACGTCATTTTCGGGACAGAAACGCCTGCAGGAAAATGGTTCGATATTGTCCTGATCATCGTCATCATCGCCAGTGTTGTGGTGATCATGCTGGATTCAGTGGGGGCGTCGGACGCTGCGCATGGCAGTCTCTATACAAAGCTAGAATGGATTTTCACGTTACTGTTTAGTGTGGAATACCTGATCAGAATTTGGTGCACGCCAAACCGCAAAGGTTACATCTTTAGTGTTTACGGTGTCGTTGATTTACTGTCCCTATTGCCCACATATCTTGCGTTGCTGATTCCACAGGCGGCACCGCTCCTTATTATCCGAGTGTTACGTATCCTGCGTATCTTTCGCGTACTCCGGCTGTTCGCTTTATTACAGGAGGCCAATTACCTGGCCGCGGCACTGCGGCGCTCAGCACGTAAGGTCTTTGTCTTTTTCGCGCTCATGATGATGATAACCACCATTTTCGGCTGCCTAATGTATGTTGCTGAAGGCGGGCAAAACGGCTTCGATAACATTCCGGTGAGCATTTACTGGGCCATCGTGACGATTACCACGGTGGGTTATGGTGACGTGGTGCCGCACTCAGGCATAGGACGTGCGATTTCTGCTGTTGGCATGCTGATCGGTTACGCCGTAATCGCAGTACCCACTGGCATCATCACCGCCGAACTGACGGTGAGCCAAAGAGCCCAAAGCGAAAAACAGGCACGAGAAGCGCGTAATTGCAGCAACTGTGCGGCCGTGGAACGGGATACAGAGGCTCACTACTGCCGGGCCTGCGGCACTGCCCTCCCTGAGCCGAGCCCTGGCCCAAGGAAGAGTCAGCCGAGCGCGTGAGTGCTTGGCGACAATATTGGTAACAAAATGATAAATAATATTGTGACAATGACCTCTAAGTCGAATAAACTTGCCGCCAGCAAAGAACAGTAGCTAGCGATAGCTATTTCAGTAATAAGAATTGCAGGGCTCTAACTATGATGTATCTTCGAAAAAACACGTCAATCATTGCTGTTTTCATCGCGCTGTGCGCCTACTTTCCAACGCTTGCGATCGCTGATGGCATGCTAGAGGAAGTCGTGGTAACGGCCCAAAAACGCTCACAAAATCTTCAGGATGTGCCTGTTGCGGTGACAGCGTTTACCGGTGAACAGCTGCGTCAAGCCGGTGTTCGCGACATGTTTGAGCTGGCATCCATCGCACCTAGCTTAAGAGTCACTCAATCGCAAAGCTCGTCTAATACCTCCTTCGGTACTGTCTCTTATACACATCTGACGCTGCCGACGAATA
>CAJXTK010000192.1 GCA_913061115.1 uncultured Haliea sp.
CGAGATCATGCCTAGTCTCGTGGGCTCGGAGATGTGTATAAGAGACAGTAGTTGTGCGCCGCTGTCACTACCATAATTGACCAGCACAAGTGCGTGTTGTGGGTGCACCCCTAGATCATCTGCTCGATGACCTTTCCACCTGCACTGGTCGATCATCCACGCGGCAGACACCTTAACGCTGCCGTCGGCTTGAGAAAAACACGGGAGACCGGGATGTTTGGCGAGCAACAGCGCCGCCACTTCTGAGTGCAGTAATGGATTCTTAAAAAAACTGCCTACATTGGGTTCAATCGAGGGGTCTGGCAGCTTACTACGACGGATGCTGACAACCGAGTCAAATACCGCCTGAGGCGTCGGCTCAAGATGAGAGTGCTCAGCAAAAAAAGTCGCCAGAGCAGGATAGCTAATATTGACACTGGAGCGCCGAGACAGCTGAATGTCTATCGCGGTAATGACCAGCTGATCTTTGCGCTCACGCTTAAATATACTGTCTCGATAACGAAACTGACAGGCTGCATTGTCTAGCGTTACCGGCGTATCATCCGCTATCTGCCTAGCATGTACTTGCAACAAGACTGACTGTAATTCGACCCCGTAGGCGCCTATATTTTGAATCGGTGACGCTCCGACTGTGCCGGGAATCAGCGCAAGATTTTCCAATCCGTAATAGCCTTGCTGCAACGTCCACTGCACTAATTCGTGCCAGTTTTCCCCGGCTGCTACGCGTAAAATAACATCACTGTTTACGGCATCTAGCACCTCAATACCGCGCACTGCCTGCTGCACTACCAGCGCCTGCACATCACCGGCTAAAACAATATTACTCCCTTGCCCAAGCGCAACGACAGCAACGCCTTCAGTCCTTGCCCATGCAAGAGCCTCCAGCAGTTCATCGTCATTGGTAACACAGGCAAAAGCGTCTGCTCGCGCTTGCAAAGCGAGCGTATTATGCTTGCGCATGAGCTTATTGCGGTAAAAGTTCATCGTCTCGTATCTGCTCAATACGCAATTTTAACGCTTTCCCTTTAATACACTACGCACCATTAGCAAATCGTCGTGTGTATCAACGCCGGCTGGGACAGTATGCACTGCACTATCGACATGAATGCCGACTCCATGATGCAAAGCACGCAACTGTTCCAGGCTTTCTAACTGCTCCCCGGGCGCAGGCGGCCAATTGACAAACTGGTGCAGAAACTCAACGCGGTAAGCATAAAGGCCTATGTGGCGATACCAGTTTCCGGCACTGGGCATCACCTCGCGCGCTTGCATAAACGCATCCCTTGGCCATGGAATAGGTGCTCGGCTGAAATACAGCGCCATACCGTGCGCGTCGCTGACGACTTTAACCACATTAGGATTAGTGAGGTCTTCTATATCGACAATGTCCTCGCACAACGTGGCGATGCTGGCATGCGGGTGGGCGCTCAAATTAGCCGCGACTTGATCAATAACTTGGGGAGGAATCAGGGGTTCATCGCCCTGCACATTGACAACAATATGGTCGTCAGCCAAACCCAGTTCCGACACGACTTCCTGCAGGCGGTCTGTGCCGGAAGAGTGCTCTACAGACGTCATGCATACCTGAGCACCAAATGCCTGAGCGACCTCTACTATACGGCTATCATCGGTTGCAATCACGACCCGCGCGGCCCCGCTTAGACCCGCCTGCTCCCAGACTCTTTGCACCATCGTCTTGCCCTGTATCTCGAGCAGAGGCTTGCCTGGCAATCGGGTCGACCCGTAACGCGCCGGTATAACTACTGTGTATGCCATGCAAAGCTCCGTGTAAGTACAGTAGGGGCAGATCAGCGCCCGTCGCGACTGCCAGACAATGCTGACGGAGCGGCTGGCTGCCTGGTGGTGATAGTCAAATGCACATAGCCCATCTGGCCCGCAGCATCCATTGCCTTTACCACATCCTGATGCGCGGCCTGCGCATCGGCCGTGATGAACATAGACATCGTCGTATCCCCCGCGGATAACCTGTATATTGCGGCTTGCAAGGTGCGCATCTGATTGTCGATCAGGACCTCGCCATTAACGCGATAGGTGCCAGACTCATCGATCAATATCTCAATAGACTCCTCCATCGCATGTTTCGGCTGGCCCTGAGCCTCAGGTAAATCAATGCTCAATTGGGTCTCACGTGTAAACGTGGTTGAAACCATAAAAAAAATCAACAGCAAAAAAACCACGTCGATTAGCGGTGTCAGGTTAATACCGACCTCTTCACGCGCGTGTTGTCTAAACTTCAAACCGTCACTTCCGTATTTTCTTCACTGTGCAGCGCATCAACCAACGTGATGGTCTCTTGCTCTAGCTCAACGACGATCGCATCGATTTTGCCAACAAAATAACGGTGCATCACAATGGCTGGAATCGCGACCGTCAGCCCTGCAGCCGTCGTGATCAGGGCCTCTGAGATGCCTCCAGCAAGAGCGCTGGCATTACCGGTGCCTTGCACCATTATTTCGGCAAACACGTCAATCATACCCACCACTGTACCGAGCAATCCCAGCAGGGGTGCCACCGCGGCGATTGTGCCAAGTGTATTCAGATAACGCTCCAGATCGTGCACTACATGCGCAGCCGCCTCCTGAATGCTCTCCTTCATAACATCTCGACCGTGATGGGCATTGGCCAATCCCGCCGCAAGAATACGGCCCAACGGAGAGGATTGTCGCAGCGTGCGTAGCCTAGGCCCGTCCAGTTCACCTTTTTTGAGTTGCTTCCAGACTGTTGCTAGCAGATGCGGTGGTGCGATCTTCTTTGGATTAAGGGTATAGAGGCGGTCAATACAAATTGCCAGCACTAAGATAGAGCACAGCACTATCAGTACCATCAACCATCCGCCAGCCATTAACAGTTCAAGCACAACGCCGCCCAATTCAGGTTCAATACTGATGCATTATACGACACCACAGGTGGAGCGTGAAGCGGGACAAGCGTCACATCCAGTAGCGTCGGTGAATTTCTCGGTAGGCGCTAATCTCCAGTGCCTTCCCTGGCACTATTATAAACTCCAAAGCGCCCTGTGCAGCGGTGTGATATAGCGACACATCCGTGCCTTGTAATCTTTGGGTTACGCTCGGATGCGGATGCCCAAAGCGATTGGCATAGCCGCTGCTGATCACTGCAGCCTGCGGCCGTGTGTGCTTAAGGAACGCCAGAGAGGACGATGTTTTGCTGCCGTGATGGGCGGCCAGAAGCCATTCGCTGCTGAGTGTCTCACCCCAGTAACGCACCAGTGTCCGCTCCCGCTCGTTGTCAATATCGCCGGGCAGTAAAAAACGATAATTCCCCACCTCAATCTGTAATACACAAGAACTGTCATTACTGCTGCGCGTTGTCTCTATCGCCGGAGATAGAAACTGAAAGACCTGTCCACCAGGCCAGCGCCAGGATTCGCCTGCAATACACGGCCTACCCTTACCATACTGAAGGCCCTCGCCACCAAAACGCAAGCGGTCAACGGGCAGCGCAGCCAACACATCCTTGGCGCCAGCACTGTGATCAAGGTCTGGATGACTAATCACCAGCGTGTCCAGCACATTCACACCCTGCAGCTGAAGGAAAGGCAGGATAACCATCGAACCCATATTCATCCCATCAGGATTCCCTCCACCGGTATCGTATACCAACACGCGGTCGCCGGAGCGCACTACCACTGCTGTGCCCTGCCCTACGTCCAGCACGGTCACGCGTGTGTCTAGGGAGGGCGGCTTTGATGACGTACTGGGAGGTAGCAACAGAGGCAACGCCAATATCGGCACCAATAGTTTCAGCAAACCCTTGCCCGGAAGAATCAATAGACTGACCGCCACTATGCCGGCGAGAACCTGTAGCAGGTTGGCTGTCAGAGGAAAGTACAACCATGTGCCACTCATACTCGACAGGCCCTTGGCCCATGGCAGGATCTGCTCTAACGGCCAACCAGCCAACTGCCAGAGTATTGACTCTAGCGGCCATCCACAGAGAAAAGTCACTAAAGCCATAAGCGCCAGAGGCACTACCACCAAGCCAATAAGCGGAATCATCAACAAGTTCGCTAGCATCGCAACCAGACTGCCACCGCCAAAGAACAACGCGCCCAAAGGCAGCATCACCAGCGACATGAATCCATGCGTATGGAACAGCCGCGGTATCGCACCCATTCCCTGCTGCCATTTGGCCAACCACAGCAACGCCGCCACGGCACCGAAGGAAAGCCAAAACCCGCTCCCTATTGCCGCTAATGGGTTGAGTACGAGTACTACCGTTGCGGCCATTAGTAGATTTCTGGATGCGCCGCTTCTGCGCGCCGCCAAGGCGGCTATCACAAAGCAACTGAGCATGCACAAAGCCCGCTGAGTAGGGAGCGAAAATCCCGCCAGAGCACTGTAAAGGCTAGCCAAAAGTAGAGCGAGGGCGCCCGGCATGCAACCGCTTAAAAATCCTGTGGTAAAAAAAAGGCGCTGCACTATGCCGCCCAATAAATAGCCTATACCCGCAATCATTCCGATATGAAGCCCCGAAATCACCAACAAATGATTAATTCCGAACTGCTGAAAAAGAAACCACAGTTGATGATCAATGCCGGCTTTATCTGCCACCGTAATGGCCCGCAAAATACCTATGACCTCCGGGTTCAGATCAAGACGAGCAATACGCTCACTGATGGCCTGACGAAGACGATGGTGTTTTACAAAGAGACTCGAGATCTGAGGTTCTTGACGTGTCTCGCTGGACTTTCGAACGCTGCCGACACCGCCAATACCTCGCTGGGCGAGCCAAACCTGCATATTGAATGAGC
>CAJXTK010000193.1 GCA_913061115.1 uncultured Haliea sp.
GTTGTCTCATCGTCGCATCGTTTGGATTTGCGGGCTTACTCTGCTAGTGCCGATGCTCCTCTACGTTAATACCTTGTTGGGTGTGTGGGGCCTCTACAGCGATGCCCAGTCCGACATTAATAATTTAACGCCCCGCATTGCTCGTCAGGACGGACTCATTGAGTATGAAGATGAACTGCGTGATGCTTCTGGTGTGGCCAGTAGGGAAGTTGCAACGCTGGTGTATCCTGCCTCGAGGGATGCGGCGTCGGTTTCGACGACATTACAGACGAGTATTAGGCAGATTTTTTCGGACGCCGGGCTTACGGTCAGTAATAGTCAAGTGCTTCCAGTACGCGAAAAAGAACATTTTAACTATATCAACGTAAACCTGACCGTTCAGGGTGATATATCTGGGGTGGATGCCGCACTGACTGATATAGCCGAGTTCAGGCCCTTGCTGTTGGTTGAGTCGCTGGAAATGAGACCGCTTCGGTCTGGCCGCGCAGGTGCCAAGGACCAGATTGTCGTCGTGAGTCTGCAGTTGCTCGCACTGAGGGCGACACTGTGATGGGGTGGCATTCGGTGAGAGACCGTTACCGCCTTGCAGTGAACCCGCTGTTAACAGAGCGTAGGATTGAATTAGTGATACTGTCACTTTTGCTGTTATTGATATTGCAACTGGTTTACGGTGGGGCGCGACTTGCACTTTTATCAACGCCAAAGGTGGTTTTGCCAGCAGCAGACTCGCTGCGAGTATCGGAGACGCTGAGCCAACAGACAATAACGATGGACCAGCGTAATGAAATCCGTGATAGGCCGCTGCTTTGGGCTGCTCGCCGTCCTTTTGTGGCGCCTGTCTCTGTGCCGGTCGTTAAGGCTCCGGAACCTAAGCCGTTCAAAGGCTTCCAACTGGTCGGGTTGTTCGGCCATGGAGAGTCTGCGGGTGTCATCGTGTCGTTGAAGGGTAAAACGCAGCGTATGCGCCCCGGAGAAACACTCGGTGAGTGGAAGCTGAAGTCTGTCGGCGCAAATGACGCCGTGTTTACCTCGGGATCTCAGGAGGAAACACTGGTGCTGAAGGTTGCTCCTATAGCGCCTCCTGATAGGGGTGAAAAGAAGTGAGCATGCGTTGTTTTTAACACTAAAAAAATTTAGCCAGTGGGCCCTTATATGTTTCGAACTCTGAAGATTGTGCTTGTTTCTTGTCTGTTGGCCAGTTGCGCCACGATGGACAGCGAGCAGGCCACTACCGATGTGGCAAGCCCGCAGCACAGTGCTGCGCCTGCCTCCAAGGCGTTCGTGGATGCCTCAGCTGCACTGTCTACCTCTGCCTCTGCGCTCGCTGACGTTAACGCCGGCGAGCAGCGAGCAGACCCAACGTTTTATCGAGGGAATGATGCTCAGTGGCGCATGCCAGCCTTGCCTGAGCCCGTAAAGTTTATAGGGGATGACGTCAGTCTGAATTTTGAGCAGGCGCCACTCAGTGAGGTCATGCATGCCATCATGGGGGATATTCTGCAGCTCGATTATGTCGTTGATCGCCCTGTGCAGGGCCAAGTCACTCTGCGCACACGCACCCCGATACCGCGTGGCGAACTACTGGAAGTGCTGGAGTCATTGCTTAAGGCTAATAATGCTTTGCTGATTAAGGGCTCTGATGGCCGCTATCTGGTGACCGGATCACAGGGCAGTAGGCTTTCGCCGGAGATCTCCAATCCAGCCAGTAGTGATGCTGGGTTTAGCACGATTATTGTTCCGCTGCGATACATTAGCGCCACCAATATGGCTGAAATACTCCAGCCAGTCGCCGAGGAGCGGTCTTTTGTGTTAGTCGACAATAGACGCAATATACTGATGCTCGCAGGTACGCGTGACCAGTTAGATGGGTGGCTCGATATTGTTACCACATTCGATGTCGATCAGCTGCAAGGTATGTCGGTAGGTATATTTCCGCTGGAGAACAGTAATGTCGAAGACGTCGCAGAAGCGCTATCCGTTATGCTTGACGACGGCGGGCAAGAAGACCTTGTCCGCGTTGTGCCGGTCAAGCGCCTAAATAGCCTGCTCATTGTGACGCCACGCAGCCACTATCTGGATACGCTGGGAGTCTGGATCGAACGCCTGGATAGCGTACCCGACTCCAAGTTTGAGAAACGAATTTTTGTTTATCCGGTTCAAAACACCAGTGCTCGCCGAATATCCGAACTGCTAAACGGTCTTTATGCTGATGAGCTCGGGGTTGTTACCACTATGGAATCCGGTGCCGATGGTGGCGGGGGGGTCGCTCCGGGTATGTCTGGTGAGTCTATTGGCGGCGGTTCAAGTGGCGTCAGCGCAGGATCCAATAATGATGAGCGCGACATGGGCGGCAAGATCATGTCCTTTGGCGCTATGTCTGACTCGCGCGGCCCTTCCATGATGGAGGATGTGCGGGTGGTGGCAGATGACGACAATAATGCCCTGATGATCTATTCGACGGGAAAGCAGTTTGATATGATTAAAACCGCGTTGGAACAGCTCGATACTGTGGCTACTCAGGTTATTATCGAAGCCAGTATTCTAGAAGTGTCGCTCAACGATTCGCTTGAATATGGTCTTGAGTGGACATTCAGTAATGGCCTCAACAGTGACAATGAAGGCACGGGCATTTTGTCGGCAGTTGGGGGCCCTCTGTCCGCCGCCAATGGGGCTGGCTTCTCTTATACCGTTGCCAATGCCGCCGGAAACATCAAGGCAGTGCTCAATGCATTAGCGAAGGAATCGCTGCTCAATGTCATCTCGACCCCCTCCGTCATGGTATTAGACAATAACACCGCCTTCATCCATGTCGGTGATCAGGTGCCCATCATCAGTGAGCAAAGCACAGGTTTAAATGTCGACGACAGAATTACTCAGTCTGTGACTTATAAGGATACCGGTGTGCAGCTCGAAGTGACGCCATCGGTCAACGCTGGTGGCCTGGTGACCATGGACATTCAGCAATCTGTTACTGATGTGGGTCCGCAGGTGGAGGGCCAGCAGCCGACATTCTTAGAGCGTAGCATCATGAGCAGGGTCTCGGTCAGGTCAGGGCAATCGGTGGTTCTTGGGGGTTTGATTCGTGAAAATGCGTCCAACGCAGAGTCTGGCATTCCGTTTCTGCAGGACTTGCCGTGGGTGGGCTCTCTGTTTGGCAGCACAAAAAAAGGCAATCGCCGCACAGAACTGCTGGTTATTATTACGCCACGTGCGCTAGTGTCTGAAAATGACCTGCGCGAGGTCAGCGAGGAGATGCGTGCCCAAATTCGTCACATGGAGCTTATTGAAATCCCTTAGGCCTTCAGGCCGATAACAGGCCCGCTATTGAGCGCTTCTCTTCATAATTTAGTGGTACTTTTCACATCATCTGATTCGAGCAACGTGCAGGTCGTCGTTGCTAAACCCTGAGCTTGGGCTCTTTTAGTGCCTGCTAAATTTCAGGAGGCTCGCTCTTATGTGGTGGCGCGGAATGGGCTTGCCAGCCTAGTTCGTCTGTGCGCGCGGCTGCTTCGCTGTGTGGGTGACAGCAATGCTGTAGCCTACTTGCTTTGTTATTACAGTTGCGTATAATTCAAGAATTGCCTTAAAATAACGAGTAAAAACAGTATGTTAAGAACATTATTTCACCGCATTCAGCCCTTTTTCTTCGGCGTGCTGCTGGTGTCTCTGGGGCTGTCGGTCGGCTGTGCAAGCGGCCCTAAGTGGGACGATGCTCAGCGTTCCATCTTGGAGCAGAGGGTGCGTGAGCGATACCAAGCACTGGTGGCACGCGACTTTAACAAGGCCTGGGAATATAGCACGCCAAATTATCGAGCTGTATTCTCTAAGCAGTTGTATGTAAAAAAGTTTTCCTATGCGCTCGAGTTAGAGTTGACAGGAGTTGAAATAGTTAACTATGATAGCGACGCAGCTGTGGCAAGTGTGGTGGTGAGGGTCATGTCCAAGCCTACCAAACAAACCTCTACGGCATCGTTCTTAATAGGGGCGACCCCCAAAAGTCTGGGAGAGAAGTGGGTGTTTTCTCAAGATCAATGGTGGTTTTCTGTTAATTATTAGATGCAGTTGCAGGTTGACAGCTAGCTGCAGTTAGCAATAATAGCGCTAGCAATCTAACATTTGGTTGTACAAAGTGAACCCTTAGGAGTCTCCATTATGAAAGTATCATTTAAGCCCTTAAGCCTTGCTGTCGCGGTATCTGCTGCGACTGCCGGCTACGCGGGATCAATCAATGCATCAAGCCATGGAACGGTGGCCGGTAATACCGGTCTTGGCGATGCTGCAATTGTTCCTTACTATACAGTCAGAGGTGATTGGACCACTGGTGTGTCCATTATCAATACTTCTGCCAGCACTCAAGTCATCAAGGTTCGATTACGTCGCGCCACAGATTCAATGGATGTACTCGACTTTAATCTTGTACTGTCTCCTGAAGACGTCTGGACAGGCTATCTCGAGAACAACACTGCGCCTGGCGTAGAAGACCAAATGCGATTTTACAGCGATGACAAATCGTGCACGGTTCCAGTGATGACGGCGAATGCCAGTGGTGTGCCCTACTTTGCGGTACCCGCAGTCTTCAGTGATTTTGCAGAAGAAGGCTATATCGAAATTATCGGAATGGGTCGACCCTTCTCTGAAGCTTACCCAATTGCAGTGACGGCTTTGCATAGCCCCACCACTGGCATACCACTTTCGTGCGCCTTACTTCAAAATAACTTCCAGCGATATGCTGGGTCTGTCTCTTATACACATCTGACGCTGCCGACGAA
>CAJXTK010000194.1 GCA_913061115.1 uncultured Haliea sp.
GAGATGTGTATAAGAGACAGCCTGACAAGTAATGGCGTTTTGCCTGCCTATCCGATGCAGCATGAAGTAAAGGCGATTGCAAAACGGTTACCGGTAAATATTTCTCGACTGAATCAACTGAACGGCATCATTGCGCCAAATGAATTCATGAAGAAGTTCTTAGTTCGATATGGCGTCAAGCCCGATTTGATTGCTGAGTTAGCATTTGGTGTTGACGTAACGTCGGTCGAAGGAAGTGATTGTCGCTCAATGTATGTAGGACCACTGCGAGTAGGTTTTATTGGCACGCTTGCTTTTCATAAAGGAGGGCACATCCTTATTGAAGCTTTTCAACAGCTGCTTGCGCCCGGTGCAATTTTGAAGCTTTATGGGTGCTCTGAGGAGGACCAGGATTACGCAAGTTCATTGCAGGTGCGTGCAGGGGGAAATGAATCGATTGAGTTTTGTGGAACCTTTCCTAATTCGGAAATCGCGAAAGTATTTCGCGGTATAGATGTACTGGTTGTTCCTTCCCTTTGGTACGAAAATACTCCCTTGGTCATTTACTCTGCGCAGGCGGCACGTTGTCCTGTTGTTGCATCAGACCTGCCGGGGCTCTCGGCGACAATTAAAAATAATGAGAATGGTCTGCTTTTTGAATCAGGTTGTTCCGTTGATCTTGAGAAGCAACTTGCGCGTCTTGTCACTGAAGAGGGGCTATTGCAACGATTAAGTGCCAACTCGTGCACTCCTAAGTCTACAGAAGTTCATGTAGACGAGTTGCTGGCTGTATGGAATTCGGCGTAATGAATTCGGTTGCCCGAGTGGTGCCGGATAGCGTGTTAAGGTTATTTTTCCACCCCAATGCGTCCGTCTATATGCAGTGATTTTTATGGCGATAATGAGCCGTAAATTGTGAATTCTGATTATTAAAAGCAGAATACTATGAGGTTCTGAAGCAGTATGAATCGATCTATTGGAGATAGCGTTCTAGCTGCAAGTGCCTGTTTTTTTGGGATTTGGACTGTTTACTGTTATGCGATGGTGTTGTCCGCATCAAGCTTCTCAGACTTAATGGCGTGGAGTTTTGTGCCACTTGTTATCGCACTGGGCCTATGGGCAGTGTGTACGGGCAAGGTCAGTCTAGTTGACAAGAGGCGCGCCGAAATTATAGCCAAGCCAGCATTGAGCCCTGACCCTAACTCCGGCGCGCTCTGGGCGCTAGTAGCGTTATTCATATCTGCTTTGACGCTGCGGATTTTCGACAATCACTATTGGCCTGTCTGGATACTCTTACTATGCTCTTCGATGTTGGTCTTTCGCTGCGTCTCAACCTCCCCGGCTTTATGTAACGATGCACCAGTTCCAAGACCGAATGGGCAGCGAGCCGGCATAGTCGCTTTCGTCCTTTTCGGCATAGTGTTAGTGGCAGTAACTCACCGGGTTGATCCGGACGATTCGCAGTATCTCAATTTTGTCGTGACAGCTATGGATTTTCCTCTTGAGCCGCTGTTTTCACATTCTGGTTTATGGCAGGATCCTAAGGTCCCGCTAGAGTTGCCAATTTACAAGTTTCACACATACGAATTACTGGTTGCTGCTTTAAGCGATGTATTCGGCGTGCATCACAAGACCGTCTACTATTTGATATTGGCGCCGGTTTTCGGCGGTATAGCGGTACTGCTGCACTGGAAGCTGGCTCAGCATTTGGTGCCTCAATATGCTTTTTCAGTGCTGCTTGCATGGCTCGTTCTAATGATTGCGCTCGGTGAGTCGCATCGAGAATTCGGAAACTTTGCCTTCGTCCGTTTGTTTCAGGGGAAAAGCCTGTTGGTCACTATTGGCCTGCCATTATGTCTACTGTTAGGTCTACGATTTGCAGAATTCCCCGATGGACGTCGCGCGCTGCTACTTGGGATGGCAATTATTGCCAGTACTGGATTGAGCAGTTCCGCATTTGGGACGGTGCCATTTGCCGTCGCTGCGGCGCTGTGTGGCGGTTTTCTGGGTGCCTCACGCGTGGTGGTCAAGCGTATCATTGCAGTCGGATTAGCCTCAGGACTTTTCCTGGGCGCAATTGGCTTGTTTTTGGTAGCGAGTATAAAGAGCGGAAATGAAATTCATGGTGTGAGCTTGTTTGGTTCCGGCACCGGCTTGTCTATTGTTTTAGGTGAAGGCATTCTGGGTGAATTAATTTTAGTATTATTTCCCATCGCACCTTTATTTGTAGCAGGCTTCAGACGGCGACGACTCTATGCAGTGACAACCTTAATTCTTGTAGGTGCTGTGTTGAATCCGTGGAGTGGAGATTTTTTGGCGAAAAATTTGGACAAAGCTTTAGAGTGGCGTTTATTTTGGTCTGTGCCATTTGTGATTTCCGCTTCGATTTCTATGGTTGGGTTAGCGGCCCTACTTGCGCAAAAAGTGCCGTGGTTAAAGCGCTATGCAGTACTGTTGATAATGTTCGCTGCAGTCTTGTTTTTTTCAGGACAGTCGAGTGTTTCTCCCGGCAATCGGGTCGTTATTGCATTTCCTCGGCTCAAGGTAGAACCAACTCCCCATGCGCTCGCAGAAGAAATTGTTCGTAGAGCCCCGCTGCGCTCGACGATATATGCTTCGTCTTCGATTGCGGAATGGATTACCACGTTCCATGTGCATCCCTATCCATTAATAGTGCGGCCTGTTTATTTGGGGTTCAGCGAAATTCAAAATTATTTTGGAGCCTCAGAACTTGACCGTCGCAGGCGAGTCATGGGGTTTTTGGAGGGTCGGGACAGAGCTCCCCCTACAGCAGCTTTCTTTCAGTCGCAACTTGCAATAGACCGACCTACGTTCGTCGTCTATGACAGTCGCGTAGAGATGGGACCTGTGATCGAGGAGGTGCTTGGTGCTGCAGGCTATGTCGGGGAGAAACGCGGCACCCATAGGCTATGGCACCTTCCATGACCCAAAAACAAGTTGCTAAAAAGCACGTTATGCATGCACTCAAACTCGATAGTCCGGGTGGATTTATCCGGTAAATACGTATTAAAGTGTGTATGACACAGTATCTTTGAACGTCTGAGTCGTTTGTCGGCGCATGCCTATGCCCTCAAGCGAAAGCGCTAGCAACCCATGGAGGCTTTCCCATGTCCCTATTCGTCTGTCGTTGTAGTTTATTCGTTGCCTTGTCAATTCTCGCAGCGTGTGCCGAGGTTGAACTGAGCTGTGAGGCAGACGGTGATGTCACCCCGCTATGTGGCGTCCAGATGCCCGAAGATCTGGAGATGATGCCAGCTGGCGGTGGCTTGTTGATTGGTGAGTATGGCAACGGCGGGCAGTTACCTGGAGCGATCACTTGGTACCAACCTGGCCCGAGAGCCGAATTTATACAGCTGGTAAATAGTAGCAATATGACTGCTGGCAAAAATGGCGACAACTGGGGTGAAGACAGCTGCCCGTTGCCAGACCAGCTATCGCCACACGGCATTCATCTTTCGTCCCGAGGTGATTCTCTGCAGCTGCTAGTGGTGAATCACAGCAGCCAAGAGCACATATTGTTTTATGAAGTGCAGGCTTCTGCTGATGCCGAAACCGCGCCCACGCTCGCTTGGCGTGGCTGCGTGGTATTTCCATCGTCCGCCGTTCTGAATGATGTGGTTGCGCTGCCCGATGGTGGTTTTGCGGTGACCAATATGTATCAGCGTGAACACGAAATCCTTGCCCAGATTAAATCCAGTCTGGGTCTCAATGATGGCCATGTGTGGCGATGGGTGCCTGGCTCAGGTTTAAAAGTGATGGCCAATTCCGCGGCTAAAATGCCCAATGGTATCGAAGTTTCGCACGATGGAAAAACTATTTGGGTGAATAATTATATAGAGCAGGAGTTACGTCAGTATGACGTCGCTACAGAGGAAATTGTAAGTCGAATAGAAGTAGCGAATATTGATAACTCCGCCTGGCTGGATGATGGCCGGTTACTGCTGGCGTCGCATCTCTCTCCACTCACTATGGGCTCCTGTTTCGGACTGACCAAGGGAAGCTGTGGCTCCGGTTATGAATTGATTGCGGTGGATACCAAATCTGGTGTGACTGAAGTGATTTTCCGCGCTGATAAGGGCGGCGTTTTTGGACCGGCTACGGTGGCCGTACCGTACCAAGGTAAATTATATGCCGGCTCATTCTCGGGCGACCGACTGGCCGAAATCACCCTGCATTGATATCGCGGGTAGGAAACTGAATTTTGGGTGATGACCGAGCTGTCTACACTTCGGTTTATAGTAGGCGACCTGCTACAATCACAACATTGGGTCCAAAGAAGGCTGAACGATTGTTTAAGTAGGTATACATATGACCAATAAAAAAGTAGTGGTACTCCCTTTGGTCTTGGGAAAAGATACGGATTCCCTGCCCTGCCTAGCGATGGGGATGTTAGCGTCATATCTGAGAATATATGACAGTGGAATCCTCAACGATTCATACGATATCGAGCGCTTACTCCCAGGGGGCTGCGAGAACATGCCCCTTAAAGCGATCTACAAAAAGGTTGTCCAATCTCCCGATCCAGTTTGCCTGTTTTCATCCTACGTCTGGAATGAAAAAATCAATCTCAAAGTCGCTAAACATATCAAGCAAATATCACCCAATAGCCTGATTGTCTTTGGCGGGCCTCACGTCCCCAAGTTTGATGGCGATAGTGAAAAATT
>CAJXTK010000195.1 GCA_913061115.1 uncultured Haliea sp.
CGAGATCATGCCTAGTCTCGTGGGCTCGGAGATGTGTATAAGAGACAGGTATGAGGTTATTACATAAGTCATTGATATCAATTATTGATCAGCAATGTAGCAAAATGGTTTCAAAATAAAATCTCACAATAAGCCATCAAACCGCAGATATCATGAGATTTTACCTGATTAACCAATAAAACAAAGGGCCCAAACCTGGCAGATTTCGGTAGCTCAACCAATACCTCAGACTTTATGCTCAAAGCTAACATAATGTTAGATTTTGAGAGGATTATACAATGCGCCAAGCACAAACACTAAATGAGGCCCAGTTTCGCCGAGTGCTGCACTATTGCCGTACAAGGCGGCATATGCACCGTGACACTACAATATTTATGGTCAGCTTCTATGCAGGGCTTAGAGCCAAGGAAATCGCAGCGCTCACAGTGGGCAACGTGTTTGATGAGGAAGGCGACGTTCGCACACAGTTCATCCTAAGCGCACAGCAGAGCAAAGGTGGGCAAACACGCACGGTGTATCTTAATCAGCGCTTGCGTAAGGCTCTGCGAGAGTACGGTGACTATATACGCCTCGCAGATCCACAGCGTCCGCTGTTTGCCAGTCAAAAGGGCGGACACTTCTCGGCCAACACAATGTGCCAGCTGTTTCTGGACATATACAAAGCAATTGGCCTCAAGGACGCGTCCAGTCACTCAGGCCGCAGAACCTACATTACGCGTTTGGCCAACAAGGGTGTAGGCGTGCGCTTGCTTGCAGCCCTCGCCGGTCATTCGCATATATCCACAACACAGAGATATATCGACGTGAATGCAGACCAGATGCGCGATGCTGTGGAGCTGCTATAGTGAACGGACAACTGCGGACCTTCGGGCAAGGTGCCGCGAATGGTAAGTTAGAGCCCAAAGTGACTAATGCTGCAATGCGCCTTGCGTTGTTTTCAACTTAGCGGACGGCCTCCAACAACGATTCCGCCGCTAGTCTGCCAAGATTATTCGAAGCCATGGGGCTGGCGCCCGTGATGAGGTTTCTATCTATGTGGCAAGTATCGTCGGCTTTTTTGTTGACGATGGTTAGTCCCAGCTTTCTTAGTTTCTCGCCTAACTCATACGGCATATGGCCCGGCAGATAGCCCACCATCGGTGTCTGTTTGTCGACCGAGTCAGGGAACAGGGCGATTTTGTAGCCATCAAAGATGAAGTTCCCACTGCCCCGAGCGGACATCAGTGTTCCCGGACCGTGGCACAGGGTAATGATGCGAATGTCTTTTCCGTGTGCCCAACACAGTACTTTGCCGAGGTCTTTGTTTTCAGGAAGGCCCAACATCGCGCCGTGGCCACCAGGGATGAAGACGCCGACATGAGGCGTGTCGTTGATCAGGGAATTGACCGCAAAATCCGCAAGGCTACCCGGTTTCTTAATCGCATCAGCACAGTAGTCGAACAGTTTTGTGACCGCGGCGTCTTCTTTCGGCATGGCCCACATTTCGATAGCTGCGGGCGCTCCTGTCGGGGTGACGATATCAAGCTCGAACCCAGCGGCCTGCAGGTGCAGCATTGGTAAAGCCATTTCGACAGGATGGTTCCCGGTCGAGAACTTCTTGCCGTTTGCCATGGTCATGTTGCGCTCTTCGGTCAGTACCACTAGCACGCGGTGCTTCCCACCCGTGTAGGGGTTAAGATATGCGCCACCGTCGTAATCAGTCTTGGTGGAGGTTGCCAGTTTCAGCGCCAGGCGCGACGGTGCAAAGGCGCCGTCTTCAGTTGGGGTAGGTGCGATGCCCAGAAGTTTCTTTAACATGATGTTTTCTATCCTGTTTTAGGTGTTCCAAATCCATCCCTTGGCATCTACCCCGTCGAGATGAATGCCAGGGCGGCTATTACTTGACCGTTACCACGATCTTGCCGACGGCGCGTCCGGTTGCCAGCTTGTCAAAAGCATCTGCGGCTTGATCCATCGCGAAGGTGCTGTCGATAACAGTCTTGACGGTGCCGTCGCTGATCAGTTTAGCTAGCTCAGCCAGCATCTTGCCATCCGGCGACATGAAGAACCATTCAAAGTGGACGCCGTATTTTTCGGCGAGGTTATCATTGTCCTGGCTCTTGACCGAAACCATCGTGCCACCCTTTTTCAGGACCTCGAAAGAGTGCGCCAGAGTTTCACCGCCAATGGTGTCGATGACCAGATCGTAATCAGACAACTCGTCCTCGAATTTCTGGGTCGTATAGTCGATGACCAGATCAGCACCCAGTTCTTTGACTAGATCAGCGTTTTTGCCACTAGTGGTCGTGGCGACGAAGGCTCCGAAGTGCTTGGCAATCTGGATGGCAACGGTACCAACACCGCCCGAACCGGCATGGACCAGAACTTTATCGCCTTCTTTAATATTACCCTTGGTGACCAGCGCCTGCCACGCAGTCAGGCCAGCCAGAGGGACAGAGGCCGCTTGTTCATGGGTAATGTTAGCGGGCTTGATCGCCAGTTCGTCTTCTTGAATGCGCGCAAATTCTGCAACGGCACCAGCATCCATTTGGTTGGGGCGGGCGAACACCTCATCGCCAACTTCGACACTTTTCACATCCTTACCAACCTCAACAACAGTGCCTGAAACATCATAGCCCTTCACATGCGGAAACGAGAGTTCCAACATTTGACGCAAATAGCCAGCGCGTAGAATGTTATCGATCGGGTTCAGACTGGCGGCATGCACTTCGATCAGGACGCTTCCGTCCTGCAGTTCAGGCCTAGCAACCTCAGCGATTTCAACCGGGGCTTCATATTCGCGAAAAATAGCTGCTTTCATGGTTTCTTCCTACATCTCAATAATTGCTAAAAACCACATAAACTCGCATGATCTACTTGTTAATACCTCAATTTTGACTATGACTAATGCCTAAAAAGCAATAATAAAGAGGTCTCGTCATGGATCGGCTTCGCGCGCTCCGCTATTTCGCAATGCTGGCGCAGACATTGAACTTCAGTGAAACGGCCTGCCATTTTGGCGTGCCGTCTTCCTCCGTTTCCCGGCGCATCAAGGATTTAGAGGCCGATCTCGGCGCAAGCCTGTTTGTACGCACAACCCGGTCGGTCAGCCTAACCGATCTGGGAAAGCTCTATCTTAGCGAAGTCACAACAGCACTGCAGTCAATTGATTTAGCCGATGAGATGGTCAAGGCACAATCTGCTGCGCCAACGGGAACCGTCCGCATTACCGCGATGCCTGGATATGCCGAGCTATATGTATTTCCCGCTTTGCAGCGATTGCGGCGTCTTTACCCCGAAATAGTGTTTGATCTGAACATCACGGACCAGGTGCTCAGTCTTTCCAGCAATGATGCCGATATCGCAATCCGTGCGGCGGCAGTGTTGCCAGACCAAGTTGTCGCACGGCGTTTGGGTGGCCACAGTTTCGTCTTGGTGGCGTCAACCGACTATATATATCAACACGGAGCGCCGCAGCGGGTAGGTGATCTTGGCGACCATCCAGTTTTTATGTATCGCACCCCGCGCGGTGTATTGAATTGGCAAACACTCAAGGACGAAACATGGAAGACAATAGACCTCGTGCCGAAATTTGTCAGCAACCATGGTCCCTCACTAATGGAGAGCGTTGTCGAAGGGCGAGGGTTTGCACTTCTTCCCAGCTGGGCGGTTTCGGCAGAACTCGCTGAAGGGCAGCTGCAGGCAATTGATCTTGAGGACGGGCCCCTTTCAACCAGTGGAGATACAAGAATGGCGATGTACCTGCTTTACCACCCGCCAAAGTTCCGCCTGCAAAAAATCAAAGTGACTGCTGAGTTCTTAATTACCGAGCTAAAGCGCGAAACGCTCAATTTTTAAGATCGCGTCTTAACGGGAGTATTAATCACAGCCGAAAGCAGCCCTTTATTTCCAACGCCACGAAAGACAGCTTCGTCTAAGGTTTGTGGCTGCTGTCAGCGTGAGCTGCAGCGGCGATAAATCTGACAAGGAGGAAAGCGCGGGCTGTTTTGGTGCTATGGGGATTGTGACTTACTGCTGCGTTGTTCGATGCATTGAACAACGGTTTTGATGGTCTTGATAAGCATGTGGCAGTTGGTTTTCACAGTCTGACCTTGCCATCTGGGCCTTCGTGTCGCCCCCATTTACCTGACTTGGGTCCACCTGTGGGAAGTTGGCTGCAGTGATTGGTCCGGCGCATAGACATAAGAGCGGCGGGTATAAACAGTTCGTCATGCTGCATCCTCCCATGGCGGCGCTCGGGATTTTGGAGTTTGGCCACGTTTGAATGTCTCAACAACGATCATCACGCCACCGCATTTTGGGCATGCCTGTTCCTTCTCGTTGGCGTCGGCACAGTGATCGTCATCGGTCTTAAGATCAGCGACCGGGTCCACATCAAGCAATCTCCTGATCATCTCGATCCTGTTGCGACGAATGCCGTTCGCGAGGAAGCCTGTGTGGCGGATACGGTGGAAGCCGGAGGGTAGGACATGGATCAGGAAGCGACGGATGAACTCGGACGTGTGCAGGCGCATGGCTTTCATCCGATCGCCGGATTTGATGCGGTAGTCTTTCCATTTGAAGGCTACGACATCAGCATCGGCGGTGATCAGGCGGTGATTTGAGATCGCTATCCCTGTCTCTTATACACATCTGACGCTGCCGACGAATAGAGAGGTGTAGA
>CAJXTK010000196.1 GCA_913061115.1 uncultured Haliea sp.
CCCTATCTCAGGGCTGTGCGCCTCTGACCATGGGACTTTAGTGTTAGGAGCTTAATTTCATTGGGGATTAGTTTTGTTGCAATTTTTTTTATCAGTAATATTACCATTTAATTTGTTGATTTTCTATTAAGTCCTCGTTCTCGATAAAAAGAGTAAACGCCCGTAACAACTATAGTAACAGTTCCTATTAAAGTCAGTTGGTCAGGCCAATCGTCAAATATCAAAATGCCTACCCCGATTGCTACAAGCATAGCAGTATAACGAAAGGTAGAAACGAAGCTGATCTCGCCAGTTTGCATCGCCATAACACTTAGGAAGGTCCCAATCAAAACTGCCACACCTGCACCAAGAATGAGTAGCCATGAGGATGCGTTGACGGGATGCCACTCTGTACCAATCATCATAATTCCAGAAAATACACCAATTCCAATCACAGTAGCTAGCGCCACGGTGATTGTTGGTACTCTGCTTGTTAATTTACGAGTAAAAACTTCTCTGACAGTAATTAAAATAAGCGCTGCTACAGCTGAAAGTGAATAAATATTAAAACCATTAACACCGGGCCGAACAATTATCAGAACACCAATAAAGCCGATTAGTATGGCAATCCAACGTCGCCATCCAACTGGTTCTGACAGAAAAAGTGCAGCAGCCATGGTTATAGCAAGTGGTAAGGCTTGTAAAATTGCAGTAACATTGGCTAAAGGCATATGCTTGAGAGCTGTCAGAAAAGCGATTGTTGCAAATACTTCGGCACCAACCCGTAACAACACAAGTCGCTTGTTATAATTTGATAGATTACGTATCGCAATTTTTGCAAACCACGCCATAACCACGACTGGTGGAACAGTAATCATACTGCGTAGAAAGAGTGCCTGAAATAATGAGATTTCAGAAAATAGAAGTTTCATCAAAGCATCATTAATAACATATGCAGACACACAACCAGTCATCAGGGCGGCACCTTTTATATTATTGTTGAGGCGCATCAATAACTCCAAATCAATTTCGTTTACTAAAACAATCAATTAGATCGCAGGCAAGACTAAGGACTTCGTTTGAAAGATACGTATAGAAGCGGTGGCAATCCGATGCATTACTCATTTGTCTGACAACACCCGCTGGCTTGGCCACTCTAGAGCCGTGTGCAGAGCCGTGCGGCATCTAAGATGGCCGCGTGGATGTCGCGCGACGATGTAGCGTCCCCTAATCGGTAGAGATCAAAACCCTCGCCGTCGCTCTTGGGTTGCGGTTGGGCAGTGGTCCATGCCGTCAGATCCGGCAGGCCACAATTACGTGCTGCACCCACCAGTTCGAGATAGAGTTCATCAACTGGTAGAGTTCCATGTTCGTAGATCAGCGTGTCACAACTCATTTCAATCGTCTCGCCGCTATAACTATTCTCAAAACTCAGACGCAGACGGTTTTCTGCACGTGCCACTCGTCGCAGCGTAAGATCGGGATGTAGAGATGCGCCTGACTTATAAAATGCACGCATTTGCAGCGGTCTCTCGATGTAGCTGACTTCAGCACCCGCAGTGTTGTCCGGGGTTACATAAGTCAGAGAAGCACCCGCGGTAGCCAACGTATGCGCTCCGTTCAAACCTGCTGCAGTTCCCGTTCCATCATAAAAGATCACGTCTCCATCGGGCGGCGATCTAGCCTCCAGCACCTCCCAGAGAGGGGTTCCAAGTTCGGCGCCAGGGATGTCTTGCATCCTGTCAGGCACGCCTCCAGTGGCGATGATTACGGTATCAGGCTTCGTATCTGCAATCTCCTGAGCTTCAGCAAAGGCGTTGTAGTGGACGGTTACGCCAAGGCGCTCCAACTCGCTCACCCGCCAATCAATTATGCCTATTAGGTCACGCCGCATATCGAGCTTTGCGGCTAATAAGAGCTGACCACCCGCCCGAGACGCTGCTTCAAAAAGGGTGACAGTATTGCCGCGCTCTGCAGATATACGTGCAGCTTCAAGCCCACCAGGGCCCGCACCAACAACGGTGACCTTTTTGGGAGCATCAGTCTTTTCAATCATGTGCGGTAGCACATCCTCGCGACCGATAGCTGGGTTGTGAATGCAGCTTCCGTGCCATGAACAATAGGTAGCGCCAACGCAGGGGCGGATCGTTTCCTCTACCCCTTCTGATAGCTTGCGCACGATATTTGGATCGGCGATGTGCGCACGGGTCATACCTATGAGATCAACATGTCCTTCGCTCACAGCATAGCGTGCCGTTGCCATGTCATTGATACGCGCCGCATGAAAAACTGGTAAGCCGACATTCCGCCGGAAATTCGCTACCGGGCGTAGTTGTGGCGCCAACCCCAAGGACATGCCCGGCATATAGCGGGCAAGTCCTACTTCGGTGTCAATACGACCATAATTAAAGTTGAAGAAATCTATTAAACCTGAGCGTTCGAGAATCTCGGCCATTGCAAGATACTCTTCATCAGGCATGGTGCCGCTGTCGCCTTCGCCCACTACCATGCGGACGCCAACAACAAACGACTGAGGAACCAGACGGCGGATCTCTTCCAACACCATGAGGCCGAACCGCGCACGGTTTTCAAGGCTGCCGCCGAAGTCGTCTGTGCGCTGGTTTGTGGCTGGAGACCAGAACTGCCCGATCAGGTGACCAGCGATGTGTAATTCGCAGCCGTCCAGTCCACCCTCATAGCAGCGACGCGCTGCTTGACCAAAATCACTAACCACACGCACAATATCTTCGACCTGCATCTCCTTGGTGAACCCACGATGCAGAGGTTCTCGGAACCTGCTGGGCGAGATTGTAGGCAGCCAGTTGTCCCCACGCCATTGGCTGCGTCCACCTAAATGCGTTAGTTGGCACATGAGGGCTGCACCGTGCTTATGCACACGGCCCGCGAACTCTTGGAAGTAGGGAATGATGCGATCATCGCTTGCACTGAGCTGTCCGAAGGTGTTGGCGCTGTCGCGTGACACATTAGTTGAGCCGCCAAACATGGTAAGCCCAATCCCGCCTGCGGCCTTGGCTTCGTGGTAGCGTTGGTACCGTCCTGTGGGCATACCATCTTCGCCAAAGCCTATCGCATGCGAGGTGCTCATGATCCTATTGCGCAAGGTTAGGTGCGCCAGCTGAAAAGGCTGAAGAAGCGGATCCGTAATCGCAAGTCTGGTTGGGGTGCTCATGGTAGTAGTCCTTATTCTTTAAGTAGCTTGAACTAAGCCTGATCACATACGGCGGCCTTGGCAAAGGAAATTTTGGTACTTCGGCCCGGAACTTTAGTGTAGTTACCACATACTGGCTGTTCGAAGGAGTGACGCTTTGCAGATGTTTGATGCCGAAACCATTCACCGACTTCTACCTTATGAGGTGCTGATTCCGGCGTTACAAAAGATGCACGAGGGTGAGATTCCAGACGGTGACGGAGTTTACACGAAGGACCCCAGCGGTGGGGACAACATGTTTGTGACGCTGCCAGGCTGGCTGAGTGGGCAACTAATAGTGGTTAAGATGGTCGGCGTCTTTCCTACCAATCGTGACCGTAATCCACCTCTGGGCTCAGTCCTTGGGGCCGTAGCGGCGTTCGATCCGAAAACTGGTGCGCCAATTCTGGTGGCCGATGGTGAGGCGATGACTTATCGAAAAACCGCTGCGATCTCTGGGCTTGGCACCGCACTTCTAGCTCCACCCACACCGCGCGAGTTGCTTGTTGTGGGTGCGGGTGGACTAGGCCCACATGTGGCGATGGCGCATATAGCGGCGCGTCCGTCAATTTCGCGTGTGCGGATCTGGAATCGCACTTGGTCCCGTGCCGAGGCTTTGGCTGCTCTGCTTTGTACTCTAGGCATCGAGGCCACTGCAGCACCAGATCTTGATGCTGCAGTGGCTGAAGCTGATGTCATCAGTTGTGTGACCATGTCGCGCGCGCCTCTTGTGAAGGGAGCGTTGCTGAAACCTGGAGCACATCTCGACCTGGTAGGGTCGTACTTAACCGACATGCGTGAAACGGATGATGACGCGATGCGCCGTGGATCGGTCTACACGTGTTGCGACCGTGGCCGCGAAGAAGTGGGCGAACTGACGATACCAATAGCGTCCGGTGCGCTAAGCTTGGATGACATCCAAGGTGATGCATTCGACTTAGTGCAGGGGCGCCGCTCAGGGCGGGTCTCTGCTAAAGAGATCACCCTATTCAAGAATATTGGTGGTGCGCATCAGGACCTATTTACCGCAGCTATCCTAAAACAAGCTGCAGGGCTCTAGCCTTCTGAGATTAGAGGCTGGTTAATACGTATCCCTCACAAACAAAGTCTATAGCTGTGTCACTCTCAGCCGCGACACCCTCTCAAATCTGGCTTAAAGCTGCATATGCAGCTTTCTGATCCATTGGTTCGTTCTTGGTCCGTCAGCGGTCCCGCCATCGTTCTCGGTCTGCTATGTGCTGCAGTTTCGTATATCTACCGTTCTCAAATCTTCGAAATTCTGGATCGGGTAAATTCTTCTCAAGCTAAATTGTTATACCAGGTGACTTCTATTTCAAATAAGAGCAACTTTGATGG
>CAJXTK010000197.1 GCA_913061115.1 uncultured Haliea sp.
GGCTACCCTAACACCTTTGCCCTGCTAGAACCGCGTTACACCGCACTTTAATTTTGTCATTCCGTCGCCGATCTCTCCCAGCACGGCTCTGTTTATTCTCATCGCGTCGAACATCGGCTAAATAGCGCCGCTGACTTAACGCTCGTTGACGGAAAGTTTCGTTTTACTTATACCCTTACTATTTTCGCGTCTTAGCGGCTACCAAAACAGTAGTCGCTGTTTTTACAGCGCAAATACTGCGCGTTACACAAAAAACTAGTATATTTACGCGCTTGTTACGGCTATTCGCTGACTAAGATTTCCCTTGATAGTTCTGGGTTGGTCAACGTACCCCAAAAACTGGAGATGTATCTATGAAGAACACTGCAATAACGCTGGCCTTAGCGGCGCTGATAGGCGGAGTGACTGCCCCCATGGCGGCATTAGCACAAGAGGGTGCACCGAAACTTGCGCTTGAAGAAGTCATCGTTACTGCACGAAAGCGAGCAGAGTTAATGCAGTTGGTGCCGGTGGCCGTGACAGCCATAACGGCCACAGAATTAGAACAATCCAGCATTCGCAATTTGCAGGACATCCAAGGGTTTGTTCCTAACCTACTCATTGATAGAGTGCCGGGGCTGCAATCAGGTGCTGCAATAGCCATACGTGGGGTTAGCTACCAAGAGATTGATAAAAGCCTTGATCCGGGTATTGGCGTCTTGCTGGACGGCGTTTATCTCGGCACAAACTCCGGACAAATATTGGAAAACTTTGACCTCGAACGCATCGAGGTTCTGCGTGGCCCGCAGGGCACGCTCTTTGGGAAAAATACGATAGGTGGCGCGCTTAGCATTATTCGCACGGCCCCAACCAAAGAATTCGGGATGAAGGTTCAGGGTACGCTTGGGGAGAACGACCGTCAGGATATTCGCGGTCTTTTAAACTTACCGCTGACTGATAAAGGCGGTATAAAACTCTTTGCCTCCAAACTTGAAAGCGATGGCTACATTAAAAACACGACCTACAATAAAGATCAAGGCGGTCAAAATCTAGCAGACTATGGCGTAACCCTAGCTTACCAGTTCACTGACGAACTCGATGTTTCATTCACGGCTGAACGCACACGTGATAAGTCTGAAGTAGGAGCCTGGGCAGACTTCAATAAATTTGAATTCTCTGTGCCGCAAGATGCCGCATGCCTATTATCACCCGACTTTGGTGGTTGTTTCCTATTCGATACCGGTAGCGATGAGGACCACAGTTCCACCAATGCCCCTAACTCAGCCGACACTACGAATGACTTTTTTAACCTCACAATAAACTATGACCTCAGCGACTGGATGATTACGTCGATTACCGGCTATATTGATCGTGACGAGCGCTCTCGCCAAGAATATGATGCAAACAGTCTAGAGTTTTTATATGTCAATGTTGACGAAAGCTATTCACAATTCAGTCAAGAACTACGCACTACTGGCAATATCGGTGACGTGGTGATGACCGCTGGCCTCTACTACTGGCATTCTGAGTACGATGCAGCGCAGACCAGCTATGATTTGTGGAAATATCTTCCAACAGGACCTTTCCCAACAAATTCCTTTGGTGGCACATGGCCGGTCGGCACCCGCGCAATCATCAAACAGCGTGGAGAAAACACGTCCTATGCCGCATTTGCCAGTGCAGACTGGTCGCTGACCGATAAGCTCACACTCAATCTGGCTGCGCGTTACACCTATGACGAAAGAAGTCTGCAACCTTCCAGCTCTCAGTTTGAATCAGAAGACGGCTCTCCACTCGTTCCCGGCGGAGAGACTGTCAAAGTCGACGCTGACTGGGATCAGGTCTCGCCCCGTATCGGCGCACAATACGACTTTACAGACGATCTTATGGCCTATGTCTCATACTCCGAAGGTTTCAAAGGCGGCGGATTTTTCGGGCGCATCACCTCTGTAGACAATGTTCGCCAATATAATCCCGAAACAGTGGAGACGTACGAGGCCGGTGTAAAGAGTGATTGGTGGAACCAGCGCCTACGTATCAATGCAGCAGTATTCACCAGTGAATATAAGGACAAGCAAGAGGATATCATTGTCACAGACCCATCAGGCCTCGTAGACACGGTCGTCCTGAACGCTTCATCAGCGACTATGCAGGGGCTGGAGTTAGAGATGACAGCGCTGTTGGCGGACGGCCTAACGCTAGTGGCGCAGGGTGGCTATCTTGATGCCGGTTACGACAACTTTCAAATAGCCGGCATTCCAGGAGTGCCTGATGACGCCTCTAAACTTAAAATGCGCAACACACCTGAATTTACCTTTGGCGCAGGAGTACGCTATGTGCAGCCTGTGTTCGACGACAGCGAGATGTCCTACAACGTGAACTACGCATGGCGCGATAGTTACGTCACGATCTTCAATAATGACCCGCTGGGCGACGTTGATGCACTCGGATTTTGGAATGCAAATATCGACTTTCGCTTGCGCGATATGTTGACGGTTTCGGTCTATGGTCGCAATATCACGGATGAGCGTTATTACCGGGCAGTGCTCATCCCGCCGTTAGCATCCTTTGGACAGTGGAACGAACCGCGTAACTACGGCGTTACTTTGACGTACACCTTCTAACAGACACCTATTAGGGTTTATCCGTTTTTTAAGCCTCACACACTGTCCCTTTTAACCGCGCTAAAATATTGCTACGGTAAATACAACGTTCAGATAATTTCACTGTCACAATCCTCGGGGAGCGTAATGGATAAGGTCGTGGTAATAACAGGAGCCGCAGATGGACTAGGAAAGGCCTTCGCAACGCGGTTCGCGACGGAGGGTTATCAGGTGGTGGCCGCGGACATTAACGATGAGGCAGGCGAGGCTTTGACGGTCGCACTCGAAGCCGAGGAAGGCAAGGTGGTCTACCGACACTGTGACGTCACCCAAAAGGAACAGGTTTTAGCGCTGCTAAGCGGCGCCATAGAGCAGTTCGGCGCGGTCCAGGTTTTGATCAATAATGCCGTTCCTCTTGGCACTTTGACCCCAATTGAAGAGAAGTCCGACGAAGAATTTCAACGCCAGCTTGACGGCGGATTATTCGCCGCCCGCTGGGCCATGAATGCGGCCTTTAACTCAATGAAAGAGCAGCGCTTTGGACGTATTATCAATCTCTGTTCGCTCAACGGGGTAAATGCACACCCGCAAACCTCAGACTATAATGTCGCCAAAGAAGCCCTACGCTGCCTCACTCGCAGTGCCGCGAGGGAGTGGGCGCCTCACGGGATTACCGTGAACGCCATTTGTCCTGGCGCTATTACTGCAGCCTTTCTTTCTATGCAAGAATTTGCACCGGAAATGGCTGCGCGGGTCAATAAACAGATCCCGATGGGCTATATGGGAGATCCCTACGAAGACATCTCCGGCGTGGCATTATTCCTCGCCAGCAAGGACGCACGCTACATGACAGGCAATACTCTATATGTCGATGGCGGCGGACACATTAACGGCATCAACTGGGCATCGTTGTTTGAGTAAGGCGGAGCAACTCGATCACTCTACTGCCATTCAATTAACAGTTCGCCCTGCTCTGCTGCCGCTCGAGCAAGTTGCTGAGCTCGTTCGCCGAATCTCTGTTCGATCTGCTCACGACGGATCTTAAGCGTCGGCGTCAGCATGCCATTATCAATCGACCAGGCCTCAGTTGAAATTATTACAGCGCCGATACGGGCATGCTTGTCCACGCTCTCGTTGACCACCCGCGCATGCTCTTGCAGTGCCGCAACAAGTTGCTCGGGCTCTTCCTGCTGGGCAAGGGCGCTGGGCACACACACCATGACAGTCTTGGAATAGCCACGCCCCAGCAGACACAGCTGTTCCGTATGCGGATGCTTGGCAAATTCGTTCTCTATCGGTGTAGGTGCGACAAACTTACCTTGTATGGTTTTGAAATAATCCTTCATCCGGCCGGTCAAGAAAATAAAGCCTTCCTCATCAATCCGGGCTTTGTCGCCCGTATAAATCCAACCATCGCGAAAGGTTTCGGCCGTTTTCTCAGGGTCCTTGTAATATCCGGCGGCAAGCCCTGTTGCCCGTGCCAGCAACTCCCCCTCTTCGCTGATACGCACTTCCACATTACCCACTACTTGGCCTATCGAGCCGATCTTGCGGTGCTCGTGAGTGTTGGCCGAAAGACCCATAGCCTCGGTCTGGCCAAAACCCTCCATCAAATCCAGACCGAACTGACCATACCATTCAATGAGTGCCGGTGGGGTCGGCGCCGCCGCGGTGAGCAGGTATAGCGCATCGTCAAGTCCCAGCATGTCGCGAATGTGTTTACCCGAACCTTCCGGGTCCCGCTCTAGGGCATCAGTCACCGCTTGCTGTGAGCCGAAATAGCCCGTAATCACCTGCTGTAATTGTTCCCAGACTCGTGGTGGTCCAAACATGATGTGGGGCCGACAGGCGGGCAAATCGCGCAGTAGCGTC
>CAJXTK010000198.1 GCA_913061115.1 uncultured Haliea sp.
CGAGATCATGCCTAGTCTCGTGGGCTCGGAGATGTGTATAAGAGACAGACATTCAGCTCAAGCTGGCTCGCGAGCAAATCCGACAGTTGTCTAATCCCGATACGCTTACCGGGGTGCTCAATCGAGTGGGTTTTCGTGCTCATTTGGAGCGTGCTATGGATCGTTCTAAACGGTATGGCTTCAACACAGCTCTGCTCTACATCAATATTGATCAGTTCACCAGCATTAACGACCACTATGACGAGTCTGATGGCGATGTCATGATCAAAACTATATCGCAACGTCTAGTCAATAAAATGCGCAGTACAGACAGTATAGCGCGGCTTGGTGGCGATGAGTTTGCGATCGTGCTCGAAGACGTGAATTCGACTGCCGGTGTGGAGCTTATTACCGAGGAAATGCTCAAATCTATTTCCGCTCCGATGCTTCTCAGTGATCAGCAGGTGGCAGTAGAGGCGAGTATCGGTGTGGCGATTTGTCCGCAAGACGGGGGTGGGTTTTCAGATCTGGTAGAACACGCCCGTAGCGCGATGCAGCAGGCTAAATGCATCGAGGGTGGTCGTTTCGTCCGTTACTCCGAGAAGCTTGCCTTCGATGTCGGGGGCAATTCCTCCCTCACGGCAGAATTGCGCACTGCAGTGCGAAAAAACCAGTTTGAGTTGCATTACCAGCCTCGAATAGACCTTGCATCTGGGCATCTGGCGGGGCTAGAGGCCTTGCTGCGCTGGAATCATCCGAAGCGTGGCCTCCTGTTGCCTTTTGATTTCATGTCCGCCTGCGAGGATATGGGGCTTATGAAAGCCATCGGCTATCAAGTCATTCAGCATGCTTGCAATGCTCAGATATGGCTAGAAGAACAAAATATGCAACATGTGGATGTTGCAGTGAACGTTTCATTTTCTCAGATCGAGGACGACCCTTTTGTTGAAATCGTCAAAGATATTATCGTGCGCAGCGGTGCAAACGGCTCGAAAATTGAGTTCGAATTAACGGAATCTACTATTTTGCAAAGCTCTGTAGAGATTAAGTCCCGCATGAACGAATTGCGAGAGCTTGGGATCTCCTTTTCGCTGGATGATTTTGGCACCGGTTTTTCTCAGCTTAACCACCTTACGGAGTTGCCGATTTCTGCGTTGAAGATCGATGCCTGCTTCGTGCGCGACCTACCGCACAATGAAAATCAGGAAGCGGTCTGCTGTATGATTATCGAGATGGGGCGTCGACTGGGTTTGGTGGTCGTGGCAGAGGGCGCAGAAACGCATGAGCAAATCCAATTCCTGCGTGATCACCATTGCCACCAGGTGCAGGGGTTTTATTACAGTCCGGCAATCCCGTTGCAGAATCTTCCGCGTTTTGTGCAGGAACACGGTGTGCTGCGTCGCGAACAGTTGTTGTCCTGATCTAGTCGAGCTACTGGCTGACGGGGTGATTTCCTTCGTTTTTGTCGGCATAGACTTTTTTGATTCACGGCCACGTCAAAATCCTCCCTCTTGAGGCGGCACACCGATTTGCAGTTTCTAGGGTGAACCCCTTCAAATTTTCATTCACACTAGTAGAGAGTCTCTACTAGTGATAGCCTAGAATCTTCATTATAAGGATCACTTCCTCCAGTCAATATAGAGTACAGGTCCTATACGCCATCAAGCCAAAATTCTTGTTGTTGACGATGATCAGAATGTTCGTCTGCTGACACGCCAGTGTCTCGAAGCGGATGATATGGTCGTTGTTGAAGCCTCTAATGGTTTTGAGGCGATAGATGTTTTCGTTCTTGAAAGGCCTGATCTGGTATTCATGGATGTAGAGATGCCAGGGATGACAGGCCTTGAGGCTTGTCAGCGCATCCGAGAATTGCCTCAGGGTAAAACCACTCCTATTATGATTGTTACGGGCTCGGAAGATCGTGAGTCTATAGACAAGGGGTTTGACGCTGGGGCCACTCAGTATAAAACAAAGCCGGTCAACTGGTCATTATTGGGGCGTGATGTTCAGTATATGCTCCGTGCCAGCGATGCGTTTAACTCGCTGAAGCGACAGGAAGATCGACTCCGGCATCTTGCTTACTATGACCCCCTCACCCGTCTTCCTAATAGGCGAAGTTTCAATGAGCAATTGACCCGGCTTCTCAAGCGCAGTCAACGACGCAAGACCATAGCCGCACTGCTTTTTATCGATTTAGATCACTTTAAGCGTATTAATGATTCGATCGGTCACGCCCGCGGAGATAGTCTGCTGGTGGAAATAGCTAGGAGGCTCACGATGGAATTACGTGAAGAGGATTCTATTAATTATTTGTCTGAAAGCAACGCAATGGATGAGAAAGAGTCTGGTGCTGCTGAAATTTCCAGATTGGGTGGCGATGAATTCACGGTTGTTTTATCCGACGTGGACGACACGGGTGATATCGAGAAGGTCGCCAAGCGTATCCTCGATTGTCTCTCGCAGCCAATACCCTTGCAGTCACATAACCCAGTGGTGACGCCCAGCATTGGAATTGCGCTATACCCTCAAGATGGCAAAGATCCAGATATTCTGATTCGAAATGCGGATACTGCCATGTATTTTGCCAAGGCAGAAGGCCGAGCTTGTTATCGATTTTATAATGAAGAGATGAACGCCAAGGCGGTCGAGAAACTAAAAATGGAAGAAGAATTACGCGACGCGCTGCGTAATTCAGAACTAGAGCTGCGTTACCAGCCTCAGGTAAATTCCATAACCGGTGAGGTGGTTAGCATGGAGGCGCTAGTCCACTGGAAGCATCCTAAGCGCGGTATGGTATCTCCACAGGAGTTCATTCCGATAGCCGAGAGCACCGGGCAAATAATCGAGCTGGGTGAATGGGTCATGGAGGAGGTCGCCAGGCACTGTTTATACTGGAATACGCTCGGCCTTAGTGCATTCCGTGTTTGTGTCAATATCTCCCCCCTGCAGTTTAATCAGGGGAATTTGTCTGAGTGGATAGCGGGCTTTCTTCTTAAATCCGGTCTGCCACCCGATCGTCTAGAACTTGAGCTGACAGAAAGCGCCATCATGAACGATGCGGAGACCAATATTGCAAAGTTACGCGCATTAAAATCTCTCGGTATCGATCTTGCTGTCGATGACTTCGGCACAGGCTACTCATCTCTTAGGTACCTTAAGCGCTTTCCGATAGACACACTCAAGATCGATCATAGCTTCGTTAATGACTTGAATACATCCGATGGAGCTGCGATTGTTGACGTCATTCTCGGGCTCGCAAAAGCGCTTAATCTGCGAGTGATTGCAGAAGGCATTGAGAGTGAAAGTCAGCTGGCTTATCTAGTGGGAAAAGGGTGTGACCTGCTGCAGGGTTTTTACTTCGCCCGACCGATCCACCCTGAAGACGTGCCCAACATGCTGCAAACAAACTTTTCTGCACAAATTCAAAAAATCATGGGCAATTAATTCAGGACAATTCGACACGGATGAAGTCCTTTACGCACAGGACAACACTCCTGAGATTTTTGCTTTTCTGTACTTCTGCATTAGCCGTCGACTCGGATGTTTTGTATGTCATGTTGCAGGGCCCGTCATCTGTTGGCCTCGCTACATTGGTAGAAGAGGAGGGCGGAACGGTCACTCACGATCTCCCTATCATTAATGCAGTTGGCGCCAAACTTGACCGCAAGCAGCTGCAGGAAATACTGAAATCTCCGCTGGTCACACGTCACATAGATGATCTCTCGTCGGTAGAAGAACCGATAGAGACTCCACAGGAAATAGAGACCTGCAAGATACGGGGTCATATCGAACTTGACTTCATCCCTAGTGGCATACAGTGGCGCCTTTATAATAAGCAAACCTCACCCGCTTCAATGGAGAGACTCGAACTGACTTGGCCTGCGACACTGGGACACGTAACGAAGATTGCTATAGCGGATACCACTGTTGCTCCAGCGCTCTATGATGCGGCGGCATTAGGCACATTGGTAATAGACTTTCCCGCTTCCCACAGGCCGCAGTTGAAGGATCTAGACAAGCTGACGGTGAGCTTTGAGCGGGCAACACCCAAAACAGTGCAGTCACCTTTGCGCCAACGCGATTTTACTCTCAAGGTTATTTTCGCAGAAGGTTGCGCTACTGATCTGGTGCCAGGTTACGTGAACAACCATGAAGACTTTTATTACAACAGCGCGGCGGGGGTGGATGCCCTGCACCGTCAGGGAATTACCGGCAAGGGCGTCACCGTGGCGGTGGTGGATTCTGGGTTATGGGAACATGATGCGCTGGTTAATGACACGACCGGCAGAAATAGGGTGCTCGCCCGATATGACGCGCTGACAGATACTTTAGATTCTGAAGTGGTTGACGAGAGTGGCCATGGGACGCATATGTCGAGCATCATCGCGCACAGCGGGAAAACGAAACACAATGGTCGT
>CAJXTK010000199.1 GCA_913061115.1 uncultured Haliea sp.
AGTTTCTGTTGATGTTGTGGAAAATGCCGAGGAAACTGCGCTGAAGTAGCGATACTCTGGTCGCAGTATTATTTTTGAACATTTATCACAGGTGCCGAGGTCCCGCTTATCTCTCTCCAGCTCTCGGCGCCTGTTCCTATCATGCCTGAAGACCATTCACTAGAAAGCAACCAAGCGGAGGAGGCGGCGAGCGCTGAAATAACGCCAGCAGATGTTCGCCTGGCTGCGATGAACCTGTTGGCGCGTCGGGAACACTCGGTGCGTGAGCTGCGTAATAAACTGAAACGTCGGTTTCCTGATGATTCAATGATTGACGAGCAGATTGCTCGCCTCACTGGTCAGAATCTGCAGAGTAATCTGCGCTTTGCTGAAAGTTATGCCCGACAGCGTATCGGTCGCGGTTACGGTCCTGTGCGCGTGCGTGAGGAACTGCGGGAGCGGGGAGCGTCAGGCCTTGATATTGCCTCTGCAATGAAAGAGTTACAGGTTGACTGGTTCGCTGCCGCGTCAGAGGTGATACTTAAGAAATTTGGTGCTCTAGCGCCCAGTGATATAAAAGAGAAAGCTCGACGCGCTCGCTTTATGCAGTATCGGGGTTTCACTGCTGAACATTATCAAAAGCTCTTATAAGCCCAGTATAGGGCGCCAGTTGTGATCAAATAATACGCAGTTGCTAGTGGCGCAGTGCCTCTTCTACAAAATCTAGGCGGTCCTGGCCGAAGTACATCTGGTCCTCCATGAAGAATGTTGGCGTACCAAAGATGCCGCGTGCAACAGCCGCCTCGGTATTAGCGATGAGTTCTGCCTTTACCTCCGGATCTTGGGACAAGGCCAGCAGCGCCTGCGCATCCAGTGCATGTGCCATCAGCGCGGCTACGACGACTTCTGTGTCGCCCATGTTTTTCTCCTGCACCCACACCGCGTCATACATGGCATTGATAAAGGTCTGCGCACAATCGAGACGCTGGGCAGCGATGGCAGCCCGCATCAGGTTTAGCGTGTTGATCGGAAAGTAGGGGTTGGGATTCAACGCCACACCATAGCGATGCGCAAAACGCGGTAGATCGTGCGCCATCATGTAGTGCCCCTTTGCCGGAACGGCTACCGGGGAAGTGTTGCCGGTGGCCTTGAATACACCGCCGAGCAGTATGGGTTTGTAGGCCACATCCAGAGGGTACAACGCAGCCAATTGACCGAGCCGCTTGTGCGCCAGATAGGCCGTGGGGCTGCCGAAGTCAAAGTAGAAATCCAGTGTTTTACGCATGAGTGTTTCCCTGTCCTGATAATAGCGGTGCGATACCGTGCGGACCGAAGAGCCGGGTCGACCTCTGCGCCCGTCATGTTCAGAGCAAGGTTGGCGCTGATATTCAGCATTGAGCCGTTCTATTAGGCCGCTTTTGGCGCGGGCTGGGCACCTCGGATTAGGGCGCCGGGCACGGCTCCTGTGTGTTTGCCATTCTCCATGATGATCTCACCATTGACGATGGTGGCGATATATCCACTTGCACCTTGGAACATGCGTCGTCCGCCCGCAGGGAGGTCGTAAATAATTTGCGGTGATTCCAGTTGTAACGTCTCGAAGTCGATCAAGTTAAGGTCAGCTTTCATGCCGACTTCCAGCGTACCGCGATCTTCAAGACCTACGCAGCGCGCGGTGTCAAAGGTCTGCATCTTGACAACATCTTCGAGTTTCAGGCGATGGCCGCGCTCGCGGTCACGTACATAATAGCTGAGCATCTGGGTAGGAATGCTGGCGTCGCACAATACGCCGCAGTGCGCACCGGTATCTGCGAGAGAGATAACGGTGCTGCTATCCTCTAGCAGTTCAACCTGTCGACTGAGATCGTTCGCGCCGTAGCCAAAGCAGGGAAAGTACACGACCGTTTTTCCGTTGTCCTGCATCATCAGGTCGTAGCAGAATTCTTGCGGAGACACGCCAGCCTCTGCCGCTTTGGCTGCAATGCTGTCTTCGGGGGCCGGCTCATAGTTGGGCGGATTACCTAAAGGATACAATTTGTCATAGCCGCCGATGATGGTATCCATAAACGAATCGCCCATTAGCGGCAAGTCCTCAGCGACAATGGCAGCGCGGACTTCAGGTTTTTGCAGTTCAGCTAAGCGGTCCTCGTGGGACATAACGGCGAGAGAGCCATAGTTGGCATGAAAGCTGAACGGGTTGATGGTGCCGTCCCAGCTAAGCAAGATGTTCACCGGACGAGCGCCAACGTGAGGAATCAGTTGTGCGCCCTCAGCGTTGGCCTGGCGACAGTAGTCCAGCTGCTTGAGGACACGATCCCAGTCCGCCTCTTCACGGAAAAAAAGCACGAAATTAATCTGACAGTTATTGTCGACCGACAACCGCTTCATCCAGTCCATTTCCTGCTCCCAGTTATGGAAGTCAGATACTAGGCCGAAGATACCCTTGCCGCCCAGTTCGCCGATGACTTTGCCAATGCCGAGTAGCTCAGCTTCGTCGGCATAGGTTCCCGGCATGGCCTGGTCGCCGCCAGTGGTGTGCAGTTCGGTGCGTGATGTGGTGAACCCGATAGCACCGGATTCGATACCTTCTTTGACAATGGCTGCCATAGCACTGACATCTGCAGGCGTTGCTATCTCATTTTTGGCGCCACGTTCACCCATCACATAGGTTCTTACAGCACAGTGAGGCACCTGAGCACCGACATCGATGGCGCGCGGGAATTTTTCCACAGCATCGAGGTATTCAGGGAAACTTTCCCAATCCCATTTCACACCTTCATGCAACGCTGCGCCGGGAATGTCTTCCACGTCCTCAACGACAGTAATAAGGCGACCTCGAGCGTCTGCATTGGGTTCACAGGGCGCAAAACCGATACCGCAGTTACCCATGATGAGTGTGGTAATGCCGTGGTTCGCAGCGGGGCTGCAAAGGGGGTCCCAAGTGGCCTGTCCGTCCATGTGAGAGTGCACATCCACCCAGCCTGGGGTCAGCAATTTGCCCTGGGCATCGATTTCTTTGTTGCCTTTGGCTCTGACATCGCCCACTGCAGCGATCTTGCCATTATTGATGGCGAGGTCACCAGCAAATGCGGGCTTGCCCGTACCATCGACTATGTTTGCATTACGGATTACCAGATCGTACATGTTTATCGCCTCCAACGGATATCATCATAGAGTGTACTCAACTTACTGAGGCCCACGCTAGTCCACGCTTGCTAAATGCTTCAGTCGGTTTAAATTTTACGGATTTGTGGCGATCTGTATAAGGTCTGTTGGATTCCTTTTCTGTCGGACTGAATATGAGCTATCTCCAACATAGCCTAGACAACCGATCGATACAGGTTTACGGTTAATTTGATGCTATTTAACAACAAGGGGCAGCTCCATGGATCTTAATCGCCGTAATTTTACCCTCGCTTCTCTCACTGCGTTGAGTGCATTGGCGCTAAATCCAGTTCAGGCGGCGGGGCCTCCGGTCAATCGCAGGATTGTACTGGCTGCGCGGCCTGTAGGTATACCCACGAAGGACGATTTCAAGCTGGAAACATTACCAGTGCCTGTGCCGCAGGACGGTCAGGTGCTACTCCAGACTCGGTTTTTATCGCTGGATCCCTATATGCGAGGCAGGATGAACGCGGGTAAAAGTTACGCGGACAGAGTTGAGTTGGGCGACGTGATGGTCGGGGGTACGGTGAGCCAGGTGACCCGTTCTAACAATCCTGCTTTTGAGAAGGGTGACCTGGTAACGGCCTATGCGGGTTGGCAGGACTATGCTTTGTCTGATGGCAGTGATTTGACCAAGCTTGATCCGCGTATCGTCCCGCCCTCTTACGCACTGGGTGTGCTTGGCATGCCAGGGTTGACCGCATATGTAGGATTACTCGATATTGGCCAGCCTAAACCTGGAGACACGGTAGTGTTGGCTGCCGCAACCGGAGCGGTGGGCTCGGTGGTAGGCCAAATTGCAAAACTCAAAGGCTGTCGTGTGGTGGGTATTGCGGGTGCGAAAGAGAAGTGTGCCTATGCGGTAGACGTGCTGGGTTATGACGCCTGTGTGAGTCATTATGATGCTGATTTGGTAACTCAGTTGGCCATGGCCTGTCCGGATGGTGTTGATGTCTATTTCGAAAACGTGGGCGGCAGTTCTTGGGAAGCGGTCATGCCGCTGCTCAATAATTTTGCACGGGTGCCGATCTGCGGTTTGATTTCACAATACAATCTGACCGAGCTGCCTTCCGGGCCTGATCGTATGTCGCTGCTTCAAGGGCTTATTCTACAGCGTAGCCTGAAAATGCAGGGCTTTATTGTGAGCAACTACCGTGACCGTATTCCGGCTTTTATCGGCGACATGAGCAATTGGCTCTGTCTCTTATACACATCTGACGCTGCCGACGAATAGAGAGGTGTAGA
>CAJXTK010000200.1 GCA_913061115.1 uncultured Haliea sp.
CCTCTCTATTCGTCGGCAGCGTCAGATGTGTATAAGAGACAGTGCTATCGCTGTGATGAGTAACGCGCTTGAGCGGGTTTTTGCCGCTATGGTACATGGCTGTGGCGGTCGCCATTGGTGAAGGGTAGAACGTCTGCACTTGGTCCGCCCGATACTTGTTCTCCTTGAGCCACAATGCGAGATTCATCATGTCTCTGTCAGAAGTGCCAGGGTGGGCTGCGATAAAATAGGGTATCAAATACTGCTTCTTCCCTGCAGCAATGGAGTATTTTTCGAACATCGCTCTAAATTTTTCATAAGAGCCAATGCCGGGCTTCATCATTTTTGACAGCGGTGCACCTTCGGTGTGTTCGGGCGCAATTTTAAGATAGCCGCCGACATGGTGTGTGACCAGTTCCTTCACATACTCTGGGCTTTGCACTGCAAGGTCATAGCGTAACCCAGAGGCAATCAGGACCTTCTTGACCCCTTTGACACCGCGGGCGCGCCGATAAAGTTTGACCAGTGGCATTTGGTCGGTGTTAAGATTTTTACAGATGCCGGGGAACACACAGCTCAGCTTGCGACATTTTGCCTCCACCTCTTTACTGTTACAGGCCAGTCGCCACATATTTGCCGTGGGCCCGCCCAGATCGGAGATCACGCCGGTGAACGCCGGGGATGTGTCGCGGATCTGTTCGATCTCACGAATGATAGAGTCTTCAGAGCGATTCTGGATGATGCGACCCTCGTGCTCTGTAATAGAGCAGAATGTGCAGCCACCAAAGCAGCCGCGCATAATATTGACCGAGTGTCGAATCATTTCATAGGCTACGATGCGTGCATCACCATAGACACTGTGGGGTACGCGGGTATAAGGCAATTCGAATACCTGATCTAACTCATCCGTTTCCAGTGGTATGGGTGGCGCATTGAGCCAGAGTTCGCGTTCGCCATGAGATTGTACCAACGGCCTTGCATTGTGCGGGTTAGTTTCCTTATGCAGTACCCTAGATGCATGTGCATACAGGGCAGGATCGCTCCTGACCTGTTCGAAAGAGGGAATACGGATAACGGCGTTTGCCTCATGGTCTTTGATGTTGCCCATAAATCTCACCGGCTCCACCACCTCGGCAGCGTCTACCTGTGTAGCGCAGCTAGCCGTTGCGGTATCCACATAGGGGTCTATCGGCTTTGAGATTGGGCCTACAACATCAATACTGGTCGAGTCGATAACCTGCCAGCCATCGGGCACGCGCTTGCGCACAAAGGCCGTACCGCGTAAATCCCGAATCTTGTGGATGGGTTCACCCGCCGCAAGACGGTGTGCGAGGTCAACGATTGCACGCTCGGCATTGCCATACAACAACAGGTCAGCGCTGCTGTCCAGCAGGACTGAGCGGCGAATCTTATCGCTCCAATAGTCGTAGTGAGCAATGCGACGCAAACTCGCCTCAATGCTGCCAATCACCAGTGGCACCTGTCGGTAGGCTTGGCGGAGGCGTTGGCTGTAGACAATCACCGCACGGTCGGGACGCTTGTCACCGGTATTGCCCGGGGTATAGGCATCGTCGTTGCGCCGTTTCTTGTCAGCCGTGTAGCGGTTGATCATCGAGTCCATGTTGCCTGACGCCACACCAAAAAACAGGTTAGGCTCTCCCAGAGCCTCAAAGTCTGCGGTAGTCGTCCAATCCGGCTGCGCAATGATGCCGACGCGAAACCCCTGAGCTTCCAGTAATCGTCCAATAACCGCCATACCAAAACTAGGGTGATCGACGTAAGCGTCACCGGTGACAATGATGATGTCACAGCTGTCCCAGCCGAGCGCATCCATCTCTGCTCGGGACATGGGCAGCTCAGGCGCTGGGCCGAAGCATTCTGCCCAAAACTTGCGGTAGGAAAATAGGGGTGTCGCCATGTGGGTCGCGTCTTAGAGAAAACGCGCGCATTGTAGCATTTCGCTCGCCCCGTTTCACTGATCAACATTGCCAGCCAAGATTTATAAAAAGCCTATTTAAATCAATTGCTTGAATGCACCGCGTGCGCGGGGCTAGCCGGTGACGGGAAACTGCCTCGGCGCAACTCATCGAGTATGTGGCTAGCGCACAGCTGCATGAGTTGGACGCACTGTGTCGCCAAGCCGGCTAGAGCCTAGGCAGATTTTTTGGAAAAGACAAAGGCATCCAGTAGAGCCGTGACTGCCAGCATCAATAGGCCAAGTATCCAGCGTAAGTCAACCAGATACAGCTGGGTTTCTATTGGGAAGGCTATGGTCTTGGTAAGCGCTGCGTGCTTGAAATGCCAGTCGCTTCTAAACTCCGGGTTGCCAATAATATCCATCAGCGTGCGTCGACTGCGGTAGCGCAATACCGCGCCGCTGTCCCATTCCTCTGCGCCGTCTATGCCGACTAAATCCATCGCCCCACTGAAGGTGTCACCCATAATCACGGGGTGCGAACCCCTGGCCAGCATTGCCGGCAACATATACTGCATATAAAGCGCCATTAACTCTTCAGCGCTTGAGCCGGATTCAGCGCCCTCGACATCATCAGGTGCCTCGTTGTAATCAATCGCATTAAACATCAGAAACTGGCGTCCTGTATCGCCTCGAAATAGATCTTCTGCTCGCGCGATCTGCGCTGGATCAGCACCGTCGGCAAGACGTACGGCGACAAATTCATCGATCTCTTGCTCTGTCAATGGTGCTCTAAAATCGGTGTACCAGCAAAAGAAGACGGCATACAGTGTGAAGCTAGTCAGCCATAGTTTACTGCGAGTGGTCATGATGTGATCCTGTCGATAGGTGAGTGATTCCCATTACCACCTTATGGCATATAAGGTGACATTACAATTGATGATGCGACAGAGAGCGTACGCCATGGAGAGCAAAAGGCAGAGCGTTGGCTAGGGATGCACAGGTGCTATTCCAGAAACAACGAAGTACTCCAGGCTGAACCTGAGTAACAGTAAGTCCTTTGACGGGCGTCGTTTATGGGGACAGCGTGCCTAATGACGTTAGAAGAGGGATGAGACAAAAAAGACAGTTGATAAAGGCGGCTCCAGCAGAGCGGCCTCTGTGTTGACTAAAGCACCTCATGAGGACATGAGGTGCTGTTATTTACCCAGTGGCTAGAAATCCCAGCGTACTGTAGCTCCCCACGTTGCGGGCTCTTTGTAGTAAGCGATAAAACGACCCGTCTGCACAGGAGCGTCAGCAATAGTAGAGGTCGATTCCGAATCGAACACATTACGCCCCCAGACGGTGAGAGTTGTTTGGTACTCTTCAAACACCAGTCCCGCCCGCAGATTGACCACTTCATAGGAGCCATCCAGCTTTTCCGGATCATTGTTGACATCGGTCATACGCTCATCAGTCCAAACATATTCACCGTAGGCGAACCCTTCGAGATTGTCGGCAAGACGGAAGCGCTGGGTGGCCGTCATAGCCACAACATTTTCGGGATTGCCTGACACCAAGCCGCCGCTAATATCACAGACACCCGAACCAGGAGCGCTTTCATTGGGGGGTATCGGAACTCCAGCCGCGTTTCTAGGGCCATCCTGCCAAGGTGTACCCGTCCAGCAGGCGCCGTTAGGAAAATCCGCGTACTCCGCGTGGTTGTAAGCGTATGCGAGGGTGAGAGTGGTGTTGTCTGCGGGCAGCCACAGTACATCGATTTCTCCGCCGTAGGTCTCGGCCGTGCCGGCATTATCTAAGACAAACCCTGCACCCTGAAACGAGATAGTTTGCAGGTCTTCTGTGTCTGTCTTGTGCAGAGCAACATTTATCCGCAGTCCTTGATCTGGAAATTCGGTCTTCACACCCAGTTCATATGATTCTGCAGTCTCAGGGTCAAACACGGTATCGGCTGTCAGCGGTATACGATCAGTATTGATCCCGCCTGATTTATAGCCTGTTCCATAGGAGCCGTAAAACATGGTGACATCATTCATGAACCAGCTGAGTTTGACGGTTCCAGTGAGCTTATTCTCATCAAAATCCTCATCGACATCCGGCCTTGGGGCTAGCTCAGTTAGGCCTACGAAACCTGGAGGGGTTGGTGTGGTCCCGGTAAACAGTTCGGTCATCTCCTTATTTTCCTTCGTCCAGCGCAAGCCGGCCGTCACGACAAACTGCTCTGTGATGTTGTAGTCTGCCTGACCAAAAATGGCATAACTGTTGTGCTTCTGATCGGCGTTGTTGCGGGAGTAGCTACCCGGAGGTAAAAACGACTGAGGGATGGCAGGAACAGGGGCCGTTGGAGCGATAAAAAAGCCGCCTAGAACATATGAGTCCTGTCTCTTATACACATCTGACGCTGCCGACGAATAGAG
>CAJXTK010000201.1 GCA_913061115.1 uncultured Haliea sp.
GATGTGTATAAGAGACAGGACCACGCTTTGAAGCGCGCGGACAATTGACACCCCGTGAGCGATTGGCGCGCCTACTAGACCCGGGCATGCCATTCCTGACGGTCGGCAATCTCGCCGGCTATCTGTTGGATAGTGATGATCCAGATAAATCGATCGCCGGCTCCACTATTATTTCGGGCATCGGTTTTATCAGCGGTATACGCTGTATGGTCGTAGTCGATGACAGTGGCATTCAAGCCGGCTCCCTGACTGCCGCCGGCGGTTACCGCGTGCGCCGCTGCGAAGAAATCGCCTTGCAGCAAAAGCTACCCTTCGTGCATCTCGTTGAAAGCGCAGGGGGAGACCTACTCAACTACACTGTAGAGGGGTTTTCCCTTGGTGGAATGCTGTTTGGCAATCTGGCCAAGCTAAGCAAGGCAGGCATTCCTGTTATATCCATTCTGCACGGCTCCTCCACTGCCGGAGGGGCTTACATGCCCGGTCTCAGCGACTACGTTATTGCGGTAAAAAATAATGGCCGCGCTTTCCTGGCCGGCCCCCCTCTACTAAAAGCTGCAACGGGTGAAATTGCGACGGAGGAAGAGTTGGGTGGCGCCGAAATGCACGCCTCTGTTTCCGGTCTTGCGGAATACCTGGCAGAGAATGACGGCCAGGCTGTACAGATGTGCCGGGAGCTGATGCACCGGCTGCAATGGAATAAAGACTGCGCCTCACCCAAGCGACGCAGTTATCGAGAACCGCTATACGACAGCGATGAGCTAGCAGGCGTCATTCCCTGCGATTATCGCAACCCCTATGACATGCGTGAACTGGTGGCGCGGATAGTTGACGGCTCAGACTTTATGGACTTTAAATCTCGCTACGGTTCCGCGACCGTTTGCATTCAGGCAGACATCTACGGACTGCCCTGCGGCATTCTCGGCAACAACGGCCCGATCGACCCCGAGGGCGCCACCAAGGCGACGCAGTTCCTGCAACTGTGCGACCAGTCGAATATTCCCGTACTATTCCTGCAGAACACCACTGGCTATATTGTAGGCACCAAGTCAGAACGCGCAGGCATGATTAAGCACGGTTCGAAAATGATTCAGGCGGTGCGCAATCTAGAGGTCCCGCGCATTACGATGATGACCGGTGCCAGCTTCGGTGCCGGAAACTACGGTATGTGCGGCCGCCATTTTGACCCCGACTTCCTGTACACCTTTCCTAATGCACGCACCGGCGTTATGGGCGGCGAACAAGCGGCAAAAACAATGTCCGAAGTGGCGCGCAGTAAGGCCGCTGCGCTAGGGGTGGATGTTGATGAAACCGCATTATCAAAGCAAGAGGCTTATCTCGCCAATATGTTCGACAGCCAGTCTAGCGCCTACTATACCTCGGGCCACATGTTGGACGACGGCATGATAGATCCGCGTGATGCACGCAAGACGCTCGGCTTTCTGTTGGAAACTGTATGGGAAACTCGTCACCGCATCGTACGACCAAACAGCTTTGGCATCGCGCGAATGTAATCACGATATTTGGAGGTACCAAACATGACAGATCTACCCGAAACCAAAGACCTTATTCTGGAACCCCAGGGTAGCGTACTGACCATCTGGTTCAATCGGCCTGAGGCTAAAAACTCCCTATCCAGCGAAATGGTCAGCGAGCTACACGCCGTTCTGGATGTCGCGGCGCAAGACGCCTCACTGCGCACGCTGATTATTCGCGGTAAAGGCGGAATTTTCTGCGCCGGCGCAGATATCAAAGGGTTCAAATCTGGTCTGCAGGACGTCGAGCCCAACGCTGATGACGTGGCGCGCGGCAACCGTTTTTTCGGCGACCTAATGATAAAACTCAACGAACAGCCACAGACAGTCGTCATGCTGGTGGAAGGTGCTGCCATTGGCGGCGGATTGGGCCTGTGCTGTATCGGCGATGTCACTATCGTGACACGCGATGCCAAATTCCGACTTTCGGAAACCAGTCTCGGTATTCCCCCAGCACAGATTGCACCGTTTGTGACAGAACGTATCGGCCTCACCCAAGCCCGACGTTTGATGTTGACCGGTGCGCGGTTCAAAGGAGTAGAGGCGGTCCACTATGGTATTGGCCATATGTTGGCGGATGACTCAGCGGATATGGAAAAAAAATGCGCAGAGGTACTGGAGCAGATAGCACTCTGTGCACCCAGAGCAAACGCGGTCACCAAGAGTATTATATTCGAGGCCACTCGACGTCCACGGGCGGAGGCGCTCGATTTTGCATCGCGCGGATTTGCATCCTGCATGCTCAGTGAAGAGGGCCGCGAGGGTGTCACAGCCTTTGTCGAGAAGCGCAAACCTAAATGGGCCAACGAGTAAGCCACGGAGAACACGATGACAAAATTTACCAGCATCCTGGTGGCCAATCGCGGGGAGATTGCCTGCCGTGTGATTCGTACCGCTAAGGCCCAGGGCTACCGCACAGTCGCCGTATACTCTGATGCTGACGCCAAGGCACCTCATGTACAAATGGCCGACACCGCCGTACACATAGGGCCTAGTCCGGTAAATGAGTCCTACCTAGTACAAGAGAATATTTTGGCTGCGGCAAAAGCCAGCGGTGCTGAAGCGATTCATCCAGGCTACGGTTTTCTCAGTGAGAACAGCGAGTTTGCCAAAGCCTGTGAGGATGCCGGCCTCGTCTTTATCGGCCCAACTCCCGATGCGATTCACCTTATGGGCAACAAAGCAGAGGCAAAACGTAGGATGATTGCAGCCGGTGTACCCTGTGTGCCCGGCTATGAAGGAGAAGACCAGAGCGATACAACCTTGCTCAGCGAAGGTGCGAAAATTACGTTGCCCCTGATGGTAAAAGCCGCTGCCGGTGGCGGCGGCCGCGGCATGCGTATCGTTCACAAAAGCAGTGAATTGTCCAACGCCATAAAGCTGGCGCGTGCAGAGGCGTCCTCTGCCTTTGGCAGTGGTGAGCTGATCCTCGAGAAAGCCATCATGCGTCCACGGCATTTGGAGATACAGGTATTTGGCGACAGCCACGGCACCATCGTACACCTCGGTGAACGTGATTGTTCGGTGCAGCGCCGACATCAAAAAGTCATCGAGGAGGCGCCTTGTCCTGTTATGACCGACGCATTGCGCGATGAAATGGGCGCCGCCGCCATAGCCGCCGCCCAGAGCATAAGCTATCGCGGCGCAGGCACAGTCGAATTTCTACTGGATGAATACGGCACGTTTTATTTTCTGGAAATGAATACGCGCCTGCAGGTAGAGCACCCTGTCACCGAGCTGATTACAGGCCTGGATCTCGTCGCACTGCAGCTGCAAGTTGCTCAAGGTGAACCGCTTGGATTTACCCAAGACGAGGTCACACTGAGCGGTCATGCTATCGAAGTCAGACTGTACACCGAAGATCCCGCACAAGATTTTCTGCCCACCTCCGGGCCTATCGATCTCTGGTCACCGCCCACCGGCGTCGGCGTGCGAGTGGACAGCGGCATTTGCAGCGGCCAGGAAGTTTCACCCTTCTACGATCCCATGGTTGCCAAGATTATCGCCAGCGGTCCAAACCGGGAGATCGCCCGCCTACGATTGATAGAGGCACTTCAAAACACCGTGTTATTTGGCACACGCCACAACCGTGACTTCTTGGTGGCCTGCGTAGAGAAAGACTGTTTTGCGGCGGGACAAGCAACGACTGCGTTTATCACTGAAGAGTTTTCTGAAGGTGAAATCGCGAACCCACAGCCTACTTTCACCGACAGTGCGGTAGCCGCAGTTCTCGAGCTCACCCTGCAACACAAGACCCTGCATGGCAACAGCATTCTCGTCGCGCCCCAATTGCGCGACTGGGCCAGTGCCAGCCCACTGGTCTCGCGCAAACTGTACATTCACGGCGAGCAGGTTCACGATCTATCTGTAACGCCGCTGCGGAATGGCCGTTATCAGGTGTTCGATGCCGATAACGCAGCGGTGATCGAGCTCCTGACGGTGTTAGAGGACACGGCACAGGTCAGTATCGACGGCGAACAGCATCTGGTACGACACTTTTCGCCCGATGAAAGTAAACTGTATCTGTCTATCAATGGCCGCGCCGCCACATACTGTGACCAGATTCGTCTTGCTGGCGTACAGGATGACGCAGCCGGCAGCGGCAGAATCATCGCGCCCATGCACGGATCTGTCTCTTATACACATCTCCGAGCCCACGAGACTAGGCATGATCTCGTA
>CAJXTK010000202.1 GCA_913061115.1 uncultured Haliea sp.
CGGCAGCGTCAGATGTGTATAAGAGACAGGCTAAATGGCACGGAGAGTGCACCGACCGCTGTGACTTTATCAGGGTGATGCAACGCGCAGGACCAAGCAGTTGGCGCCCCCCAGTCATGGCCAAAGACAATCGCCGTTTCGTACCCAAGCGAAGAAATCAGCCCGACAATATCCCTAGTCACCTCGACCTGATTGTAGGTAGTAATGTCACCGGGTTTATCACTCTTTCCGTAACCGCGCATGTCCGGCGCGACAGCGTGGAATCCAGCGCCGGCCACCGCGGGAATTTGGTGACGCCATGAATACCAGGATTCGGGAAAGCCGTGAAGCATGAGCACGAGGGGACCTTCCCCCTGTTCTGCAATATTAAGTTCAATTCCGTTCGTGCTGACCCGGCGTTGATTTATGTCAGACAATTTCGCTTCAGCCACATTATGCTCCGGGAATAATTGAGCCGATAGCTGACTTTGTGTATTCACCTTGTCTGTAGGCGATCTCACCGCCAATAATGACCGTATCGATTCCTACACTGTCCCTGACATAGCGGCTGCCGCCACCTGGAACGTCCTGAACATAATACTCCTCACCGCGATCAATCTGTTCGGCATCGAATATCGTGACATCAGCTGCGTAGCCCGGATGTAGAAGACCTCGATTGTTCATACCCCAGATGTTGGCAGTGTCTAGGGTGATTTTCTTTACTGCTTCCTCGACCGTGAGTGCTTTGCAGTTACGCACAAACTGGCTGAACAGGTAACCCGTATCGCCATAAGTTGAAAAGGAAAGAATATGAGCGCCACCATCGCTGGCGCCAAGGTGAACTCTGGGGTTGGTTAGTAGGTTGCCGACGGCATCGTTGTCCGTATGGCCCATATTCAAGGAGAGAAAGTGTGCCTGGAGGTCTTCTTCTATTGAAAGGTCGATCATCGTGTCAATAGTGCTGGTATTTCGGGTAGCTGCAATTTCAGCTAAAGTTTTTCCAACAAAATGTTGATTGGCATCTGAATCGACCTGTCGTAAAACCAGGCCGTCCCATATCGGTGACATGGTTTTCGCCTCTGCGACCAGTTGCTTGCGCTTGCCTTCATCTTTGAACGCGGCTTTGATATCGTCATGGCTGCCGAATCTCATAATTTGGTACCAACTCGGTAACCTTATAAACAGGAGGCTGGGCACTTCAAAACAAAAGCTGATGTCAATTGGCCTTGTCTGGACTTGTGGCCATACGCGTGCGCCACGCTTGAATTGCTCATCGACTCTGGCCATTACTCGATTGACGCTATCATTGGCTGTCACGTTGACAAACAGCGGCGAGAAGGTGGTCGTGATTTTGTACTTAAGGCTAATCTCTGCCAACTGGTCAATCCGAGCGAGGGTAATGTCGGCGTCATAAAACTCGTGCACAATTTGCAGAACCCGGTTGAATTCTCCGAGGACCTCGCAAAGGGCGTGCAGTTCTTGCTGGTCTGCATATCGGCTGGGTACTGGCTGCAGCGTCTCATCCATGTCGACAAAACTAGTGGACATTCCGATTGCGCCATTACGCAGGCATTCCCGCAGTAGATCTTGCATCCTACCAAGCTCTTCTTCGTTGGCGGTGCGCTGCATTGAATCATCACCCATTACCCACAGCCGGAGAACACTGTGCCCAACCAAGGGTGCAACATTAATGGTGAGATCTTTTTTGATCCGGGTTAGAAACTCTTCAAAGGTTTCCCAGTCCCACTCAACGCCCTCCTCGAAAGCCTTAATGGGCATTTCCTCTATCTGATTAAACATGCCCACCAACTTCATGCGGTGTTTCGCCCTTAAAGGTGCAAGTGACAGCGAACAGTTACCGGGCACGATGGTCGTGATGCCATGCTCGATAGCGGGCTTGGCTCGGCCGTCCCAAAGTAGCTGTGCATCGAAATGCGTGTGTGGATCGATGAACCCCGGGGATACTGTTTTCCCTACGGCATCTATTTCCAGGGATGCGGTCTCAGAGATGCTTCCGCTGGCGACGATTTTTCCGTCTTTGATGCCAACATCGCCGAGGTATCCTGGCATGCCGGTACCGTCTACGATTGTGCCGTTACGAATGATAAGGTCCAGCATGATTCTTGCTCCGGAATTTTATTGATATCGATTGTATGAAACTTGAAGTGCGTCGCGCACTTTGTCCCACGGTTGTCCTTTAACATCTTCTATCGAACTGGCGTTGCACGAATCCATGAGAGCTGAAGTCGCCAGCTGATCCAGCGCAACTTCTGTAGTGCCACCATTTTCGTATTCTATGGAGACTATGAGTTCGGCAATGCCCTCATGGGCCGCAGCCACCCTTACATCTATAATAGTTGCGGCTCCCATCTAGGCTTGGGGTGGTGCCACAAAAATAACGTCACTCGGCAGTATTGGGTTACCTGCCCGAGTTGAATCCTTTGCTGCTGCGGGACGCATAAAGACGTGTAGGTTCCAGCTTTGTAGTATGGATATAGCCTCTTTACTGGCCATGTCTGGAAGCTCTCTCAAGGCGATAGATTCCCAGGTGTCCCCTCCCTTGGGAAAGATGGATGTACGTGTTGCCTTGATGGTTGCCATGCGTTTTTTTCGTCGAATTATCCGAAGTAACCCAAGATAACTGAGATAAGTTTCAATGTCATCGTCCATCACTTGAACCGATATGGTCCATCCCCTATGGTTACTGCTAAAGAAGAGGTGGCGCATGTGGCTAAGAATGAGGCAAATAGCGGGGATCGCGGAAAAGCTGCAGCCGGTGGAAGACGATTTAAAAGAGATACTGGGCATTGAAGTTTGCTACAGGGATCCTGGTGTTGGTTACTTTGGGCTGGAAAACGCTCTATTCCCTATCGGAGACCAGTTGCTTGAGGTCGTTGCGCCAATCCGGGAAAAAACGGCTGGCGGACGGTATATCGAACGAAGAGGTGGAGATAGCGGCTACATGGTGATTACGCAGTGTGACGATCACCCGCCGCGCCGCGCACATGTCGATGATCTGGGTATCCGTATTGTTCTTGACAACCAGTCTAGTGAGTTTATCAACCTTCAATTGCACCCGCGGGATACTGGTGGCACGTTTTTCGAGATTGACCAACAGCTAGGAGAAGGTGCGTTGAATGAGGATGGCCCGTGGCATCCCGCCGGACCGGACTGGCAGCGAGCGAAGCAGTTAGGGCGGGTGAAGGGTATAGCCGGTGCAGAAATTCAGTGCGACGATCCCATGTCGGTGTCACAGCGCTGGGCTGAAATTGCGCAACTCGCACTTGATAAGTCAGACGGAGTCTCCCAAATATTTTTTGAAAATGCAGTGGTCAGATTTGTATCCTGCACCGATGGCCGTCCTGAAGGTCTTGGGGGTATCGACATAGAAACCACAAACAAACCTGCGATTCTTGAGGCGGCGGCTGCTCGCGGAAAAGTCAGCGGCGATGATCAGATCTACCTTTGCGGAATGAGGATGAATCTCGTATGAGCTACACAGATATTGAATATGAAGTTATAGGCAGTGCTGCCTTGCTTAAACTTAATCGTCCGGAAAAGTTGAACGCGTTCACCTACCATACATTGAGGGAAATTCGTGAAGCAGTAGATGCCAGTGTGCAGAACCCTGAGGTTGTCGGAATTGTAATCACGGGCAATGGCCGTGGTTTTTCTTCAGGTCTAGACTCTGCTGTTCTTGCTAGTGTTACCAGTGGAGAGACACCGACAACTTCGAACGCAGCGAGCGATGAGCTTCCGGGGATATTCTCTTACCTCCTGGAAGTGCCTAAACCGGTGATTTCGGCGATCAATGGCGTCGCGGCGGGCGGCGGGTTAATTCTGGCTTTAATGAGCGATATTCGGATTGCAGCTAGGGATGCGTCCATGACAACCGTGTTTCTGAAGCGTGGGTTAATTGCTGAACATGGTTCCAGCTGGATACTGCCTAGGCTTGTTGGAACAGGCCGTGCCCTCGACCTTCTTTGGGCTAGTGATAAAGTTACTGCCGAAGAGGCGCGAAATCTTGGGCTGGTCGACAGGTTATCCGAGCCGGAAAGTTTGTTGTCGGATGCGCTTGAATATATTGAGAAGCTGGCTGTTACTTCCTCTCCTGCAGCCATCGCTGAGACGA
>CAJXTK010000203.1 GCA_913061115.1 uncultured Haliea sp.
ACGAGATCATGCCTAGTCTCGTGGGCTCGGAGATGTGTATAAGAGACAGCCGCAGACCTTGCTGCCGTGCCGGAACCATTGTTATTTAGCAATGATGTCGGCGAGATTCTGCGGCGCATTGAAAAACATCAGATAAAGTCTGTAGGGGAGGCAACCGATAATTTACCTTGGCCTATCAACCATCTTCAGGCCATGCAACTGCTGCATTTTTTTTGTCAACACTGCCTACCGAATTTCGGTCGTTTCCAAGACGCGATGACTCGGCATGGCGAAAATCGCTGGAGCCTTTATCATTCGCGGCTATCCTTTGCGCTAAACAGCAAGCTACTGCATCCCATGCAAGTCATTGAAACCGCTATCGAATATTTTGATCGTACAGACTCTAGTGTTGATTTGGCTCAGATTGAAGGTTTCGTGCGCCAAATTCTTGGCTGGCGAGAATATATTCGAGCCGTCTACTGGGCGAATATGCCGGGTTATGCCCAACTCAACGAGCTCAATGCTCAGCGTGATCTACCTGAGTATTATTGGACAGGAAAGACAAAGATGGCATGCATGCAGCAAGCCATAGATCAATCGCTGAATTATGCCTACGCACATCACATTCAGCGGCTTATGGTGACGGGAAACTTCGCGATGCTCGCAGGCGTTAATCCCGATCAGGTCGATGACTGGTATCTAAGCGTTTATATCGATGCTGTTGAGTGGGTAGAAATGCCCAATACCAGAGGTATGAGTCAGTTTTCTGACGGAGGCCTTATTGCCACCAAGCCCTATGCCGCGAGTGGTAGTTATATCAATAAGATGAGTGATTACTGCAGCGACTGTCATTACAGTGTCAAAGAGCGTTTCACTGAACAGGCCTGCCCTTTTAACAGCCTCTATTGGCATTTTATGCAGCGCCACGGCGACACCTTTTCTCGTAACCCTAGAACGGCGATGGCCTATCGCACGTGGGAGAAGATGGATTCAGACGTAAAGCGTGATATTTTAGCGCGGGCCGAGTACTGTTTGCTCAATATAGAAAGCCTATAACGCATGTAGAAAATCCTACTTGGCACTTCAAATAGCTGTGTATGCTGACGAAACAGCCCGCGCCATGTCTTCTTATTTTTTTGCAGGGACAGGAGTCCAGTAGATGCGGACGGTTTTCTTCCCAAACACTATCGCAGCGTCGCGATCCGAACCCATAAAGATATCAATTTGTTGAGTGAATCGTTTATTCAACTTATCGCGCACCAGATAGTAACCAGAAAAGCCCTCAATCCTGACTTTTGTATTATGCATCAATCCAAGGTTGATTAAGTCGCGCGACACAGCAATGGAAGGAATATTCACGTCGAGTTTATCTCCCCACGCACCGATCTCTGGATCGCCTTGGGTCTGACCTGGCAAAGCGTTATAGGCAGTTCCCATAACCTCCATAGTCATCTCATCGCGAACACACGAACTGCAGACTAAGACCAGAAAAAGTACCCGTAGACTAGAAAATAGTTTCATCAGAGGCCATCCAAAGAGTTCGGCTAAATACTGAGGCCTTTGATCGTCAGCCACCACAGCAACCCAAAAATATTCCCAAAGAGATCAAGGATCACTGTTAACGAGAAGTTAACCCTTATCACTATCAGCATCTCAAATGCCGAAAAAACAGTCAAGAGCACCGATGAACATGCCCTTTTCGAGCATTCCACCTATGAGAGTACAAGCATCATCGCCTCATTCGGCCGTCATGCAGAGAGTACAGAAAGGACTTTACCTGTAGTAGAATGCGCGCCAATAGGTGTCTTACACCCCTATGCTCGACATACTAAATCGGATAGATAGCAATGCAGAAAACAGGTTTAAGGCGCGGTGTTCCGCTGCTGGTGTTGGCAGCTTGTATCGCGGTTGCTTTTGTTATGGTTACCGGCCGATCAGAATTGCCGCAGCGTGAAAGTGTGGTGGTAGCGCCACTCGTTGAAGTTCTGACAGTTGCGCCGGGGCCGGTTGCCGTCACCATCAGTTCTAGAGGAACCGTGCGCTCTAAACACGATATCGAGCTGGTCAGCGAGGTATCGGGTCGTGTGATTGAGGTATCGCCAGAATTTGTCGAGGGAGGCGCAGTGTTGCAGGGCGTGGCCCTGTTAAGTATTGACCCTATAGATTATGAAGTTGCCTTGTCGGGCGCGAAAGCGGGAGTGGCCAGTGCTGAGCTGTCTCTAGCAGAAGTCCAGGTGGTGGTAATGCGTGCAGCGATTGATGAAGCCAAGGCCCAGGTGCAGGCATCCAAGGACAGGTTGCGACAGGCAGAGGTAGACCTCCAAAACACCGTCATAGCGGCACCCTTCGATGCCGTTATTGACAGTAAGCGGGTTGATCTCGGCCAGTATGTGCAGGCCGGCACCGCTCTCGTGCGTTTGCTAAGCACCGGCAGTGTTGAGATCAGGTTGCCGTTACTCGCATCCGATGTGAGCTTTGTAAGCTATGGACAGTCTGCTGATGGCAGCTGGCCAGAGGCTTTACTGACCGCCAAATTCGGCAATATTGACACTCAGTGGATGGCGCGGCTGGTGCGCCTAGAGCAGCGTGTTGATGAACAGACCAGAGTGTTCTATTTGGTCGCTGAGGTCGATAGCCCCTATGACACCCGTCGGCATCCACGGCCATTGTCTGTTGGATTATTTGTTGAAGCTGCCATAGACGGAAAGCCTATTCCGAATGCCGTCGCTGTACCCAGATCGGCGCTGTACGCTGATAACTCTGTCTTTGTGGTTGAGCAGGGGAGTTTGCGAAAGCAGAAGGTTACCGTGTTGCGCAGAACTCAGGACAGCATCATCGTCGGTGACGGGCTTTCTGCCGGCGATCAGGTCGTTCTTTCGCGCCTCGATATTATGGTGGAAGGCATGCCCGTGAGTGTGGCGCAGTAGTATGGAAAGCCCAAAAGAGAGAGGCCTTATCGCCTGGATGGCCAACAACTCGGTGGCTGCGAATCTCCTGATGTTGGTTGTTATGGTCGGCGGCTTAGCCTCCATAGGTGGCATTACTAAGGAGGTGTTCCCAACGTTTCCCTCTGATACTGTGACGATCACAGTGCCCTACCCGGGGAGTTCCCCGGAAGAGGTGGAAGAAGGTATTGTGCGCAAGATTGAAGAGGCGGTGCAGGATATCGTTGGAGTGGATGAGATCCGCTCTGTTTCCAGGGAAGGCTCCGGCTTAGTGACAGTGATGCTTGTCCCCGGAACGTCTATGGGCAAAGCACTAGCGCAAATTAAGACCAGAGTGGATAGCATCGCCGCTTTTCCACTGGATGCCGAAGAGCCTATAGTAGATGAGGTGATCCGCCGGACTAGAGCGATGCGACTGACGCTTTACGGGGCCCTTGAAGAACGTCAGTTAAAAGATCTTGCTGAACAGCTGCGCGATGAAGTGTTGCTACTGCCCGGCATTACCCAGGTTACGATTAGCGGTGCGCGCGACTATGAAATATCCATAGAAGTATCTGACCCTGAACTGCGTCGCTATGGCCTGTCCTTCGGCGATGTAGCGCGAGCCGTGCAAGCGCGGTCACGCGATCTCCCCGGCGGAAAGCTACGCACAGAAACCGGCTCAATCACCCTCCGCTCTGTTGGGCAAGCCTATAGCGGTGCTGATTTTGCAGCCTTAACTCTGATTAGCCGAGATGATGGTACTCGGGTGACGCTGGGAGATGTTGCGACCGTCCGTGACACCTTTGAAGAACAACCGGTGCTCAGTCGCCTCAACGGCAAACCTGCGCTTACTCTAGAGGTGGACCGAGTGGGTGATCAGGACATACTCGCAATGACCAAGGATTTACGCGCGTTTGTCGAACGCAAACAGGCACAGTTGCCTCAGGGTGTTGAGTTGACAGCCTGGTCTGACCAAAGCGTGATCCTTAATGGGCGGATTCAGCTAATGCTGAAAAGTGCCTTACAGGGCGCTGTATTAGTCATGCTCACCCTCGCATTATTCTTAAACCTATCGCTGGCATTTTGGGTCATTCTGGGTGTGCCTTTTTCATTTCTCGGCGCGCTTTTAGTCATTAACTTATTGGGTTTACCCGTTTCTATCAATGTCATCTCGGTCCGAGCTGTCTCTTATACA
>CAJXTK010000204.1 GCA_913061115.1 uncultured Haliea sp.
ATCATGCCTAGTCACGTGGGCTCGGAGATGTGTATAAGAGACAGGGAAAAACATTGGGTCCACGTTACGCATCAGCTATCTGCAGACCGGCGACCCACAGCATGAGTTGGCCATCTACCACTTCAATGCTGGGGGCCGCATTCCTGAGCATACGCATCGCGGCAGTGAAATGACTCTGATACTGCAGGGTGGCTTCTCTGATGCTCACGGCAGTTACCACAAAGGTGATTTTTTGGTTCGCCGGCAGGGTGATGTGCACGCACCCACAGCCCTTCAGTCTGAAGATTGCATCTGTCTAGTCGTATTGGATGCGCCGCTAAAGTTCACTGACTGGAAATTTCGATGGATGAACCCCTTCCTGAAATTACGTACCGCCTGACACGGGTTCCCAGTCTCTCTCAACTGCCAAAAGCAGTACCGCCATCGACTTTAATGATGGCACCGTTAGTATAACGAGAGGCATCTGACGCAAGATAAAGTGCCGCACCGACAATTTCTTCGGGCTGCCCAGCCCTTCCTAGTGGTACCAGCGCACTCAAGGCAGTTTTGACATCTTCAGTCCAAGCAATAGAAATATCCGTCAGAAACGCACCAGGCATAATGCCATTGCAGCGCACTTTCGGTCCAAAAGTATGGGCCAGACCCTCGGTCAGGTTGTTCAACCCCGCTTTGGCGGCCGCGTAAGGTAGTTCCGACGCGCCCGGTGCTACCGCTGCAATACTACTCACGTTGATAATCGAGCCGCCCTGCCCACGTGCCATTTGTTCACCCACGATCGCCGACAAACGGAAGGGGCCAGCAAGATTGACCCCGATTACCTTATCAAACAATTCTCGAGAGACCGTGGCAGGCGATTCGTAACGCGGTGACATGCCTGCGTTATTCACTAGAACGTCAATGCGGTCATATTGTTCATAGACTTTTTCCACCATCGCATCACACGCATCCCAATCACCTACATGGCACGCAATCGGCAGGCATGTTTGACCCGTTTCCTGCTCGATCAATTCTGCCGCGCGCCGGCAGCCTTCGGCCTTGCGTGAACTAATCACAACTTTCGCCCCCGACTCGGCAAAGGCTCTGCACATTTCAAAACCTAAGCCCCGGCTTCCTCCGGTAACTACAATCACCTTGTCGGTGAGATCAAAATAATGGGCAATTTTATCAGCTGGCATAACGCTATCCCTGACCTGTGAAGTATCGCTAGTAGTATTCGCTATCGGAATGGCGAGCACAATTCCTTGCAAACAGCATACGTAACTATAGACAGCCTGTCAGTCACCACGCGATGACGTCCAGAGACTTGCTGACTAGACTTAATCGATGAACGTGCTATAACCTGACCCAATCCCCCTATATCAAGCGAATAACCATGATATTTTGTGTAGATAGATCTTACGAGCCACCAGACGTCTCATGCCCATAAGTTTTGTTATCGTTGGCGCGCCCCGCACTGGCAGCACACTGCTGGTGAAGACGCTTAATAGTCTGCCAGGCGTGTGCTGCCATGGAGAACTATTAGGCTCGCAAAATGTGCGCGGCTATGAAGACGGCTTCGATCTCGTCAATGCCAGCAAAAGTGAACGAGAAGAAAGACTGCAGCGCCTTTTGTTAGAACGAGATTCAGACCCGGTAGGCTTTATGCAAAGAGCGCTTTCCAGCGACAACACAGCCTGCGGATTTAAGGCACTGTACAGTGCGTTTTTAAAACCGCAGTGGAATGACGCAAGAACTTGGTTGCTGGCGCTGCCTGACATCCGGTTTATTCATCTCACTCGAAAAAATACGCTCAGACGTTTTGTGTCTGAACAGATTTTTCTTAATGGCGGGCCCAATCACTCGGGAGCTGGCGGCAGGAGCGAAACGCCCATAAAAATACATATTGACATCGGCGCGTTCGAAAAAAGGTCTGCCGAAATAGAAGCAGAGCGTAGCGCCCTTTGTGCGACGTTATTACATAAAAATGTACTGAACATCACTTACGAAGAACTCTCTACTCATACTGCGTCGACGCTGGCCAGAGTATGTCAGTTTCTTGCATTAGACGACGCCCCAACCAATATCGAACCCGCACTCAAAAAAGTAGGGGCGGCACATCTCAAAGACTCCGTAAGCAATTTTCAGGAATTACGGGACAACAAGGCTACCCGCGACCTGGCACTAATGGATTAAACCGAAACACAAGACCGTTGATACTTGCAACGTGCCGCATTCTGCTCAGGCATTACGAATCGTCACCCCACCGTCCACCACTATCGTCGCTCCGGTCGTAAACCCCGCAGCGGGCAATACAAGCCCCAGCGTCGCATGAGCGACTTCCTCAGGATCGGCATAGCGGCGAAGCACCGTGCGACGATTGGCAAAGGTCGCTTTGTCTTCCTCCGTTATCCCGTCAGTGATTGCAGTACGAATCGGTCCGGGGCAAACGCAGTTAACCGTAATGCCTTCCTTGCCAAGATCAACCGCCATGGCACGGGTCAAACCCACGCTGGCGTGTTTGGCTACGGTATAAGCACTGCCGTAACGGGTCGCACCCAACGCCTCAGTAGACGCAATATTCACAATACGGGGATGGAGGGATTGGCGCAGGCTTGGCAACGCCGCGCGAATAGCCCAGGCCTGTGCGCCAGCCATCACCGCCAAGGACATATCCCAGGCCTCGGCAAAATTGTCGGCATCCACGGTCGTTGGAATAACCAGTCCCGCATTATTAACCAGAATATCAATCGCACCAAAATGCGCAGCTACCTTCAACACGGCCTGCTCTACCGCGTCCCGGGACGACAAATCTACTGTGAGCGCAAGCACCTCTGCGCCGACTGAGCGAATTTCTTCCGCCACCGTTTCCAGACCATCCCCGTTAATATCCATAATTGCCAGTCGTGCGCCTTCATCAGCAAACAAGTGGGCTGTCGCGCGCCCCATGCCACTGGCCGCACCGGTAACGATTGCGACACTACCACTGATGGAGCGACTGAGCTGACTTAATCGTTTCATTATCACTTCCTCATAGCGCTCAATATTGAGCGTGTCGGCTGCACGATTGCAGTCGCCGCTTCACGCACATGAACCCATCAACACTCTATACTGAGACTAGCGATCTGGCTCCGGCGTACGGGTATTGTTTAGGTCAAATTCATCAGTGGGCGCAAAGGCGCCTTTGGCCGTCAACAACGTTTCCGCTCTGGCACTGTACCACTCTCGTTCTATCACACGGCTATCCATTCACCTTGCTTGAGAATAGCCTCCAACGACAGTATACCCGGCCCTTCATTTTCCCTACCATTGGATAACACCTGTATAAGAATGCTAATCTACTACCCTACCTAACATCAAGGGACACTTATTATGTCTAGTGAAAAATTGTCACCAACAGCGGTAACGGAGCAATTGACTACACTGGGGGACTGGCGGCTAAGCGACGGAAAACTGCATCTGCAGTTAGTGTTCGCGGATTTTATTGCGGCATTTGATTTCATGAGCAAAGTGGCGGTGCTAGCGGAAGGAGCCGGCCACCACCCTGAATGGTCAAATGTATACAATCGGGTCGAAATAGACTTAACCACTCATGACGCAGGGGGGATTACAATGAAAGATTTCGATCTTGCTGAACAAATAAACCGCGTGCTGGCAGAGAACACACCAAACCGATAAAAAAACGGCCAACCTGATCGTCGGGTCGGCCGTGGCATTTGCCTATTGTTCAGCGTGCACGCCTGCCTCTTTATTTTTTTTGTGCGCCGCATCCAATTTAGCCTGCTGCTCCGGCGTCAGAACAGCACGGACCTCCTCTCGCGAACCGCCCTCCTTCCGAATATCCTGGATTTGCGTCTTCTGCTCGTCACTCAGGTCCAGCTGCTGTAAACGACGTTTCCGATCTCCACCTTTGCCCTTGTGCGTCTTACGAAGTTTGGCTACCTTTGCCTGCTGCTCTGGATTAAGTACTGCGTTCATATCTTCGCGACTGCCGCCCGCTTGGCGAATGTCACGCATCTGCCGAACTTGCTCATCTGTCAGTCCCAAATTGTTTTGCATACGCTCTAATTTAGCTGTCTCTTATACACATCTCCGAGCCCACGAGACTA
>CAJXTK010000205.1 GCA_913061115.1 uncultured Haliea sp.
ATCTACACCTCTCTATTCGTCGGCAGCGTCAGATGTGTATAAGAGACAGGGTCAACAATGTGTTGGGTTTCCCTTTCATTTTTCGCGGGGCCCTCGATGTGCGAGCGACCGTCATCAATGAAGAGATGAAAGTCGCCGCAGTACTTGCGCTCAGCGCTTTGGCGCGCGAGCCTGTTCCTGACGAGGTGCTGGCTGCGTGTGAGGTAGATGCGCTCGAATTCGGGCCAGACTATATCATTCCCAAGCCGCTGGATGGACGTTTGCTGACGCGTATTGCGCCTGCGGTCGCTAGAGCCGCGGTTGATAGCGGCGTTGCCCGCCTGCCCTACCCCAAAAATTATTTGCCGACACTCTAGAGATTAAAAAATATCGTTGATCTGGTCGGAGATGTCGCTGTCGCCAGATGAATTGCTCTGTCCGCGCCCGGTTTGCTGTGGCACGCTTCCTTGCAGGAAATATTCGAATATAGCGTTGCGCTGGCCGGGAGCTGCCAGTAGTCCGTTGTCGGGATCTATTTTAACGGTGACGATGCCTGGAGGGACAGGACGCTCCACTTGCGGGCTGTCTTTGAGCGCTGTCCGCATATATTGAACCCAAATGGGCAGAGCGGCAGTGCCACCAAATTCCTTGCGACCCAGAGGGGTGTAATTGTCAAAGCCCACCCAGACCGTAGTGACTACCGCCTGATTATATCCGGAGAACCAGACGTCCATTGGGCCATTTGTTGTGCCGGTTTTGCCCGCGATATCACTGCGTTCTAGTACTAGTGCGCGCCGACCCGTACCGCGTTTGATAACGTCTTTGAGGATACTATCGATGATATAGTTCACTCGCGCGTCTTGGACGCGTGGCGCGCGTGGAAATTGCGGTGCCTCTGGGTTTTCTGCTGCCATGATTGCCTCCATGGTCATTTCGCCATCCGGGTCCTGCGGCATATCGAGCAGATCACAATCTGGGCAGACCGTGAGTGGCCGAGCTTCAAATGCGACTTCACCTTCGAGGTTCTCGACGCGTTGAATGAGGTGCGGTTCCACACGATAGCCGCCATTGGCCAGTAAGGCGTAACCCGTGGCTAGCTGCAAAGGAGTAATGCTTTGGGTTCCCAGCGCTAAGGACAGTTCGGGTGCATAGTTTGAGGTGTCGAAGCCCAGACCTTGAGCATAGTCGATCAATCGTGTGACACCAAGGCGCTGCAGCAGGCGAATGGACACCAAATTGCGCGATTTAGTCAGGGCCCAGCGCAATCGCGTCGGACCATAAAACTTGCCTTCGTCGTTTTCCGGGCGCCAAAGGTCTCCCGATCCGCCGCCCTCTGTGACGATGGGTGCGTCGTTAATAATTGTGGCCGCCGTGTACCCGGCATCTAGGGCCGCACTGTATAGAAACGGTTTAAAATTTGAGCCAGGTTGGCGCTCTGCCTGACTGGCGCGGTTGAACTTGCTCAGCTCGAAGCCTATGCCGCCGACCATACTGACAATAGCGCCATTGTCTGGGTTCAGGGAAACTAGGGCCGCCTGTACTGCGGGGATTTGAGCCAGTTGCCACTGATCATCTTCACCTTGAGTGACTCTGATCAGATCGCCAACAGTGAGCACATCGGTCACGGGTTGCTGGGATGCTCCTGTGGCATTTTCGGTCAGATAGGGTCGCGCTTGGCGAATACCATTCTCCCAAAGTAGATCAGTGGTGCTGCCATCAGCCAGTAATAAAGTAGCCGCTTTATCATCCACCGAGGTGACAATGGCGGGTTGCAGGCCGGCGACAATAGCGGCTTTCGTCAGTGCCTTTCCCCATTGGCTTATGATGTCCTCCCCAGGTGATGTGGGCGGGAATTGTTGCTCAGGGCCGCGGTACCCGTGGCGCTTATCGTAGCTAATGAGACCCTCTATGACAGACTGGTTGGCAACGCGCTGCAGGTCGCTGCTGATCGTCGTATAAACATGGTAGCCGTTGGTATAGGCCTCCATTCCGTAGAGTTGCAACATCTGCTGCCGTGCCATTTCTGCGGCATAGTGTGCGGCAAAGCCCAGTTTAGCGCCGTGAATTCGAGCGGAGTCAGGTTCACGTCGTGCGCTTTGGTATTGCGCGTCACTGATGTAGCCCAGCGTAAGCATGCGGCCCAAAATCCAGTCGCGGCGCTGTTTTCCACCATCGGGCCCACTGACGGGGTTGTCGCGGGAGGGTGCTTTGGGAACTCCCGCGAGCATGGCATGCTGGGCCAGGCTTAACTCTCCGATGCTCCTCCCATAGTAAACCTGCGAAGCGGCCTCGAAACCGTAGGCTCGATGGCCCAGGAAGACACGATTGAAGTACAGCTCAAAGATTTCTTGTTTGCTGAGTGCGCGCTCAATCTCGATAGCGAGCAGTATTTCGTTGAACTTGCGCATAAAGGTGCGATCGAGGTTGAGGAAGTAGTTACGCGCCACCTGCATGGTTAATGTACTGCCCCCAGAGCCCTTTTCACCGGTGAGGATCAGCTCCGAAACGGCGCGCATGAGCCCCGGCACATCGATGCCGTTGTGGACAAAGTAATTGTCGTCTTCTGCCGCAAGTAGGGACTTAATGAATTGCTCGGGGATGGCATCAAAAGGCAGTGGACTGCGCTTTTGCTCACCAAATTGGCCGATTAGTTCTCCATCACGGGTATACACCAGCATAGGTGTTTGCAGCTTTACATCGCGCAGGGTTTCAACATTTGGAAGGTTTGGGCTGAGATAAAGATAGGTGCCGGCAAGCAACCAGATGGCACCCAAAATACCGAACAAGCACAGCCGGACAACTAGTCGTAGAAAGATCATTTAGCCCTTTAAAAACAGTCGCTTATAGACATCTGTAGCGGCAATAATGTTATCTGATTGGTAATTATAAGCTTTTTTTCTCCTGTGATATATTTGGGTCTGTGGTATATCTCACATTAATGTAGTATTACATATAAATAACCTAAGTTAGTGATACTGATAGGAAAAAAATTGTTCGAATTATTCGGAAAAAGAAAATCGTCGATTGTTCTTGGACTGGACATTAGCTCAACGACAGTAAAATTACTGGAGTTGAGCTATTCAGGAGACCGTTATTGTGTGGAGAGTTACTGCGTGGCGCCGCTGCCGCAGGACGCAGTCGCAGAAAAGGGCGTCTATGACGTAGCGGGCGTTTCTCACGCTATTCGAACGGTCGTTGAGCAATCTCGAACCAAGGTCAAGAACGCAGCAGTAGCTGTAGCGGGTTCTTCCGTCATCACTAAATTGATCGATATGCCAGAGGGGTTGAGCGAAGACGATATGGAGATGCAGCTCACTCTGGAGGCAGATCAGTACATTCCATATCCTCTGGAAGAGGTCTCGATCGATTTTGAGATACAGGGCCCTTCGTCGGAGCGCGATAATCAGGTAGAAGTATTATTGGCAGCGTGCCGCAGGGAGACTATCGAGTCTAGAGTTGAGGCTATTGAAGGTGCAGATTTGATCCCCAAGATCGTGGACGTTGAGGCCTATGCTATGGAAAGGGCCTTTTCTGTGTTGCTGGGTCAGTTGGACTTGGATGAGGGCAGTACGGTTGCTATCGTCGATATCGGCGCAACGATGACTACCTTAAGCGTACTTAGCGATGGACTGACTATTTACACACGTGAGCAGCTATTTGGCGGTAAGCAGCTTACAGATGAAATAATGCGGCGCTACGGACTACCGGTGGAAGAAGCAGGCTTGGCTAAGAAGCGGGGGGGCTTGCCCGACGACTATGAGCCGGAAGTGTTGGAGCCGTTCAAGGAAGCGGTGGTTCAGCAGGTTGCCCGCTCGTTACAATTCTTTTTCTCTTCCAGTCAGTACAACGATGTGGATCATATTATTCTCGCTGGCGGCGTTGCTTCTATGGAGGGACTGAACGAGTTAGTGCAGGATAAACTGGGCACGCCAACGTCAGTAGCGAATCCGTTTGCACAGATGTCGATTTCCCCCCGGGTTAACGCAGTGGCGCTGGAAAATGATGCGTCGGCAATGATGATTGCATGCGGCCTGGCCTCTGTCTCTTATACACATCTGACGCTGCCGACGA
>CAJXTK010000206.1 GCA_913061115.1 uncultured Haliea sp.
ACGAGATCATGCCTAGTCTCGTGGGCTCGGAGATGTGTATAAGAGACAGGTCGAGAGGTGTATCTGCCCTAAAGAGTGCAAACGAGACACGTTATGCGCCGCTGGATCATCCCGGAGATAGCTTCTCATACTCAATGTTCTCGCAGGTCGCACAGCTACTGAGAAGCAAAGATGATACCGGTCCACTAGGGTCGCTAGACGCCGAAACATTCTTGGCTGCCGGTGAGTCTCAGTCGGCTACACGCATTCTAACCTATGTGAATACTTTAGCGCCTATTGATAGAATGTTTGAGGGCTATCTTATACATTCTCGCTATTACAGCAGTGCGCCACTGTCACAAACCCCACAAGCTGAAATCATTGCACCGGACATTGTGCGGGTTCGCCCTGACTTCGAAGTACCTGTCATGATGTTTCAGACCGAGTCCGATGTTGTTGCCTTGGAGTCGTATCTCAGCCGACAGCCTGATTCAGACTATTTCCGGCTGTGGGAGACGGCTGGCACAGCACATGCTGACTACTATATTACGATAACAACTAATAGTGATACAGGCACAGACCCTCAAGTGGCAGCAGTGTTTGAAAGCAAACTTTTTTGTGACAAGCCCATTAATATGGGGCCACAGCACTGGCTCACTAACGCGGCTTTCGCAGCGCTGAATCGGTGGGCAGTAAGCGGAGAGCTACCAGCGAAGGCAGAGCGCCTAACGCTTGAAGGATCCCCTGTCCGGTTGGCTCGCGATGCGTATGGGATCGCTTTGGGCGGGATACGCACTTCATATGTCAATGCTCCTATGGCCACTTTGTCTGGAGAAGGAAACTCATCAGAGAGTTTCGGTTTTTGTAACAGGCTCTTTGGCACCACAAAGCTCTTTGACGCACAAACATTGGCGGCACTTTATGGAGATAACAGCACCTATGTTAGCAAAGTAAATGTGGCTACTGACGAGGCTGTCGCACTGGGCTTTCTTCTTGAGAAAGACGCCGTACTCATTAAAGCCTATGCGGCCCAGTCAGACGTTTTTGGCGACCAACCGGAGTGATAGCTTGAAGCTAGCAGGTGAGAATAGTTTGCAGACTTGGCCCCTCATCAAGCTTGCCTTCATTTATAGAATAAAAATAACTCGCATGTCATACATCAGATTGCACAGGCAGAATGGTTACGCCCAGAATCTTCTGGCCTCGTTAACACGCTGAAGGTGATGCATCTATCAATCTCCTCCTCTTGGCATCGTTCACATTCTCTTTTTACAACGGTATACGCACGTGCTTTAGTGGTTAATAACAACTAGGAAATTTAATGCTGCAGCGTCCGCAGGAAGACGGTCTATAAAAAATGGAGCCATGATATGTACGATTTAAGCAACAAGACTGCCTTGATAACCGGGGCGGGACAAAGCGTTGGCCTCGGTATCGCCCAGCAGTTTGCGAGATCAGGAGCCCATATATTGATCAACGACATTGTGAGCGAGCGGGCTCAATCGGTTGCCAATGCACTCTGCGCTGAAGGTAAAAGTGCGACCGCCTTAGCCTTTGACGTCGCAGACGCAGATCAGGTAAAGCATGCGTTGAATGGCACCAAAGTCGACATTCTGGTCAATAATGTTGGCAATGCCGGCTCTATACCCATGGAACAAACACGATTTATCGACTTGTCGTTAGACACAATTAGACAAGTTATTAACTCCAATCTGTACGGCGTCATTCACTGTACGCAAGCAGTATTGCCAGGCATGTGCGATCGCGGTTTTGGTCGCGTCATCTGCATTGGGTCTGAGGCTGGACGACAGGGCCTGAGTATCGGTGTTAGCCCGTATGGGGCCGCGAAGGCGGCGATAGCAAATCTGGTTAGACATGTGGCGCTTGAGGTTGCGGCAAGTAATGTGACCTGCAATACGGTTTCTCTGGGGTTGATGAACAATGTTCCAGCAGAATTTACCGATGCCGTGCTCTCGAGCATTCCACTAGGTCGACTAGGAACGCCTGACGATGCAGCTTCAATGTGCCTGCTCCTCGCATCGGATAGTGGCAGCTGGATAACGGGCCAAGAGTTTGTTGTCAATGGTGGTAGCTCAGTGCGAGGTTAGAGAGGAACAATGGATAAATTACAGTCCGCTGAATATATTTTGACCACCACGCGTGCGGTGCGCAAGCGCCTAGATTTCAGTAAGCCTGTTGAACGAGAGCTTATAGAACAGTGCCTTGAAATAGCCCTACAGGCACCCAACGGCTCGAACATGAATACATGGAAATGGATAATCGTAGATGACCGCGACAAGATTCGCAAAATTGCAAAAATATACGATCAGGCAATGGATGATTACGTTACTATCCTGGGCGACGCAACCGGTGATAACTATATGGGCAGCCATATTCCTGGCGCAGAAAATATTTCGGAGTCGGTAGATTATCTGCGCAAGCATTTAGCCGAAGTACCTGCAATAGCCTTTCCGCTATTAGCAGGGCGACTAGAAGGTGCCTCCGTGTTTTATCAGGCCAGCCTATGGGGATCTATTTTGCAGTCGGTATGGAGCTTCTTCTTGGCGCTGCGAACTAAAGGCATGGGCAGTGCATGGACAACTGCGCATCTATTTCGTGAGCAGGAAATTGCCGCGCTACTGGGCATTCCTGCAAACTATACGCAGGTCGGATTATTTCCTATCGCTTACACCCTTGGCACTGAATTCAAAAAAGCCTGGCGCAGTCCGGTCGAAGACGTTCTTAACTGGAATACCTTTAAAGAATAGCGCCGGCATAAATAACGATAAAAAGCGCATAAACGCGCGGAATAACAACAATAGGACAAAACCATGCCCGTTTATACCGACCGAGAAAAATGCAGATTGAATACCGTCACTCAGTTGTTCGAGGGGCCTGCGGAATTTGATCGTTTAGCTATTTTTGATGAAAAGGCAATATGGTGGAACGGGCTACCCCATATCGGAGATCCGCCCGGGAACACAGAACACAAGGGTATTACTGCGATTGCCAAACTGATGGCAGGATCTCAAGATTCGGCCAATTTGGACCGTGGTGTAGATGCTTATGACCTAGCGCAAACGTCATTTGAGGACGTGGTTTTGCTAGCAGACAGCGATTATGTCGTGAGGCAGCATACTCAGCGCAGTAAAACGCTCAGTGGACGCGATTACTGTAATGTCTATTGCTTCGTGATCAAGTTCAACAACGATAATAAAATTACTTATATAACTGAACACTGGAACACTTGGTATGCCAAAAAGTTTTTGTTGGACAACTGGCACCTAGAACCCGCACATCCCACTGATACCTAGTGGTTGTTATGGAGTGGGACTATCTTCTATCTCTTGTTTGACCTCCTGATAATACCTATGTTCAGCAGCCCCTGACGAAGGCACGACAATCAAGGCGTTTTTTTCCACGTTCAATTGTTCCAGAAGATCTGCTCTAAAGTCTTGCGATAAAGGCAGATCGTCAGACAGCTCACCTTCATCATAAACAGAGACATACTTAAAAGGCTCGTCAACGCCCGTCAATGCACTAATGTAACCGTAGTAAGCAGGCTTTCTATTGAAATCGTCATTCCACAACAAAGGCCACTCCGAGCCGCCGCCCGACGACCTAATTACCTTAAAGATATCACCAAATCGTAAAAATCCACTATAATCAGCAACCCCCCAGGTCACCATGCCCCATCGCTGCCTTGCCGGCACCGCATCAAGATAGGCGCGGACTATATTGTTAAAGGCTTTTCGTTGTATAGAGTGCAACAACCTCGTTTGGCTCTGAAATTTACCTGCAGCGGGAAAGGTATTCAATCCTATGTTTAATTCAGAAACAGTGACCATGTAGCCCGCGTCGGCCGCCCTTTTAAAGCGCTCATAATTGTACGAGTAACTCGTAAATATCATGGGCGAAAAAAAATAAATACCTTCAAACCCGATCACGTCGACCTTTGCTCCTGTCTCTTATACACATCTGACGCT
>CAJXTK010000207.1 GCA_913061115.1 uncultured Haliea sp.
TCGTCGGCAGCGTCAGATGTGTATAAGAGACAGCGCCACTTCCTCGACATGGAAAGCTTGTTTCTGGCGGTGGACGGCCAAAGCCGGGACAGCATGGAGGCGCTTTTCATGGGAGGAGACCGCACTGGCACGCTTGACGATCGCATTCTGCACGCCGTTGAACGTCATGCGCAAGGGTATGAAATTCATGCGAATGCTATTCGCGCAGCCAAAGCGAATTTCTGGCGCTGGGAGCTGATGCATAAGAATTACCAGCGTTACCAGCGCGGTCTGCGTAAAGACCTTGAGGATTGGCTTCCTGAGGTGAAAGACTTGCCGAAAGCTGAGCGGGACACTGTCGATGCGATAGCGTCTGGCGAGATGTGGTTGCGGCTGCGGGATGTGCAGGAGCTGAGCAAACAGCGGTCCATCGAAATCGTGGTCAATTTATTGGCCGTATTGATACCGAATACTTAGGCCTAGGATATCTGTGCTTGGGTGTCATATTGTCATGAGGTGAGTTGATGAAACTGTTACTAGCGCTTTTTGCGGTAGGGCTGGGTTCAATGTATGCGGAGGCGCAATCACCTGTCTCCGCCGTTACCCCAGCGATGACCGCGACGGCAAATCAGCTGCTGGCGTCGGCGAGGCAGGATAATCAAGGGTATGAACTGGTTCGATCTCTGACCACAGAAGTCGGTCCTAGGCTGGCTGGAACAGAAGCCGAAGCTCGTGCCCGGCAGTGGGCAGTGGAAAAACTTCAGGTATTAGGGCTCCAGAATGTCCGGGTGGAGCCATTCCAAGTTCCTGTGTGGTTGCGTGGGGTTGAGCTAGGCGAGATTGTGTCACCGTTTCCGCAGTCCTTGACCATTACCGCGCTGGGCGGTAGTTCCAGTACTGGGAAGCAGGGCGCAGAGGCTGAGGTCGTTGTGTTCGACTCACTATCAGCGCTGCAGCATGCGTCACGCATACAAGTGGAAGGCAAAATTGTATTTATTGATGAAGTCATGGTGCGAAGTCGAGACGGAGCGGGCTATGGCCTTGCAGTGCAAAAGCGGTTGGCGACCGCCTATGTGTCTGAGCAACTGGGTGCTGTCGCGGCGCTGATTCGTTCAGTGGGCACCAGTAGCCATCGTTTTGCGCATACTGGCCAGATGCGTCAGGCAGGCGCTGATGCTGAAGTTGGCGTGCCAATGGCGGCGCTCGCGGCGCCGGATGCCGATCAACTCAAACGAGCGTTGGGGTATGGTAAACCGGTGACTGTAAAGCTGGTCATTACGCCACAGCGACTCCCGCCTGCCTCTTCCGGCAATGTGATTGGTGAAATTGTCGGGCGCGAGGCGCCGCAAGAAATCGTGCTGGTGGGAGCGCATCTCGATTCATGGGACCTGGGCACCGGTGCCGTTGATGACGGCGCAGGCATTGGGATTGTATTGGGCGCGGCTAAACTCATCATGCAGCAGTTGCCACAGGGTCCCCGGCGCACCATTCGCGTGGTTCTTTTTGGCGCTGAGGAGGTGGGGACTGTGGGTGCAAAGGCTTATGCCCGCGAGCATGCTGCAGAGCTGCCCGATCACATTGTCGCCACCGAGTCAGACTTTGGGTCAGGCGACATCTGGCGTTTTGATAGCCGTGTCGAGGAAGAAAAGCTGCTGCAGATGGCCGCTATCGCAAAGGTACTGGAGCCGCTGGGAATAGCACGTGGTAACAATACTGCTAGGGGTGGCCCAGACCTGAAATACCTGCGCGAGATGGGCGTGCCTATTGTCAGCCTTTTGCAGGACGGTCAGGATTACTTTGATTTTCACCATACAGCCGATGACACCTTCGATAAGATCGCGCCTCGCGCCCTTGACCAGAATGTAGCCGCTTATGCCGCATTTATGTATCTGGTGGCGGAAACTACGGCAGAGTTTCGCTAGCAATATTAATGATCAATTTATCAAATGGCAGTGATAGGTGTTGGGCGACCCTGACTAATGATGTGTTTATGTCGCCGTTCTTGAGTGAGGAGCAGTGCGGCAGTTTGCTTTATGCGATAAAAAATCAGCCGGGAAATAGCGGAAACACGCTGGATAACCCCAATAACATGCATGAATACGGCGCGATCTTGCATGATCCGGATCTGAGGGCCTGGATTGATGAGTTGGCGAACACCACGCTAAGGGAAACCATACAGGAAAAATTTCCGGGTATGCCGGGACACTATTTTTCTAGCCATCACAGCTTTATTACGAGCTATAGCAAAGATGCTAATCAAGACCTGTCACTGCATGTCGATGCTAGCCATATAACGCTGAATATCTGCTTGGAAAATCAGGCGCAGGGCGCCGATCTTATTTTTACGGGTACCCGTTGCCGACATCATGTTGATACGTTGCCTGATGATCCTATGACCCGATTGACATTTCGGGCCGGCGACGCGGTCCTACATGTTGGTAATCAACGCCACTTTGTCACCGATTTAGAGTCTGGTAGTCGTACAAATCTAGTAATCTGGATGCGCCTAGAGGGAGCGGCCTACGATCATGCTAATCCCTGGGTCGTGAAGCGCTGTCCTATATGCCAATGAGCGTCCCGATGTGGCGGTGATATCTCCCGTGGAGATCAGATGCCAGATCAATGTGACGTTTTGGACGCAGATTCAAAGAAATGACATAATCTGCAGTCTGGCGTGCGGCCTGTATCAGTGAATGTTAGAAGCGCGTCCGTTAGAACTAGGGCCAAAAATGTCACACTGTGTAACGACACATCTATAATGGCGGTCACAGGATTATTTGAGTCCATCGGTAGAGCTAATTATGAAAACAATCAAATCAAATGCACTTTACGTTCCAGCTGTCGCAATAGTGATATGTTTGACGACAAGCTGCAGTAATGGCGACAACTCATCAGGGAATATAGATGATCCGAAGTGGAAAAATGTTGTTACTTGGGATCACTCCTGGGACGCAGGTGACGCGACTACGTATTTAGATGATGGAAAGAACTTCAACCTTCCGGAGGCTGTGCGCGTCGATTCGGTGTCCGATCCCAGTGGTGGCTTGGTCATGTCGCGTGACCACTTTGGCCGCGGGAAACTATTTGGCTATCCGCTCATTCCCGGCACTCTTTTCCAGTCCTCCAATCCTATGTTCGGTGGGCGACCATCGTGGTTGTCTGACACAATCGAGTCGCACAAGGCCGGTAGGTCTGGATATTACTACTCGCTTCAATCAAGCCTTTCTCCAATACAGGATCCGTGGGGAGCACCCGATACATTCTTCGATTGGCCGCAGCCTTGGTGGGGCGCTGTTTTGGTGCGTGGCGTCGGGCCGTTCGAGGGTCACAATCAGGCATACATCGATGGGAATCCGGGCATGGTGACCATCAGTCGCTCCCCAAGGGGCACTGTAATGATCCGGAGCTGGACAGCGGGGACTACACTGGGCAAATCTATAGACTCAGGCGTAGCCTACGAAGAAGAGACTGCTTTGGTGATGTGGCTCGCAAATGGGAAAAAATCTTGGCTAGAGGTGAGCTATAGAGATGCTGGAGGGCGACTTGTGACTAAGCGTGTTCTTGGAGAAATAGGCGACCGTAACATGGACGATTTCCACTCTGGCTTCAGCCATACCAACTATATAAGCGCTATAGGGATCGCTAAAGGAATTCCGGCGGTGGATCAAACTGATGCGGTTCGCAACTGGGCTGCTCCCTTCATTCCTAAGCCTGTCGTGCTGGAGCGTGGCATCTTAGTTCCAAGCGACTCTCCGCCAGATGAAAATATAGATACGCAGTAATGCCAGAATCATTGTGCAGAAAGAGGCAGTATTATCTTCAGTGTGTTTTGAAATCTATGGCATGTAAGATAACGGCTATATCGCCATGTTTACGAATAAGGAAATAAGGAAATAAGGAAATAAGGCTGTCTCTTATACACATCTGACGCTGCCGACGAATAGAGAGGTGGAGATCTC
>CAJXTK010000208.1 GCA_913061115.1 uncultured Haliea sp.
ATCTACACCTCTCTATTCGTCGGCAGCGTCAGATGTGTATAAGAGACAGTCACTGAAATTAGTGATAAAGACTATCGCTCGTTTTGCTTGCCTTGCGATGTACTAGAGAAAATAGATGAACGCGGAAAAGGCAGCTAACCTATTCCAGCGGTCATCCGGTGCGCGCTATTCCTGCGGAGTGATGGCGTTAATGTGATCCAGAGCATCGCTGTACTCGGTCAGCAGACGGAACACGATGTCGCGACAGGACTCAATCGAATTGATCTGCCCCACGACCTGGCCAACTGGATTGAAGGCTATCTTCTGACAGTCGCCGCTGCCAGCGTAACGGTGAGTACGGCGCACCGCATCGAAAGTGAGATAGCCCTGCAGAGGCATGGGGAGGGCATCGGGTGTGTCCTCTCTATCCCAGGCTTCTGTCCACTCGTTTTTGAGCATGCGCGCGGTCTTGCCGGTAAAAGAGCGAGAGCGCACGGTATCTTCAGAAGTAGCATTCATATAGGATTCACGTTGGGCTGGCTCGGCGGAGGCTTCTACCGAATTCAACCACATAGACCCCATCCAGACGCCGGCGACACCCATACTCATGGCAGCCAGCATTTGGCGTCCGTCGGCGATACCGCCTGCGGCCAACACAGGCAGAGGTGCAATGGCATCCACCATTTGTGGCCACAAAATCACGGAAGTGACTTCTCCTGCATGGCCACCACCCTCAGAGCCCTGACAAATCACAAAGTCTAACCCTGCGTTTTTGTGGGCGATACCGTGCTTGAGACGCCCAGCGAGAGCACCGATCAGGCGCCCGGAATCCTGAACCTGCTTGATAATTTCAGCGGGCGGTGTACCCAGCGCATTAACGATCATGCGGCATTTGGGTCGAGTCAGGGCCTCATCCACCAATGCCTGAGCCTGAACGGCAGAGAAACTGAGACTGACCTCATCATCTTGCTCGGGCCATTCCGGAACGCCAGCATCGGCTAGTAACTTCTCGGAAAACTCACGATGCTGCTGGGGAATTGCAGCCTGTAGCATCTCAACCAGTTCTTCCGGGCTGGTCAGGTCCATACCCTCGTACTTCTGTGGGATGGCTGTATCGACACCATAAATGTGATCGCCGATATGTTCATCAATCCAATCCAGCTCTTCTTTTAGCTTGGCGGGTGAGAAGCCTACAGCTCCCAGTACACCTATGCCGCCAGCCTTGCTCACCGCCACGACGACATCGCGACAGTGGGTAAAGGCAAAAATGGGTGCTTCGATACCCAGCTGCTTACAAAAATCAGTCTGCATAGTGTTCCTCGTATATTTTGCTAGAGCGAAACGTTTTATTCACCGAATCCAGAGTATACGAGTTGATGCGCCGGATAAATGGCGGGAGAGGCCGATGAAACTAGCAAAAGTTAACGTAGTTGGGGCTGATTTGTGTGTGATTAGTGGTTATTACCTAGTGGAAGATGAGCGAATTTATACGTCTCATGGTGTGGGCCCTATCTGTATTTATCATCGTTGCGCTTGGGTCTGCGAAGGCAGAACCGGTGGCTCATCCACTGTATGTAGGTGCCATTTGTCTTTTTTATCTATACCCTGAACTTGTGATATGGGTCTCGAAAAATGGCTAAAAAACCAGCGTCATATTCTAGGTATCCGTACGGCCGTTTCTATTGGTGGCCTGTAATTTTTACCGTAGCATCGCAGCGCCATAGTTGTGCATCTCAATGAGGACGCGAATAGATGGAGCTGCGATCACCGTGATAATGATCAGAGGAATTACGGTCCAGAATATTTCTAGGAACATATTTTGACGAAAGGCGGAGGCAATCGCCCCCTTTGATTTTCGGTGACGAATGACGCTACAAATAATGAGGCCATAGACAACTGCCATGATTCCCATGACAATCCAGGTGACCATTATATGTAGGTCGTAGAGGTTGTGGCTGACTGGAGTCACACCTTTTGGCATATTGACCTGTGCAAATGCTAGCGCGGGGACGCACAGTGCGGCCAACCCCATAGAGCGACTTAGACCTACCATAAAGAGTAATCCTTTGCCGCTTGAGCTTGTTTATTCGCGCCATACTCTAACTGTGGATAAGTTGTATAAACGGTAATGAACTCGAGCTTGGGTGAAATAGGAGGCAAGACGTCGCTAGAAGCTGCGGTGACGAATACGCATATTACGAAGAGCTGACAGGCTTGTGGGATGCTCAACAGCACTCTTACTGCTCCATTGGTGGGTCGTGGACTTAGCGATCACTCGCAATTGTAGCGCGCCAGCGCCTATTAGTCCCGCTATGCGCATGGTTTGGGCAGTGCCCTTGGCAGGCGCTCTGCCGAGACTCGTCGTGAGTAGTGAATGAGGTCCACCACCAGCCTTTACCATTTCATATGCCAGATTGCCGAGATAGCCACCTTGTCAGTAGATAGCCGCGTGATGAGTTTTCCACCTTGTAGGGCCTCCCAATCAGCAGCACGAGGTGCCATTGTTACCCTTACGGCATTACTTCTCGATGTTTTATGGCAAGACTTCCGGTTGGCTTGACCGCACTGGCCAATTGAGGAAATGAGAAAGTTCCAGGGTTTGTTCTGGATACTGCCGGCCGCAGCGATTATATTGCTCGCCTGACCTTACAGTCTGATCATTAAAACAACGGAGTATTGCTATGGGCAGGGCCTATCAGAATCGCAAAGACTCGATGGCTAAAACCTCTGACATGAAGGCCCGAATTTACAGCCGGCATGCTCGTGAGCTCTATGTTTCTGCCAAGTCGGGGGGCGTTGACCCGGAAGGTAATCTGTCACTGCGCGGCCTGATCGAGCGGGCTAAACGGAACCAGGTTCCCGCCCATGTCATTGAAAAGGCTCTGGATAAGGCGCGTGGCGTGGGCGGTGAGGATTTTGCCACCGCACGCTATGAAGGTTTTGGTCCGGGCGGCACCATGGTGATTGTCGATTGCCTGACTGACAATCCTAACCGCACGTTTGGCGATGTACGCCAGTGTTTTACCAAGTCAAAATGCAAGTTGGGTTCACCCGGTAGCGTCAGCCATCTGTTTGACCACAGTGCGATTCTGGTGTTTAAAGGGAGCGAAGAGGAGGCAGCACTGGAGGTCCTGATGATGGCGGACGTGGATGTCTCTGATATTGAGAGCGAAAACGGCAAGGTGACGGTATTTGCGCCACAAACGGAATACCACAAGGCTAAACAGGCGCTACTCGACGCCTTTGAGGAGGTCGATTTTGAGGTAGATGAGATCCAGTTTGTCCCGCAAACCAGCGTATCACTGGGCGAAGAAGAGCAAGTTGCATTCGACAATTTAGTCGATATGCTCGAATATCTGGAGGATGTACAGAACGTCTATCACAACGTAGGGTGACGCATTGTAGAGGCGGTGGTATATTATCCAACACGCGAGATCTAAGATCTTAAGAGTGTTCAGTATCAGCCCCTGTTGAAATTAATAAGTCCTTTGGAGAACGTTATGTTAAATACAAAATTGCTCGGCTTTTTGTCAGTTGTCTTCGTCACCTTTGTTGTCACCGGTTGCAGCGACGAGTCCAAGCAGACTATGCAGGACAGTGCCTCAAGTATCAGTGATACGGTTAGTGAATCAGCTAAAAATACCGGTGACGCATTGAGTTCCGCCGCCGATAGCGCTGGCGATATGGCGAGTGACGCCTCAGATAAGGCACATACGATGGTCTCAGACGCTGCGAGTTCGACCAGCGATGCTATGG
>CAJXTK010000209.1 GCA_913061115.1 uncultured Haliea sp.
CCTCTCTATTCGTCGGCAGCGTCAGATGTGTATAAGAGACAGTCCGTCGATTCCCTGGTTTCGGGCCCGGTGATATCGAAGTCACTTGCGTCGTGTCGTTCGATCACTCGAGTTTCCTCTGGCCCCCAGGTTCTGTTGACACGTCTTCCTCTTTCAACCCCCGGGCGCGCTTCGATTTCTGTTGCCCAACGAGCAACGTTTTTGTAGGACGCAACGTCGAGGAATTTCTTCGCGTCGTAGATGTTGTGCAGTACTAATGCGCCATACCAAGCGTAATTCGCCATATCCGCGATATTGTACTCATCGCCGCAAAGATACTGGCGTGAGTTCAGGTTCCTCTCAAGAACATCGAGCTGGCGTTTAACTTCCATGGTGTATCGATTAATAGGGTATTCCCACTTCTCTGGCGCATAGGCGTAAAAGTGCCCAAAGCCGCCGCCAAGGTAGGGGGCGCTTCCCATTTGCCACATAAGCCATGAAAAACATTCTGCACGTGCTGCTGGATCGGTTGGTATAAAGGCGCCAAATTTTTCTGCTAGGTAGATGAGGATCGCACCCGACTCAAATACTCTGGTTTCCGGTGTGGTGCTAGTGTCCAACAGGGCGGGTATCTTTGAGTTTGGATTGATGTCTACGAACCCGCTGCCAAACTGATCACCTTCACCTATGTTGATCAGGTAGGCATCGTACTCCGCATCTTTTTTACCCAATCCCAGCAGTTCTTCGAGCAGGATAGTGACTTTCACGCCATTCGGTGTGGCCAGGGAATGCAGCTGCAGAGGATGCTTACCTCGAGGCAACACCTTGTCGTGAGTGGGGCCTGCGGTTGGGCGGTTGATATTAGCGAACTTTCCGCCGCTTTCTGCATCCCAGGACCAGACCTCCGGTGGCGTGTATACGTCTGTTTCAGTCATATTTGATTCCTACTAAATTTAAGAAATGAAAAACCTAAAGTCCGGGTGAGATAAAGCTAAAATCCTCTAGGACGATCTTCAATCTTAGGTTTGTCCGCTCATTGCCTTCCGCGCTAGTTTTTATGGTGTCGAACAGTTAGTCCTTAAGGCTACAATAAAGTATGCGCGAACAACACAACCTGACCCATTCTCTGTCGAAAGAAGAATTATTCACTTATAGACAGCGCGGGTACCTGATTAGAGAGAGCGTTTTTACGCTGAGCGAGCTGTCGGAGCTTACAGCTTCCGCAGAGCGTGCTGTAGCGTTGGCACATGATCAATCGGCAACCGGAAAATCCTACCACTTGGACGGCAAGCGCTTCGTTGATATTGGCAAGATGACTGTGCAGTTTGAGCCCGGAGATAAGGGTGAAATCATCAGGGTCATTGAGCCAGCGCATCACCTTGATGCGCTTCTGGAGGCGCTTGTAGGAGATGTCCGGATTGTAGATCCGGTAAAAAGCATTATCGGCGTCGATCAAGTCAGTGTCTGGACCAACAAGCTTAATCTGAAGAGACCAGGGAAGGGTTCAGGGTTTGGATGGCACCAGGATTCTCCCTATTGGGTTCATGATAGCGGTCATGTAGACCTGCTGCCCAATGTCTATTTTGCGTTTGACGATGCGTGTGCGGAAAACGGATGCCTCCGGGTGATTGATAAGAGCCATCTTCGTGGTTGCCTACCCGGTACTTCAGATGGATCTCAGCTTGGTGGGTTCTTTACCGATCCCGCCTGTTTTGATGAAAGGGATCAGGTGGCAATGGAAGCTCCGGCGGGATCGCTGGTATTTTTTGATCCACATTCGATTCATGGGTCTGAGCCGAACCGTTCAGCGAAGCCTCGTCGTGCGATGGTGCTGACCTACCAACCAGCAAACTTTCCAATGCTTAAAACCGGTGAAGTGCGAAATGCTGGTTAAAGGTAAGAGCTTGCCCTCAGTCCTGAGGGAAGATTGTCAGCGAAAAAGTAGTCAGTAGATCTCACCGCTTCTTCACTGCGTTCAGTCGGTCGAGGTGACGGTGTCGCGAGTAAGGCCCAACCCCAGACCACCATCAACATCCAGGATAGCTCCCGTTGTCCATTCGCTCCTTGCCAGATAATCAACCGCCTCAGCTACCTCTGTATTAGTGCCAATTCGGCCGAGAGCGTGGCTAGATGCCATTGAGTGCAGCCGTTCTGCGGATTCAGCGGCGCTAAGTAACCCTGCTCGTTCGTAAATCTCGGTGAGAATGGCGCCCGGGACAACACAGTTGACGCGGATATTGTGTTCGCCGAGTTCTGCAGCAAGAACCCGCGTTAATGTTTCCAGAGCGCCTTTAGTTGCCGCGTAAGCTGATGCACCGGGAAATGCTCTGCGAGTATGAATGCTGCCAATAAAAATGATTGCCCCTCCTTGCTTCGCCAGGTGGGGTTTACACAATCCGGTTAATAGCATTCCGGCGATGACATTCGTTTTGAAGATATCAACAAGCGGGTCCTCTTTTAATGTGTCGATCTCCCCCCTGACCATGTTTCCTGCATTGCTGATAAGTACATCGAGTTTACCGCCGTGCTTGACTGCCGCCTCGACTGCTTCACGGCGATCTTTCTCGTTTGTGATGTCTGCTTGCACCGCCAGACACCTTTTACCCAGTCTTGTGGCGACGGCATCGATTTTTTTTTGTCTGCGGCCGCAGATAGTTACTTTCGCGCCGCCTTCGATATAAAGCTGCGCAATACCTTCGCCGATTCCTGAACCGCCTCCAGTTACCAGAACTGAAAGATTATCAATTGGTTTCATGATTTTTCTCCCGCACACCAAAGTGCAGCTTGCTTTAAAAAACGGGTATGGCCATTAGCAGAGAAGGAAGCCCACTCACCTCGAAATGGAGTGTGCTTGTCGCGATTTAGCATTCGCCACCGAAGCGAGAACACTGTGGCGGGGTCGTGAGGTTGTGGGTCCAAGGCGTCAAATCCTTCGTCTATATCTGCAAAGACCTCGATTCTAATGCCTGCTGCTAGAACTTCTTTTAGTGCTTTCGCTGTGTCAATGAAATCGTGGTTGATTCTGCCAGTTAAAACGAGGTTGCGAATTTTCATTGCTGTTTGGTCATGCTTGCTCGAATTGAACTGGATAAGTACCCCAGCTATTTCGAACAGTGCTAAGGTCAGGCTGCGGTTTTTTTGATTTGTGAGGCATCATTTTGTGTTCTAGAAGCGTCTTAATCAGCATGCAGACGATACCATACTGGTGCGTATTTTTGTCAGTGTTGGGGCGGCTTGCAACGCCGCCATCCAAATCGCGGCCAGTACACATGTGGACGCCGGCACCGAAGGTGAGTCCGTACAACTCCGTCTTAACATAGGTTACGCTGCGGTAGGGGTCGAACTTCTCAGGGTCATCGCCGAATATGTCCGGGTCGCGGTTTGCTGCGTGAAGATCAAGGATCAGGAGGTCGTCCGGCGTGACGTCCTGAGAAGCAACGGTTAGCGGTTCGGTAGGAGTTCGCCATGCAACGGGGCTCGCGGGATGCAGTCGCATGCTTTCATGTACGCACTTTTGCAGGAGGAGTGGGTCTTTTAGCAAATCTGTCGGGTTATCTGTCCAAGAAAAAATTTCGTTCACAGCGTGCACCATCGAGTTTGCGGTGCTGTGGGAGCCTGCCTGCAGGTAAAAAGCGATCTCTCGTTCAATAAGTTCATCGGTCAGTTCGATGCTGTCTTGGTCTGTCTCTTATACACATCTGACGCTGCCGACGAATAGAGAGGTGTAGA
>CAJXTK010000210.1 GCA_913061115.1 uncultured Haliea sp.
GGCAGCGTCAGATGTGTATAAGAGACAGGATTACCGACGATCACCTCTTCCAGTTGATCCCACTCATTGCAACTCCAAACTACAGACATACTAATACAACCTTTTTTTGAATTTACGTACGAAACGGTCAGGGCAGAAAAGATTCGACACGTGTTCCACCACCGTCTTTGGCTATTTCTTTTTGCACGAGATCCGCAACGGCGAGGTCAAGCACGCCCAAACCGAAAGGAGAGAAAATCATCCTGCGTTCATCGCGCAAGGGTAAAGGGACATTCCCCAGCAGAATATCTCCCAAGGAGCCGTGAACGAAATCTGTATTTCCTGCTCTGTCAGATGCAAGCTGAATCGACGTGGCCGCCCGGTTCACATGGTCGAGGTCGTCAACTATGTTGTGACTTGAAAGAATAGCGCCTGCACTCAGATCTCGCAGCGATACATGCAGCAGAGTCGCACCCGCCTGACAGGCATCGAGATTGTCCACGTAAGGTTCTATAGCCGTAGTGGCAAACGCCACCATGGGACATTCGCCAAGCAAGTCCTCTATATTGGCTGCCACGGTGAAAGTCGCGCCGGGTCTGTACGCGAGCAATGCCTCGCCGAAAACGTCGGCGCGGGCGCGGGACAGGTCAAACGCCATAAAGCGTCTGACGTTGGGCCACGTGACTGCCAGAAACTGTGCAATCGCTGCGTTAATCGGGCCGCACCCTACGAAGCCGATAGTCTCGGGGTCACCCGGAGCAAGCACCAGCGATGCCAGGGCTGCCGATGCGGCGGTACGTTGTTTGCTGATTATGGAGCCTTCCATGACCGCCTTTGGTTGGCCGGTGATCCGGTCATTCAGAATGATGACCGCGGAGGCCCTTTCCATACCACGGGCAACATTGCCGGGCATCGATGCAATCCACTTGACGCCGGCGAGCTGGTATTCGTCACCCAGATACGCTGGAAGACAAATGATCCGATCTTTATCGCTGTCGGGGAAACGCAGAAAACTGGAATGCGGCAGGGAGCTGGCGCCCCGCGCATGTGTCTCATAGGCTTGCTTTACTGCGTCAATAACCTGCGTCTCATGATCCTGAAGAGCAGCTTCAATGTCAGGAGCGCCAATCACCGTTAAATCGCTGCCTGACATCAGTACTCCGTTACTGTTTTTGTCCAATGATGAGCGATGTCACCGAGCTCACTCTGCACCCACTCGTCAGAATAGATCGTATCTAAATAACGTTCACCCCGATCAGGCAGCAGGGCAACAACCGTGGAACCCTCTGGGATTTCGCTACTTAGCTGCTTCACTGCGGTGACGACACCGCCGGAGGAACCTCCCGCCAGAATGGCCTCTGACAGTGCCAGCTGCCGGCAACCGATAACGCAATCGGTGGCAGTGAGGTGTAGAATCTTATGTACACCCTCCGTTGGCGTGAGTTTCGGGCAGATAGCAGATCCCAGTCCGGGTATCAGGCGATTGTGCTTGTCACTCGAAAAAATCTGACTGCCTAACGCATCGACAGCGATGACCTTGGTGGCATGACCATGATCCGCGAGGTAGTCGAGACATCCTGCAAGAGTGCCGCAAGTGCCGGTCGCGATAAAAAGGTAATCGAGCGCACGGCCATTCAGATCTCGCAGGATTTCCTTGATCGTTGATCGGTAGTGCGCGCCTGAATTCTCACGACTGGCGTATTGGTTAACCCAAAAGCTGTTTCCTTCGTGTTGCAGTATCACCTCGATACGTTTCAGCTTGGCGGGTAATAGTTCTGAGGTCGCCTGATCTGGGTGGCCGATCATCTCTATTTCGGCGCCATAAGCGAGCAGGATATCAACATTCTGCGATGTCACCTTGGGGTCGATGAGGCAGCGAAAGCGCAGGCCATGGTAGGCGCACACCATCGCCAGTCCAACGCCGGTATTGCCAGAGCTGGCTTCTATGATCAAGGTGTTGGCATCGATCTCCCCAGTCTGCAGTGCCCGCTCAATGATGGCGACACTGGGCCGGTCCTTGGAGCTACCGCCTGGATTGAGGCCCTCCAGCTTCGCGAAACAGTGGAAATGTGAGGATGCGAAGTGTTTTTCAAGGAGGACAAGAGGTGTTCCACCAATGGCACCCAGTATCCCGCCTGAGATATTGAAATTTTTGAGCTCGGCGTCTGGAGCTGCTCGAGTCGGATGAAATTCGCTGGCGCCTGCTTGGTCAGACTCGCGAGCTGGATCTATAAGGGGCATCAGCTTTCCATGTTAAGTCATCAATTAGCATACTGGAGTATCATAGATGAGTGTATCACTGGCCAAGACGGACAAGACAATCTGGCACGCACCCCGTTCGTACTGCCTATGCTTTCGGCTGCATAGAAGCTCTCTTGGTTTCTATAGACAGCTTAGCCACTCTAACATACCGGAGATAGGCGTATTTTGCGGTAGGCATATCCCTACTTCATAACGACCACATTGCGGATATAGTGGCCGCAGCTAACACCGTTTGGCAATCAGTATGCAGACTATTAACTCCTCTTCTGGGCGGTGAGGCTTTAGGACACGCAAACACGTGCTCAATGACAAACCGGCCAATTGTTCCCAACCCTAGGTAGCAACACCAGAGGGTTTGAGAAGAATGCAGATGGCTCTTATGCTATTGATTTCGCGCCTGAAGCACCAAAAGGCAAACAGTGCGGCTGCAGGCACTAGCCGAGAGGGCCGTGAGTGTTATGGGTCGCAGTAACCCGTCCGACTCAATACACGCGACATTAGCCGGTGGTAAGGTCACAGACAGTGCCATTCCTGTGTTGAAAAAAGGTGATATTTCAAGCGTGCTGGTAGTAGATGATGAGGTCGCACCGTGCGAGCTATCTGCAATATGGCTGACTTCGCTTGGCCGTAAGGTCATTATAGCGCACAGTGCTGCCGAGGCTCTCGAGCACCTCGACAAAAAACGTTACGCTATTTTTTTTGCCGACATAGTCATGCTTGGAGGCATGGACGGAGTAGAGCTGGCGAAAAAGGCCTTACTGCTCCAAAACCATTTGAAAGTGCTGATAACGTCTGGGTATGCTGATCGTCTGAGTGAAGATAAAGAGTTGCCGAGTGAATTGATCAGTAAACCTTACCGTAAGATAGATTTGATCAACGCCATTAGCCGTTTGTGATCTAGGCCCACATGCACCACGACTGAATTTAATCTATTTAAAGGCAATATTGGGTCCAATGCTTTCGTGGCTATAAACTTACGCTATTTGATTCTGGCGAGCTTTAATAGCTCTGAACTTACCATGACGTTGAGTTTTTTAATATTGTTCAAGTCTATTTCGAAGCGCAACTTACGTTCGTCTATGTAGAAAATAATCACAGCATCTTTTTGTGAGATCTGGTCCGAGCTGAGAACCACAACGCTGCCTTCTATCTCCGAATCTTCGTCTTGAATGGGTCGGTATAAATAGGTGTAATCGCAGTGTTTCGCTTCTGACAGCCGGTAAATTTTCAACTCGCGCTTGTCGTCGGCCGTAGCTGCAGTGCTTGCTAGGTCTCTAAAAAAACCTTCAAATGGCGTTTCGTCCTGTAGGCAAATATAGAGGGGCGTCAAGGGGTTATCTCGTGAATGATTTGGCCAGTTAATGAATTTTATAAAATTCAGAAAATAGGCCGCTCTTAATTTGCTCTCTTTACTG
>CAJXTK010000211.1 GCA_913061115.1 uncultured Haliea sp.
ATGTGTATAAGAGACAGGTCTATTGGGATCAATACTCTCGACGTGATAGCCCAGCATCCAAGTCGTTTTGAGGTTTACGCACTGGCGGCAAATTCATCGGTGGATGCTATGCTGGCCCAGTGCTTGGCGTTTGCACCTCGCTATGCGGTTATGATGGATGAGGCGGCAGCGACTTTGCTGCGGCAACAGTTGCCCGCGGAATGTGCCACTGAAGTAAAGCACGGAGAGAGCGGCTTAGCGGATGTGGTTACGGCGCCAGAAGTTGACGTGGTGATGGCGGCTATTGTGGGTGCGGCGGGCTTGCCTTCCACGCTGGCGGCCGCGCGGGCGGGGAAAACCCTATTATTGGCAAACAAAGAATCGCTGGTAATGGGAGGGCATTTGCTGATGCAGGCGGTGCGTGAAGCGGGGGCCCGATTGTTGCCCATTGACAGTGAGCACAATGCAATTTTTCAGTGTCTGCCGGTCGACGACCAGGCGACACCAGGCAACAAGGGTGTCAGCAAAGTGCTGTTGACAGCCTCTGGCGGACCCTTTCGCCGCTGGAGTTATGAGCAAATGACTGAAGCCACACCGGACCAAGCGTGTGCTCATCCCAATTGGTCCATGGGGCGCAAGATTTCTGTTGATTCTGCGACCTTGATGAACAAGGGCCTGGAATTTATTGAAGCGTGTTGGATTTTTGACTTGCAACCTGAGCGAGTGGAGGTGGTGGTTCATCCCCAGAGTGTTGTCCACTCTATGGTCCAATACCTGGATGGCTCGGTGTTGGCGCAGATGGGCAATCCAGATATGCGTACCGCTATTGCGTACGGGCTAGGTTGGCCTGAGCGTCTAGCGTCAGGAGTGAGCCCGCTTGATCTTGTCGCCACAGCCCGTCTCGATTTTGAGGCTCCAGATGAAACGCGTTTTCCCTGCTTGCGCCTAGCACGGGAATCTGTCGCAGTCGGCGGCACGGCTATGGCTGTGTGTAATGCGGCCAATGAAGTTGCCGTAGCAGCATTTTTGGATAAAAAAATTCGTTTTACAGATATCGCCGTGATCATTGAGCGAACGTTGGAACGCATGAATATTGTTGAAGTGACTACGTTGTCTGTGGCCGAAGATGCCGATGCCCAGGCAAGAGAATGCGCATTGGGTGCCTTGGTTGATTTGCAGCGCTTTACTAGCACATCGAAACGAGTCTGATGGAGCTTCTCTACACCATTGGCTTAACCCTTGGCACCCTCGCAATTTTAGTGGCGATTCACGAGTTTGGCCATTTCTGGGTGGCGCGGCGTTGCGGGGTGCAGGTGTTGCGTTTTTCCATAGGCTTTGGCACATCGCTCTATAGCTGGCGTGATAGCCAAGGCACTGAGTATAGTATTGCAGCGATACCCTTGGGTGGCTACGTCAAAATGCTCGACGAGCGTGAGGGAGAGGTTCCCGATTCAGAACTGCATCGGGCGTTTAATCGCAAACCGGTATTACAGCGTATCGCTGTGGTCGTCGCAGGCCCCCTAGCCAATCTGCTGCTAGCGGTAGTCGCCTACTGGTTTCTGTTTATGGCCGGAGAAACAGGCTATGTGCCGATTATCGGTAAGGTTGAGCAGGGGTCAGTGGCGGCGGTGGCAGGCCTGGAACCCGATCAGGAAATTGTGGCTGTCGACGGTAGTGAAACGCCGACCTGGCAGGCGCTCAGTCTCCGCTTACTTGATCGCATAGGCGATAGCGGCACTATTAAATTTGCGGTGAAGTATCCCGATTCTGATGTGATCTATGAGTCTGAGGCGACTATTCATCGGTGGTTGTCGGACCAGGAGCAACCCGATATTTATGCGGGCTTGGGTCTCCGCCTCTATATACCGGACGTTCCTGCGATAGTAGGCGAAGTGGTGCCAGAGAGTCCGGCTGCGGCCATAGGTTTGGTTCCCGGAGATAAGGTGTTGCGAGTGGATGGTGTGGCCATGCCGCTGTGGGGAGATTGGGTCGATTATGTTCGGGTGCGCCCTGAACAGGCAATCGAGCTAGATTACGAGCGTGATGGCGAGTTTTTGCAGGCCACTATAGTGCCCCAACGTATCGCCGATGAAAACGGTGAAGATATTGGCCGTGTCGGTGTTGCTGTCGCAATTCCCGATATGCCGCCAGAGATGGTGAGGAGTTATCCGCGGGGACCGCTAGCGGCCCTTGGCGCCAGCCTCGTTCGAACGGGTGAATTGTCAGTGTTTACTCTGAAATCCATCAAGAAGATGTTGACGGGCTTAATCTCTTCAAAAAACTTGAGTGGACCTATCACCATTGCTAAAGTGGCCACCGCTTCGGCTAAATCCGGACTGGAGTCCTACATCAGCTTCATAGCGTTGCTGAGTATCAGTCTGGGTGTATTGAATTTGCTGCCTATTCCAGTGCTGGATGGGGGGCATTTGTTGTTTTATACGGTTGAGCTATTGGCGGGGCGACCAGTACCTGAGAAGATACAAGCAATGGGGTATCAGCTTGGGCTGCTTATGGTCTTGGGGATAATGATGCTGGCGCTGTATAATGATTTTAGTCGCCTTTAGTTAAAGGCTATGGAAATAACAGATTTTGGACTTCTCCAAATTGGGGCGTACACTCGGTGATTGGATGCATTGTGAATAGGCAAGCGGCTAAAGCGCTCATTTTGGTGCTGGTATTGATAGCACCTTTTGTTGCTGCCGATAGTTTCGTCATCTCAGATATTCGAGTGGAGGGCTTGCAGCGTATTTCAGCTGGGACCGTATTCGCTGCACTGCCGGTGGGTGTGGGTGACGTTGTTGACGAACCCATGATTCGAGCTGCAACGCGCAGCCTGTTCGCCACGGGCAACTTCGACGATATTAATATTGGTCAGGACGGCAATGTGTTGGTGATCATTGTGAACGAACGCCCCAGCATCAGCGAGATCAATATCGAAGGGAACAAGGCGATTGAAACGGAAGCGCTTTTGGATGGTTTAAAAGGAGCCGGTCTCTCAGTGGGACAGGTTTTTCGACGTTCCACGCTCGAAGGCATGCAGCTAGAGCTACAAAGACAGTATGTGCTTCAGGGCAGATATGATGCCACTATCGAAACCGAGGTGATACCTGAGCCACGCAATCGAGTGACCATCAGTATTGATGTTGACGAAGGTACTGTCGCATCCATCAAACATATCAACGTGGTCGGCAATAAAGTTTTTACCGAGGATCAGCTGAGTGACGTGTTCGAACTGCACACTACTGGTTGGCTCTCATTCTTTACCAATGACGATAAGTATTCAAAAGAAAAACTGACCGGCGATCTGGAAGGTTTGACGTCCTACTACATGGACAGGGGCTACCTAGAGTTCCGTATTGATTCCACGCAAGTGTCAGTTTCTCCAGACAAAAAAGAGGTTTACATCACTGCCAATATCACTGAGGGCGAAAAGTTCACTATTAGTTCGGTGGAACTGTCGGGAGATCTAGTGCTGCCTGCGTCTGATTTGAGCAGATTTTTACTCATTGCCGACGGGCAGATTTTTTCTCAGCAGATGGTGACCTCCACCGAGGAGTACCTGACTCGCCGTTTAGGTGATGAGGGTTACAATTTTGCTAAGGTCACCGGTATTCCTGATGTCAACGACGAAGACAATACGGTCG
>CAJXTK010000212.1 GCA_913061115.1 uncultured Haliea sp.
CGGCGTAGGAAATGATGTCAGGTGGGAATCGGTGACGTTTATATGTATTCATTGGCCGATTCTACCAATTTCAGCGAGTTAAGTTGTCAGTACCCTTTGCGACCCTGCTGCGGGCCGACGGCGATCCGATAAGACAAAATATGAGCTTTTCCGGGTTCCATGTTTGGAGTATGGTAGGAGATCATAAAATGTACAGAGTCGCAAAAATGACCCTGACCAGTCTCCGCAGATTATTTGTAATAGTTCTAGCCTTCGCTTCCCTATCTGCCTGCAAGGTTATCATAGAGCTGCCGGCCGGCGGTATAGTGCAATCCAGCTCCGGAAACTTTGACTGCCGGGGCAAGGTTAGCATCGAGCAATTCTCCTTTGAGCCCACCACACGCTCGCTTCACTCTGGAGTCTCTTCCCTACAGCCCGCCCATGACGATGCCTTCCACTGTGAGTTTGATGTCTCCGATACGTCTTTTGATGAGGTATTCACCGCTATTCCCGACGCGGGCTATAAGTTTTCCCATTGGCGCAAGAGGGACCGCGGATTTTTTGGCGATTCAACCAAAAATGGGGTCCGTTTGTTCACCTCATTCTATGAGGGCAACGACGTACTTCTGCAGCTGCTGGCCTCGAATGAAATTTTTTATATGGAGCCCGTCTTCAAGAGAATTGGCGGCGATAGCGTCTGTGACCAATACAATGGCAGTTTTGAACGCATACAGGACATCGTATTCAATGGTTATAACTGCACCAATAGTGCCTGCCACGGCGCCGGAGCGTCAGCCGGCGGCCTCGATTTAAGCCCCTCGGTAGCCTACCAGAACTTGTTTCGCGTAACGGCCTCCGCCAATCTAACAGACCCCCTGCAATTGGTATTTCCCGGTGAACAAAAGAACAGCTTCCTCTTTCTGAAACTGAATGCCGCTACCAATGGCACCTCGCTTCCCACCGGTGGTGGCCTTGCAATGCCACTGGGCAGGCAGGGCCTGACGGCAAACCACCTGGAAGCGATGCGATTGTGGATTCGTGGCGGCGCACCGGAGACCACGGATGTCGACGGGGTGGCCACCCTGCTGGGCTGTGATACCGCAACTAGCCCCACCGCCAACAAAATAGCGCCCCCGGACGCGCCGGCCATAGGCGAAGGAATACAGTTTCCCAGCGGCGCCTGGCCGGTTTTGCCCGGTACCGAAAACGAAGTGTGCTACGCCACTTACTACGACCTCAAAAAAACACCCGAATATTTACCCCAGTGGGCTGAAACAGCCTGCGCTGGCAACGTGTACAGCGATTATGACGGCAGCTGCATGGCGACCAATGCTCGAACCCTAACCCAGGACCCCCAGTCTCATCACAGCATTATAGACGTCTACGTAGGAGACACCTCACCACTGGACCCCTCCTGGGGAGAGTGGCAGTGTTTGAACGGTCCATTTAAAGGTGCGAGCTGCGACCCAACTCGCATTGGTGTTCCTGTATCGGAAGGAGGTGCAGATTGCGGTGACTCCCTGCAAGTCTGTGGCACCGTGCCCGTGAAATCGATTGCTTGTCGCGGCTGGGGCCCCGGCGACAGGGCCTATAAATCTGTTGGGATGGGGGGGGCGCAGTCACCGATTTCTTCCAACACAGCGGTCCCGGGTGTGTATTCCGTTCTTCCATCAAAGGGCGTGATTACCTGGAATTCCCATGCCTTCAACCTGTCGGCCAAGGCAACTACCATTTCCCAGTACAACAATTTCATGTTCGCGCCTCAGGACGGGCGGCAATTCCGCAGCCGGGGCATCTTCGATGCCAAGGACATATTTATTGCCAATGTGCCCCCCTATCAGCGCCGCACTTACTGCTCAACCTACACCCTGCCTAAGGGAGCGCGCCTGACGCAGCTAGGCTCGCACGCCCATAAACGCGGAGTATTGTGGCAAACCTGGCTGCCCCCGCAAGATTCCAGCTGCACGGCGCGCAATGGCTGCAAACCCAACGCCACCACCCCAGACTATGTCAGCCGTATCTATAACGACCCGCTCTATCTGGACTATGATCCACCTCTGGAGTTTGATTTCACCGATAGTACCCAGCGCACCATGAAATTTTGCGTCACCTATGACAATGGCGATGAGTTTCCCGATCTCCTTAAGCGAAACTCTACCTCTGTGGGCACAAAATGCGTGTCCAACGCGTATTGTGCCGGTGGCGCATTTGCGGGAACGTTCTGCGGGGCCGACGACGGCCTGTGTGGCGACGGAGGCAGCTGTGATGCCTGCCCAGTGAGGGGAGGGGTGACCACCGAAGATGAGATGTTCTTACTGCTGGGATCGTTCTACGTGGTGCCATAGGCCCATGGGCAATGCTTCGGTCGCTGCCGTGGCAAGCATTGTAATTATGCTCACCGCCTGTGGCGGTGGGGCAGTAGCAGCTCGTCCACACCCGACCAGCCCACACCTCCGCTCCCAACACCCACGCCGGTACTGACAAGTGACTATGCTTCCCGTCAAGGCTTTTACTCAAATGATCGACTATTCGACTATTCGACTATGATTGAGGCTCACTCGGAGGAGCAAGACATGCAGGAATCACAACCTAACAATATTCGTAAAGTTGCGCTGACTTCACTAGCCGGCACAAGTATCGAGTGGTATGACTTCTTTTTGTATGGCACTGCCGCAGCCATAATATTCCCAAAGGCATTCTTTCCGGCAGACATGCCTTACATGATTGCTTTAATTGCGTCCTTCAGCACTTTCGCAGTGGGTTTCTTAGCTCGGCCGCTGGGTGGCATTGTATTTGGACATTTTGGAGACCGTGTCGGTCGCAAGCAAACGCTCGTGATCGCCCTGATGATCATGGGTGCTTCCACAACGCTGATTGGTCTGTTGCCAACCTATGAGACCATTGGTTATGTGGCGCCCTTAGTATTAGTCTTTCTTCGATTCGTGCAAGGATTGGCCATTGGAGGTCAGTGGGGTGGGGCGATGCTATTAGTGACAGAGAGCGCACCCGCTGATAAGCGAGGTTGGTATGGTGCTTATGCCCAAGCGGGCGCTCCCATCGGTGTGATACTGGCTAATTTAGCCTTTCTAGGGGTTAGTGGCAGCATGAGTGAAGCAGCCTTCATGGATTGGGGCTGGCGACTACCATTTCTAGCTAGTATTTTACTGATCGGTGTTAGTTTATATGTGCAGTTAAATTTAGAGGACACTGATGCCTTTAAAAAACTAGCAGCCAGTAAAGTGAACGATTCAGCATCTGACAAAGTGGTTAAGCGATCGCCCATTATTGAAGTATTCTCCCGCCATCCTCGCCGTATTTTCTTGGCCGCTGGGGCTTTCTTATCCATACAAGTGACATTCTATATCCTGATCGCGTTTATTATGGCGTATGGCGTTAACTCGCCAACAGTCATGCTGTCCCGTGACACTATGCTAATGGCCGTTTTAATAGCCGCTCTAATAATGATTCCGGGCCAGTTCTGGGCAGCCGGCTTGTCAGACAGAATCGGTAGAAAGAAGGTTTACTTGTGGGGCGCTATATTGTCCGGACTATGGGCCTTTGCACTGTTTCCATTGGTTGATACTGGTACTGTCTCTTATACACATCTCCGAGCCCACGAGACTAGGCATGATCTC
>CAJXTK010000213.1 GCA_913061115.1 uncultured Haliea sp.
AGCGTCAGATGTGTATAAGAGACAGGTGTAGAGTCTGATACCTGGGCAGCTAGCCTGTACGTTGATAATCTTACTGACGAGAAGGCGGCAATGAGCACTTGGTTTGGTGCCGACGTCGAGCGAACCGTTTACGCTCGCCCTCTGACCGCCGGAATACGAGCTTCGTACAAATTTTGATACACTAGCCGAAAAATAGGACGATCGAACACGCCTCTTTAAGGGGCGTGTTTTTCGGTAGATAAAATAGTGGATACAGAATCTTCATCAACGTCGTTGTCAGAATCGTTAAGCTCGATCCAGCAAAGAATCGTTGCCAGCGAGTTCGACGGTGCGCTTGCAGATCTCGCTGGACTTCGTGAATCCTATCCAAACAGTGAAGACGCGCTCTACATGTCGGCGCTCTGCAATCGATACACACGCAACTTTAAAGAATCCCTTTCGATACTGAGTCGACTTGTTGAACTCGTACCGGACAGCGGTCGCGCTTGGCAGGAAACTGGTCACACACACCGTGATATGGGCCAACTTCAAGAGGCATTGCATAACTATACGCGTGCCTGCCAGTTAAACTCGGCGCTTGAAGGCAGTTGGAATTCAATTCAAAAGATAGCAACCCAGTTGGGAAGAACTCGGCAGGCAGCGCATGCCAAAAGCAACATTGAAAGAATAAAGAAAACCCCTCAGCCGTTGGTCGTGGCGGCGGACATGATCGCTGAAGGTAAGTTGCTTCGGGCAGAAGACATCTGTAGGGATTTTCTGAAGAAGGTGCCGCATCATATCGAGGCGATGCGTCTGCTGGCAGATATTGGTCTTAAGCTGGGGGTGTTGACCGATGCTGAATTTCTGCTCGAAAGTGCGGTCCTGTTCGCGCCTGAGAATGTGCAGGTTCGAATGGATTACATACAAGCACTTACAAGACGTCAGTTTTACGACAAAGCACTAGAACAGTCGAAACACCTGCTCGAGAGGGAACCTGATTCTGCGCAATTTCAATCTCTCCATGCGGTGAGTGCGGTTCAGGCAGGCGACTTAGATACCGCCCTGTTAATGTTTGACAAGGTACTTACGACGCTACCGAACGATCCTAGGACCCTAACCTCCAAGGGACATGCACTGAAAACTCGCGGAGATTTTGATTTTTCCGTCGATAACTATCGGCAGGCTTTGCTCGCCCATCCGGAGCATGGTGAGGCCTACTATGCTCTGGCCAACCTCAAAACCTACCGGTATTCAGACTCTGAACTTAAAGCGATGCATGCCCAGCAGGCCAACCCGCAACTGACGCATATGGATCGCGTCTACCTGTCCTTTGCCCTAGGCAAAGCCTACGAGGACCAGGGAGACTATGAAAGTTCATTTAGTCAGTATGCACGTGGTAACGCGCTTAAAAAAACGCAGAGCCGTTACAGTGCAGAAGTGACCACGCGGGATATCCAGTCGCAGATTTCGGTATGTGATGCTGACTTTTTTCGGAATATGGACGGTACAGGTCATCAAGCGCCCGACCCGATCTTCATCGTAGGACTGCCACGTGCAGGATCTACGCTGCTGGAACAAATCCTGTCTTCGCACAGTTTGGTGGATGGTACGCAGGAGTTGCCAAATATTCTGTCCCTGTCTCAGGCTCTGCGGCGACGCGGCCGTCAGGAATTTGGCAGCGATTACCCTCAGATTCTTGAAAAACTGGACAAAAATGAATTTGCAGCATTTGGCAAGACTTTTATAGAGGAAACCAAAATCCATCGGCTCAATGCACCGTATTTTATTGACAAGATGCCAAACAATTTTCGTCACATTGGTTTAATACGACTGATGCTACCGAACGCTAAGATCATTGATGCTAGACGCCATCCAATGTCGTGCGGCTTTAGTGTTTTCAAACAGCTTTTTGCCGAAGGACAGGAATTCAGCTACTCTCTCGAGGATATCGGCAGTTATTACAGTGACTATCTTGAGTTGATGGATCATTGGGACACTGTGTTGCCGGAGTTCGTTTTAAGAGTTCAGCACGAGGATGTTGTCGATGACCTGGAATCGCAGATTCGACGAATACTTGAGTTCTGCGGGTTACCGTATGAGGAAAGCTGCCTTAATTACTACGAAACCGTGAGGGACGTGAGAACTCCAAGCTCTGAACAGGTGCGCCAGCCCATTTTTAAAACCGCGCTAGAACAATGGCGTAACTATGAATCTGAACTGCTACCGCTCACAAGGGCGCTCGGACCTCAGGCACTGAAGCGTTATCCCATTGAGCCTTCACTGGCCACGTAGAGCGAGTCTTTAATTTCTCGATGAAGGTATTTGCGCCTTCAAATGCGGCGTAAACCAGTAGCAGGGACATGGCGAGGGCAGCGACCACGAAAAGCGCTGCACCCGTCCAGTTGGAAACGATCCCGGTCAGCACTGGGCCGGCTATGGAGCCAGCGCCGTGCAGCAGCAGGAATAGCGTAGCGATTTCAACGCGTGACAGATCACTCTTTGCATTTGCCTCAGCGGCACAAAGCGCGTAAAGGCTCAAACATGTCCCGCCGAAAAGGAACATTATTATTGCCAGATGCCCAGTGTCCTGAGGAACCACCAATATTCCCGTAACGGCGACCAACGTGCAGGCTAACGCAGTGACAGTAATAACCCTTACCCTGCCGATCAGATCTGCGAGATAGCCAAGGGGTAGTTGAAAAACACCTCCTCCGATAACGATAGCCAGCATGACGTAACTAACAGCAGAGGCTTCCAGGCTATTTTTTTCGGCGATAAGTGGTGCCATAGTCCATAGACTGCCGGTCACTACCCCCGACAGAAACGAGCCCGCTCGAGCAATAGGTGGTAGCGCATAGATAGACGCTGTTTGGAATTTTTTTTGTTTCAGCGCCATGGGTTGATCTCCACAGAACAGACCGATGGGAACTAGCGCCAACATCATCATCACGGCGGCGCCAGTGAAAAGCATGTTGATAGGCAGCAGACCGTAGAGGACCTGGCCACTGGCGATGGCGATCAAGGTTACCATTACGTAAACGGCAATTAGTCTGGCGCGCTGGTGATCGAGAGCATGTTCATTAAGCCAGCTTTCAGCGGTGGTGTAGATGGCTGCCAGGCACCAGCCGTTGGCGAGTCTGAGTAGTATCCACACGGGTAACAGCTGAATCGCCTCGAGCATGAGCAGACTCGCTGCGGTAAGCCCAGCAACTGTTAAGAAAACCCGGATGTGCCCCGCGCGGGATAGGAGTTGCGGGACACTCAGACAGCCCAGAACGAAGCCGAAAAAATAGGCCGCAGCCGTCAACCCGATTTCCGTATCGGACCAGCCAATCGATCGCGCGTGGACTGGCAACAGTGTTAGTTGCAGCCCGTGCCCTGTAAGTAGTAAGCCGACTGACACCAGCAGCAGTTTGATGCTCTTGGCCACGATAGTGCTTGTCCTGTTAATGGGTTTAATGGCGCGCATTGTATGGATGGGCGCGCTGACGTAAATCAAAATAAATTTGATGCGAAGTAAAAAAAATGTAACATCGCGTGCCCACCTGAGAGTATCCGGCCTGTCTCTTATACACATCTGACGCTGC
>CAJXTK010000214.1 GCA_913061115.1 uncultured Haliea sp.
GATCTACACCTCTCTATTCGTCGGCAGCGTCAGATGTGTATAAGAGACAGTCTGCGGCGCGCTCATCCTGTGGGGCGCACTGGGGTCAGAAGATACAGTCTATGGTCGCGTTCTGACATGGCCATGGCTCCGAGCAATAGGAAAGGTGTCCTACGGGCTATACCTTTGGCATCACCTTGTATTCACCGCCGTGCGCTATTGGTATGGGGACGAATCTATTCTATTTAAGACTATTTTGGCCGTTGGAATGACTACAGCCATTACTACTGCATCATGGTTTCTTGTAGAGCGGCCAATGCTTGCCTATAAATCACCGCGCGGCACAGGGAAAGGTGCTGACAAGATGCTGCTGAAAAGTTAGTAGAGAGTAGCCGCTATGGGGTTGGGATTTAAAAAAACAGCCGAGGTTCTCATTTCCTCGTTGCCAATCGCGCGCCAAAAATGTGTTTGAGCTGGAGTACCCGCCAGCCACGATCACAAGTGGGCGATAATATCGGCTACCTACTGCAATGGGTAGATAAGGTCTGCATCCGAGGCAGCCTCAGGAGCGATCAAGCGACGTCGGTCGTCCTGCCACTGCAATACATAATTAGTCCTACCAATCTGTCGACCGGTATCGTCTACATCATAGGGGCCGATTAACGCACGGAAGTACATGGTGTTGAGCTGCTCTCGCACCGCGTCGTGGTCAACAGTGTTCGCTAGGCGCACGGCAGCTTCAAGTATTTCGCCAGCGCTATAACCGATAACCGCATAAACGCCCGGATTGTAGCCATAGCGCTTGCTGAAGCGGTATGCAAAGTCCTGCGCACCCGGCTTTTTCGAACTGCGCAGCCATTGGACGATACCCACAATACCCTCTGCATCCGAGCCTAACTGATCATTAAATTCGCGCAGGCCTGGCCCCGCTGTAAAACCTAACATTTTCGGTTTCACACCCTCCGTCTTCAGGGCACGCACTATTTCTATAGAGTCTTCGAAATAAGAAACACCGATGATGACGTCGGGATTTGCTGCGCCCAGGCGTTGTGCCAGGCCACTGAAATCTCGCTGTTCAGGGGCATAGCCCTCATCCAGAACAATAGATATCGCTGTATCATTGCGAACACTCGCAGCGACTTCTTCGCCAAACTCTGTTCGCGCATAGATCAGGGCAATGCTCTGTGCGCCCGCTTCGACGGCAATTTGCAACCCTTTCATATAATCATTAGCGGGAGTGTCGGCGCCGAAAATATTTTTTAGCCCTCGATTCCATATTTTTTCGGATGAAGCTGCAGCGGAAATCATCGGCGTATTGAATTCTTCCGCAACGAGACTTGCCTCAAGCGTTAGCGATGAAGAGTAGGGGCCCACCAAAAAATCCACATTATCCTGCTCTAGTAGCTTGGTGAAGCCCGCGACAGTGCCAGCATCCGTGGAGGCATCGTCATAGTAGACTATTTCAACGGGCCGGCCCAGTAGCGCCCCCCGTGAGTTCACATCCGTCGCCCACATTTGTAAGCCGCGCAGTTGCTCTAGGCCGAATTCACTATAGTGGCCGGTCAGTGACTGGGTGGTGCCTATTTTTATAGGATCAGCAGATTTTACCGCGCCAGACATTGTCAGAGCGCAGAGAGAAAAGATCGAGAGTAAAAGCCGAGTCACGTTGGTCCTCATTATTCGTTTACGTCCAGCTTGCGCTTGGTGGAAGACAGCCAGCGCACCATTTCATACTCAAACGCAGACCCATTTTGGTAATAGCGGAAGGGGTTGTTGGCCCGCGCATTAATCGGGTAGACAATCCACGCGGCTAGCGCCACCTCAGAACTAAAGGCCGCCTCAGACACCACATCTGCGACATAGAAGTCAGGCAGCAATCCAGCAGTGTCGCGCAGATTCGAAGGCCCTAAAAACGGCAGCACTAAATAAGGACCCTGACCCACTCCCCAGTGCCCCAGTGTTTGGCCAAAATCTTCGACCGGGCGAGGAATCTTCATTTTCGACGCAACGTCTACTAGTCCAAATATGCCAACCGTACTGTTGACCAATACGCGCCCGGTATTCTGAAAAAACTTCGTGGGCGCCAACTGCAGTATTGAATTGAATATTGAGGTTACGTCTACTAGATTTCTGAAGAAGTTAGAGACACCTGTGCGGGCAAAGGACGGGATAACCGTTTCGTAGCCTCGAACGATAGGGAGATAGACAGCATTGTCGAACTCGTAATTGAAGTTGTATATATGCTTGTTCATGTTTTCCCAAGGATCATAAACTGCCGTCAGATCCACATGGTCCGGCGGTAGCATCTCCTTGGCGGTGAATACGGGTTCGGGATAATCTGCAGTCTGCGGTTGTATTTGAGGGCTGCTGCAGGCACCAATAGAGGTGAGGAGAACTAGCAAGGACAGACGCAGCAGGAGATGTGTCATTGCTGTGTCTCCTCGCTACTAAACGTTGCGACCATATGGGCAACATTGTCGCGATAATTGATGTTGCCGATGTGGCCTCCGTAGGGGTATATCGTGGCCCGGTCTCCAAACACTTCGCTGAAGAAATTAATTTCCCCAGGCTCAAGAATGATGTCGTCGGCATTGTGCATAACCGTAATTTTGTTTGTGTTGCGCAAGTAGTCCTCTATGCTCCTCAAACTGACAGCGGCGATAAACTCGTCTTGGGTTATATTTGGATAGTCCGCTTTATAAAAGGGATAAAAAAATTCGAAGTAGTAATCGGTAAAACCTAATCGCACGGCAACATCATCGTAGATTTGGAGATTACTGTAACGATCCAGTGGCAACCCTTTGGGTTTGATATAACCGAAATCTGCCATGACATCAGCTGTAAATGTCAGCGTCGAAGAGGAGAGGCGGAAGGACGTACCAATAAGCGCGGCTAGCTGTTCGTCCTTCAAGTCCAGTTTTTTATAGACCTGGTAAAGAAAGTTGTCACCGCCACTGCCAACGGGTGTTTTATAAGTTGTCGCATAGGCATGCATGAGTTTGTTTGCAAATCGGTCAAAATTGTCGACTCCGCCCGGTATGTCTTGAGTCATGCGATCCAGAAGTGAGATGGAGTTGTATAGAGATACCGGTGGGTTAATCAGCAGCACGCGCTCAAAATTAAAGGCCTTTCGTTCCTCGTCAAGCTTTGATACGTAGGCGGCATTGAAGCCACCAAGGCTAGGGCCTGTTACATTGAAAGAAGTCACCTGAATGTCTTGCTTGATTTCGGCCCAAATCATTTCAAATACGCGATAAATGTCTTCAGCGTCCTTTTCAGCATGGCCAACGACTCCCGTTTTAGAGGCTGCGATGACAAAATTATTGTAGGTGGGAGAAGAAATAGACACGACGTGAAAACCGGCTTGATAAAAAGCTTTCGCCATGTTCTTATTTGTCGCGCCATTGTGTGAGCCGCCGGTCCCAGCGATGATGAATATTAAGGGAGCATCGCTATCCTGCAA
>CAJXTK010000215.1 GCA_913061115.1 uncultured Haliea sp.
GCAGCTTATAATGCTCCGATTCGGTAAGGAGACTAATCGCTAGGCCCTCTTTGCCCGCGCGCCCCGTGCGCCCTATGCGATGGACATAGACTTCAGCATTGCGTGGCAGCTCAAAATTGACTACAGCGGGCAAATCATCAATATCCAGACCCCGCGCAGCGACATCGGTGGCGACCAATATCGTACAACTGAGCTGTTTAAATTGTATGAGCACTTGGTCCCGATCGCGCTGCTCCATATCACCGTGCAGTGCCTGAGCGTGGATGCCAGAGCGATCAAGGTACTCGCACACTTCACGAACTAATACTTTGGTATTGCAGAACACGACAGCGCTAGCAGGCTGAAACGTCGTCAGCAGTTTGACCAGCGCTGCTAGTCGCTCATTTTTGTGGCAGACAAAGAACCGTTGACTGATCTGCTGGTCGTCATGCAGCGACTCGACGCTAATGCGCTGCGGAGAATTCTGAAAGCGACTACTCAGTAATTGGATGTTGTCCGGAAAAGTCGCGGAAAACAACAATGTTTGTCTCGATGACGGCGTTTTACCAATAATCGTTGCGATGTCATCAATAAAACCCATCTCCAGCATCCGATCCGCCTCGTCCAGCACCAGTGTGCTAATCCGCTCTAGCGACAGGGTCTCCTTATGTAAGTGATCCTTGATACGGCCCGGGGTGCCTACGACTACATGCGCCCCGTGCTCCAGCGACCCTATTTGCGGCCCTATCGATTGACCCCCGCACAGCGTGACAACCTTGATATTCTGCTGATAACGGGCCAGACGCCGGATTTCGCTGGCAACCTGCGAGGCCAGTTCTCGCGTAGGACACAGTATCAGCGCTTGAGTACCAAAGTCACGGGGGTTGAGTCTGGCCAACAGCGGCAGCGCAAATGCCGCCGTTTTACCACTGCCGGTTTTGGCCTGACCGATGAGATCCACGCCTGCCAGCGCCTGCGGTAAGGTCGCCGCCTGGATCGGGGTCATTGCTGAGTAGCCCATGCTCTCCAGATTGACAAGCTGGGCAGGGGGTAGGGGCAAACTGGAAAAAAGTTGCTGACTCACGTGGTAGGCCATTTCCGGAATAAACGGGGCGCGAGTGTAACAGACTGCCAGCACTGCTGTGCAAGCAAGGCTTATTAGCCGGTGGAAAATCGCAAACACAACCCAAATTCTCACGTTACTATGCCCAGATCATTCTCTGTGTCCTAAGCTTAGATTGCTCTACACTTTAACGCTGGAAGTTTGCCAACCCACCATGGTCAAAGTAAGTGCAGAACGATCCATAAAGCGAGCAAGAGAGCCGTACTATGTCAAACCAACACTTTAGTCGCCGTCAGATTATTCAATACATGGCAACCCTGAGCGTGCTGAGCGCCCTGCCGCCAGCAGTAATGGCGCAAATCATCACCCGACAGCCGCCGCACAGTCCGTTTAACAGCGACTCTAGCGCCGAGGATGTGACCGCGGGGATCGACCTCAGTGGCATGACTATTGCCATCACCGGTGTCAACTCAGGATTGGGCTATGAAACAATGCGGGTTCTGTCTCTACGTGGTGCCCACATTATCGGCATCGCTCGTACACAGGAAAAAGCGGATAAAGCCTGCGCCACCATTGACGGCGAAACCACACCGATGTTTTTAGATCTGGCAAACTGGGAATCCGTCGTTCGCTGTGCCGAGCGTATCCGCGCTATGAATATTCCTTTAGACGGCCTCATTACGAATGCCGGTATCATGGCCCTGCAAGATTTAGAGTTGGTCAATGGGGTAGAAAAACAATTTGCGGTCAACCATCTTGGTCATTTCATCTTGATCAATCAGCTTCTGAAACCTGTACTCGCCTCGCCTCAGGGACGCTTTACCCTGCTCAGCTCCCGCGCCCATCGGCGCGCGGACAAAGGCATTGAATTCGACAACTTAGATGGCAGTAAACACTATGAGCCTTGGAACGCTTACGGTGTGTCAAAACTGGCTAATGCATTGTGCGCTCGTGAACTGGCTGCTCGGATATCCCATACCGAGGCTACATCCAATAGCGTTCACCCTGGAGTGATTGCAACCGGACTGCTAAAGCACTTGTCGGTCTGGGAACAGTGGGGAGCAAAGTACTTTGGCTGGGCTTTTTTGAAAACCATTCCTGAGGGCGCCGCCACTAGTTGCTACGTTGCTACTAGTCCTGAATTGGTCGACGTACGGGGCTTTTATTTTGCCGACTGTAATGTCGAAAAAGATGTATCGCCCTATCTGCAGGACGATGCCATGGCTGCAAAACTGTGGGAGGTCTCAGAAGAACTGACCAGAGACTACCTTCCCGCTAATCAAAGGGCCTGAATGGGCCTCACATACTTTCAGGTATTGTCCCCTGCAAAATTTTGATCTGACTCTTTAACCAAGAAGACAACCAAAAGTTTTCGCTATCGCTTAGCAGGCCTTCATGCGCAGCGATCGCCACAGCGACCGCGTCTGCAGACGGCCATTGGTGAGCCGCTATAACATCTAACAGATGTAGCGCCTCCGTATATTTTTTCTCATCCACTTTTAACTGTGCCCGTTTGACGATGGCCTGGGGGCCGCCTGCTAGTTCGATCAGATCCTCATGGATGACGCTGCGCGGTTGAGAATAAAGTTCCGTTGTTGATTCATGCTTAAACCAACCCGCGTAATTTTCCCAAATCGCACGTACGCTCCAGGAGACCTTGCCATAGCCCTCCCCTACTTCCAATTCCGACGGCAACTGGATGCCAGCCATTAGCGTATGGACATCCAGACCCGCATTCATGCCCTTCACGGTCTCGTCGTGCACATAGAGTATCGCATCGCGCAGCACTGTTAACTCGGTGGCAATAAGTTCACCACCAACAATCGGTTCGTGATGTCCGTACAAAATAGTTTCAACCCCGAGATCCATCACCACTTCAACGGCAGCAGCCACGGTCAGTGCATCACGGTAACGATCACCACGAATAGTCACCAAGTTAGGAAAATGTCCAAACGGACAACCAAACAGGTTCCCCGTCAGGCAAATCTTGTGCTGAGGCAGCCATACAATGACCGAGTCGTTGGTTTCAGCACCGGGCACGGCGATAACCTCCACCGTTAGCCCGCCCAGCGAAAAGCCGTATCGGTCCTCTACCAAAATATCCGCTATCGGCGCATCCTGTGCTGGATAGTCTGAATAGTCGTTACGCGCATATTGCTCAAACGCTGATGCAAACTTATCGACAAATGCAAAGGCCGAGCGGTTACCGCGAAACGCCGCCAAGCGTCCGTCGTAAGACTGATGCTGAGCGTTTTCCGCTTGGGCAATAACTGCAAGACCCGGATTATGCTCACGAAAATACGCAACGCCCCCCACATGGTCAACATGTCCCTGTGTCAGAATCCTGTCTCTTATACACATCTCCGAGCCCACGAGACTAGGCATGATCTC
>CAJXTK010000216.1 GCA_913061115.1 uncultured Haliea sp.
CCTCTCTATTCGTCGGCAGCGTCAGATGTGTATAAGAGCCAGCGTCCACTGCCGCGGGCCACTCTATCTGAAAGTCGACGGCAGCCGGACGCGCTAATTGCTCAAACAAAGCCGCCATCTTGTCTGCAACGTCACGGGTATCGCCTATGTGTGTGTGGGTACCTCGCCCGAGCTGCGCCGCCTTGCGCATAAACCAACTGTTAGGCGCAGAGCCAATGCTGACGGTAAACAACCGACTGTCGCCTAGATTGGACGATAGCGCTTCGAGCAACGCCGCCTCATTGCCGACTGCACCGTCGGTAATAAAGATCACCTGGCGTAAGACGGCGTTAAGATCATCGTGATCCGCACCACTGGGCATTGACAGCACTGCGCGCAGAGCGGGCAACATTTCGGTGCCGCCGGAAGCATCCAGCTGCCGGACAAACGTCTGCGCCTTGTCAATGTAATGCCGACTTGCCGGCATGGAGGTTTTATACAGCGCCTGATGATAGGAATTAAACTCAACGATATTAAAAGCGTCCTGCGGGCGCAGTTGCTCCAGCGCCTTGGACACACTCGATTTAGCCTGCTCGATAGAAACACCGCCCATAGAGCCCGACGTGTCGACAACGAATACAATGTCGCGTGCAATGCTGGGCGCCATGCGCTTTGCGGCGGGCGGCACCACCATCAATAGCGCGTAATACTCCTCACCCACTTTTTCAGTAAATAGCGCCGCCTTGGGCGTGGCGCCACTCACCGGCTGCCAATCCAGTATGAAATCGCGATCCATTTCGCTGACATCGTTAACCAGTCGAATGCTATAGACCCCGGCTCTGCGCGACAGCAGCACCTCGTGATAAGGCGATTCCAAAATGGCAAGTGGCATACCCATATCCAGCGTTGCGGTGATTTTGATCGGGTTAATCGGTTTCGAGACACCCGCGGTTGGGCGGTATAAGAAGGGCGAAATCTGGTTGGCATCAGGCACCTGATTCGTCGGTCTCGCCCAGCCCAGATGATGGTCGACTGTCAGGACCTCACGTTCGTCGCCCGCGTCCACTGCAGTTAACGGCTGGCCCGGCATATAGCGGGGCGTAATCGTCATCGGGAACGTCAGAGAAAACACAGCGTCGTTGTAGTCCACGGTCTGCACATATTCCATGCGTACCGTGATGGCCTCCCCCGGACCGATATTGGCGACTCTGTTGGTGAACAGGTTAGGCCGCTGTTGTTCCACTAGACTGGCTTTCTTGCCGGCCTTTTTCGCCGCCTGATAGATTGCCTTCGCCTCTGCCTTTTCCTTTATTTCCCCCAGAATCAGACGATCACCCACCTGCATTTCCAGATGACGCACCGCTGCGTTGTCCGGCAGAGGAAAGACATACACGCCCTCCCAATAACGGTCCGTCTCATTGCGGAAGGTTTGCTGCACCGTGACCGTTGCGATCATGCCGCTGATATCGAAATGCACCTCGCTTGCCTGAATCAACGCTGGCGCATACCGCCCAGTGGCCGTATCGCGCAGCAGAAAATGGCCACTGCTCACCCCGTTTAGCCCGAGTGCTTCGGGATCTTCTGCGACCACTGCTTCGGCGCGCGCGGTGGCTAACAGTAGCAGCATCACACTGCCCAGCAATAAGGCCGGCAGATAGCGGAGCGCTATCCACAGCCTGACGCTGCCGGCGATCTGTGGGGTGCTAACGTAACGCTTAGCGTCATAGTGTTGGTCATTCATACGGTCTCTCCCTGTGGTTTTCACCATTTAACAGGGTGGAGATGGCGGAATCGGGGGCCGAGAGTGGCTTTTTGCTGATCAATTATGGCGAATTGTGGCAGACTCTTGAGCTGGGCCTGCGTATTTGAAAGTATGAGCGGCACAAACGGACTAACGAGTACCACAGACCTATGCAGCACCATATCGCTATTGTAGAAGACGAAGATGCCATCGCAGCGAATTACCGTGACGCGCTGCAGCGCAATGGCTTTCGCGTTTCGCTGTATAGCGATCAGGCCAGCGCCAGCGAGGCTTTCCGGCAGCAACTTCCGGATCTTGCCATCATTGATATTGAGCTGGGGGATGATATTGAGGGCGGCTTTGAACTGTGCCGTGATCTGCGCAGCCGCAGCCCTGCACTGCCGATTGTCTTTCTCACGGCAAGAGACTCAGAGCTGGACAAGATTTCCGGCCTGCGTCTGGGCGCCAATGACTATTGGACCAAAGACATCAGCCTGCCCTACATGCTGGCCCGCATCGTCGCGCTGTTTGCCTGGGTGAAGGCATTGCGGGTGCCAGAGCAGCCAGAAGATATTATGACAGAGGGTGACCTGATGCTGAATGTGGAACGCTTAACCTGCACCTGGCGCGACATCGCAATTGACATGACCCACAACGAGTTTCGGATGGTGAAAGCACTGGTGAACCGTCCCGGACACGTAAAGACGCGCGACCAACTGATGGATGCGGCAGGTGTCGTGCAGGCAGACAACTCCATTACCTCCAGCATAAAACGCATCCGGCGGAAGTTTGTGGAGGTCGACGACACCTTCGACCACATCAAGGCCGTGCATGGCGTTGGGTATCGCTGGTCTGGTGAATAAACGGTGAATCTCCGCCGCCAACTGTTATTGGTAAGCCTGCTGCTGCTCGCCCTGCCCTGGGCTGGCTGTCAGTTTATTGGCGAAATGGAGGGGGCCATGCGTCTGGGCCAAGAACGCTCCTTACAGGCCACTGCGCAGGCGATTGCCACCGTATTAGCAGCAGAAGACACACTGTTGTACCCCAACCCCGGGCGCCGCACCGAAGAAGCCAATGAACGATCTCTGTACGCCTACCCCGCAACACGGGCCGTCGATATCGATGGCTACATCAGTGGCAGTGATGATGGCTGGAACACCGTGGAAGGCCGTTTATTCAGCGGTGGCGCTAACTCCACACTTGCCGTGACCTACAAGGCACAGACCTATGGCGACAACCTGTATGTGATGCTGCAGGTCACCGATCCCAATTTAGTGTATTACAACCCCGGCCTTGCGGGACCCAACGGTGACCGCCTGGTCATCCGATTGTGGTATGACGGCAGACCGCAAGACTATGTCATTGCGGCGATTGCACCGGGCAACGTCAGGGCCAGACGGCTCAATGACAGGCAGAGCGGCATTAACGCCACTGACATTCAGGGCCATTGGCAGGATTCCCAAAACGGTTATACGATCGAGCTTCAAATCCCGCTGCTCTATACCGGCGGACGGCTGGGTTTTTACGTGCTCAATGATTCCCCGAGCAGCGCAGCGCCGGATACCGCAGGCAATATCCAAGCCAACGACCTGTCGGCGCCGCCGTGGCTCATTTATAGCCCCGCCAAACTTCAGCAACTGCTTGACTCTTTCCTACGCCAGAATGATCGTATTCCGGTCTGT
>CAJXTK010000217.1 GCA_913061115.1 uncultured Haliea sp.
GCGTCAGATGTGTATAAGAGACAGATGTTATACACAATACCCGCCAAGCCGAGCAGCTCCAGCAACTCAAACCAGTTTTCAAAAGACAGCGATTCCAGCATAAAACGGTCTGCAGCGCCCCTCTGCGCGACGACATCGGGAAGCGTTTCGACGGCATCTGACTGAGCACTGGCCCTCTCATCATTCCCGGAGAAATCAACCGGTACCTCAGGGGACTTTTTTACGGGAACGTCGCCCTCCCCGGCAACGACCTGCGGTGACATCACACTCTGTAAATCTTCAGGCCGCAAATTCTCATCGATAACCGCGGCCGGACGAAAAGCCAACATGCGTAACAGGATCATTTCGAAACCCCTACGCGAATCCGGAGACAACGCGATATCACGCTTCCCATTGAGCGCCATCTGGTAAAACAGCTGCGCGTCTTCAGCGCTGATAGCGCGAGCAATCTGGGTGACTCTTTCGGCATTTCCCCAGCTATTGTCAATCGCGTCTGGGACAATCTGGGCCGTGGCCACCTGATGGATCAAGGATAGAAGCTCATCCAGACTGCCTTCGAAGTCTGGGGCATACTCCGACATTCGCTGCACAATACCGAGCACTTTCGCCGGCTCCCCCTCACTGATCGCCTCCAGCAACTCGAATACGTATCCCAGATCCACGCTACCGAGCATGCTGCGCACATCCTCTTCTCCCACCTTACCAGAACCGAACGCGATCGCCTGGTCCGTAAGACTAAGTGCATCGCGCATACTGCCTGCGGCGGCTCGGCCCAGCAGCCAAAGGGCTGCCTCCTCATGGGCGACCATTTCCTGTTCCAAAACCATGCCCAAATGCCCAACGATCTGCTGCGGAGGCATATTCTTGAGGTTAAACTGTAGACAACGCGACAGCACCGTGGCCGGCAGTTTCTGAGGATCCGTGGTGGCCAGCAAGAATTTCACATGCGGCGGCGGTTCTTCCAGTGTTTTGAGCAGCGCATTGAAACTGTGGTTGGACAACATATGGACTTCATCGATCAGGTAGATTTTATAGCGCGAGCGAGTGGGGGCGTACTGGACATTATCCAGCAGTTCGCGCGTATCCTCTACCTTGGTACGCGAAGCAGCATCAACCTCCAATAAGTCTACGCTGCGGCCTTCAGCAATTTCCAAGCATGAGGAACAGCTCCCGCATGGGACAGAACTGACGCCAGCCTCGCAGTTAAGACACTTGGCAAGGATACGTGCGATGGTGGTCTTGCCAACCCCTCGGGTACCCGTAAAGAGATAGGCATGATGCAGTCGATCATGATCTAGCGCATTGATCAGCGCCTGCAGGACATGCTCCTGACCCACCATCTCTCGGAAGCTCCTCGGCCGCCACTTGCGCGCTAATACCTGATACGACATTCCTAGAATGACCTTATCTACTTGAAAGGAAGAGAGGATACACCAGCACAGGGATGACAGAAACAGACAGCGCCTAAACAAGTTGTGATTAGCGTCGCCCAATACACCCAAATGACCTGTTACCTGAGGTTGCTAAGCTTGTGGCCCGTTGCGGGGTAGCGCAGACACAAATTGAACAAAAAACGATCAATGCTGACAAAAACCGATATTGGGCCTCACGTCAGCTCCTCTAAGCAGGCAGATCGCGTGCTTTTATACCCATGATTTATCATTGTTACTGGATGTATCGTCTAAATGGAGGCAACCCAGACAGCCACACCCCGGCACACGAGTCGGCAACTACCGTTGCTCCCTTCCGGGCCTGGCGGATTTCACTGCCTATCATTGCGGAGGGACCGCCTGGGTTACCAAAACGCCTAAACTGGTTTTGCCCAGCGTAGACTATAAGTATTCTGCGGGAATCTCTGGATGGCTGCAAGCAATGCCGCAAAATTGACGGGCGACGAATGGAACGACTACCGGTGAGAGTCCACTTTTGGGACAACAGGGTTCCTACAATGGCAGGCTTCTAGCATGACGGTTATCGACCTGTGTGGGCCTCGATCATCAATCAAGGCTATACTTTGAATAATTGGAGGCTATAATTTGGATAATTGAACGAAGGAACAGACTATGTCCACCGAGCCAACGGTATACGTTATCGATGATGAACCGGATATCTGTAAGGTTCTCAGCGATATCCTTGAAGCCGCGCACATTAGGGTCAAAATCTACACCTCTCCGCGCGAATTCATGCTCACCTACAGCCCGGAGAACCCAGGGTGCCTGCTGCTTGATATCGGTATGCCAGAGATCAATGGACTAGAGCTAATGGAGACTCTCATTGCACAGGGAAACAGAACACCGGTGATCTTTCTCACCGGCAACGCAACCATTGCAAATGCTGTCGATATGCTGAAGGCCGGCGCTGTTGATTTCATAGAAAAGCCGCCTCAGATAGGCTTATTATTAAGCTGCGTCAGAAAGGCGCTGGGGGTGGATTTGCAGCGCCGTTATGAGCAATTGCAGTTCTCTAATATCGATCAACGACTAAAACGGCTAACAGCACGTGAACGTGAGGTGCTGAGCTGGATCACTGAGGGGAAATCAAACAAGATGATCGCACGCATTCTCGACATTAGCAGCAGGACTGTTGAGATTCATCGCGCAAAAATTCTTGATAAGATGCAAGCCGCCTCAGTAGCCGAACTGGTAAAAATGGATCTGATGGTAAAGGAATATATGAGCGTAGCTGGCCGCGAAAGCCGCTCACACTAGTCTTTAACCTCACCTTCGGATTCCAACTGAAGCACCAGCCACTCCATTAAATAGTCGGCAGCCATAGGTTTTGCGATCAAATAACCCTGTATGGACTGACACCCTAATTCTGCCAAAAGTGTCCTTGTCGCCTGATCTTCAACCCCCTCTGCCACGACCCGCATATGAAATTGCTCGCCAAGCAAGATACAGGCCTTGACGATAGCCAGAGCTTCCATATCTCCAACCATTTTACCCACAAAACCTTGATCAATCTTCAGCTCAGAAAATGGCATTCGAAACAATTGCAACAGCGACGAGTAGCCGGTACCAAAGTCATCAATAGACAAACACACACCCTTTAGACGCAAACGTGTCAGAACATCTAGCGATGCAGTGAGCTCCCCCATCAATTCGCTTTCTGTCACCTCAAGGGTAATTGTTGTCGCATCGAGTTCATTATCGGCTAATAATCTTGAGATAGTTTCTGGGAGAGTCAGACTGGTGATGTCGCTAGCCGACACATTGATTGATAAATTTATCCGCATACCGTCTTTCTGCCACTTACGCTGTTGCGCAGCAGCCTGATTTAACACAATACTGGTTAAATCCGACATCCAGCCCTGTCTTTGGATCAGTGCGATAAAACGGTCTGGATAAACGCTGTCTCTTATACACATCTCCGAGCCCACGAGACTAGGCATGATCTCG
>CAJXTK010000218.1 GCA_913061115.1 uncultured Haliea sp.
GGGTAAAGGTAGCTCGTACAATCTTGCGCGATTTCATCTGTCTCGGTGGGTCCTGGTTGATGGTCATATTGCGCTGAATGAGATTCATGTCATCTTCTGAATACTCCTCTGCCAGTGCGGAGCGAGCCTCACTGGAGAATAGTTTGGGGTGTTTGGATATAAAGTCGATTTCATCGCGACCGGTTATCAGCCAGTACGGGACGCCCTGATAGGAACCGTCCATATAGTGGACGGGGCCGGAGGCGCGAATTTCAGCTAGGGTATCGTAAGGCATCCCGTTGACGTACGTCTCGGGATCAATCAAATTCGGGAATTCTGCAAACGGACACTGACTCATAGCGACTTACTCCAATGTAACAAATTAACCTAATGCCTATAGACTACTAGGCGTTAGTCTGGATGTCAATTGTTTATATCTCCCAGCTAAACCGGCCTCCTTTTTAAGTAGCAGAGGTCTCATCCGGCGGGTAGCCCATGTTTTTCAATGCAACAGCAATCTCATCCAAAACAGCAGGATCGTCAATCGTCGCTGGCATCTTCCAGCTGTCACCGTCAGCGATCTTGCGCAACGTACCGCGAAGTAATTTGCCTGAACGTGTCTTGGGCAGGCGCTCAACGACGGTACAGAGTTTAAAGCCCGCCACCGGACCAATTCTGTCGCGTACCAGCGCGATGGTTCGGGCAGTAATCGTTTCGGGTGGCGTGGTAACCCCACTATTTAACACCAACAATCCCAGTGGCAGCTGACCTTTGATAGGGTCGGCGACGCCTATTACCGCGCACTCCGCGACATCCTCATCATCGAATAGCACTTCCTCCATCGCCCCCGTTGACAGTCGATGACCCGCAACATTGATAACATCGTCCGTTCTTGACATCACGAACACGTAGCCATTTTCATCCATATATCCGGCGTCCCCCGTTTCGTAGTACCCGGGGAACGTCTTGAAATATGCCTCCACGAAACGCTCTGGTGCGTCCCACAGTGTAATGAAAGTACCGGGAGGCAAAGGTGTCTTGAGCACCAATGCACCAATATCACCTGCTGCAACAGCGGTGCCGTCCTTACCCAACACCCGAACCTCGTACCCAGGGACGGCTCGAGCAGGCGAACCCGCAACGATGGGTAGCTGTTCAATACCCAGGCAATTGGAACACACAGGCCAGCCTGTTTCAGTCTGCCACCAGTGGTCTATCACCGGCACCTGCAACTTCTCCTGCGCCCACCCCAAGGTATGGGGATCACAGCGTTCACCCGCGAGAAACAGCGCTCGAAAATTCGACAGATCATACTTCGCCAGATGCTGGCCCTGTGGATCTTCCTGTTTGATGGCTCGAAATGCAGTGGGCGCAGTAAATAGTACGCTGACCTTATACTCTTCAATCACTCGCCAATAGGCACCCGAATCTGGCGTCCCCACCGGTTTTCCCTCGTACATCACCGTAGTGCAACCCGCGAATAATGGCCCATAGACAATATAGGAATGTCCCACCACCCAACCCACATCGGAAGCGGCCCAGTAGACATCTCCGGGAGACACGTTGTAGACGGCCTTCATACTCCACTTGAGTGCCACGATACTCCCGCCAGTGTCACGTACCACGCCTTTGGGCTGGCCAGTGGTGCCAGAGGTGTAGAGGATATAGAGCGGATCATTCGCATCGACGGGCACACATTCAACCGGCTGGGCCTCGTCCATCACTTGCAGCCAGTCCAGGTCGCGCCCCTCAACCATTTGAGCACTGAGCAGAGGGCGCTGCAGAATAATGCAGTACTCAGGCTTATGCTGAGCCAGCTCGATCGCATGATCTAACAGCGGCTTGTAAGCCACCAATCGAGACGGCTCAACCCCACAGCTCGCCGCGACAATGACCAGAGGTGTCGCATCATCGATACGCTGTGCTAACTCGTTGCTGGCGAATCCACCGAATACCACTGAATGGATAGCGCCTATGCGTGCACACGCCAGCATCGCGATCGCGGCTTCCGGTACCATAGGCATGTAGATCAGTACCCGATCTCCTTTGACGACGCCTCTATCGGCCAGAGCACCGGCAAAACGCGCGACCTCAGCCAACAATTGGGTATACGTATATTGACGCTTAGTCGCAGTGACCGGGCTGTCGTAGATCAGGGCAGTCTGCTCTCCCCTACCCTGCCCCACCTGCAAATCCAAAGCGTTATAGCAGGCATTTGTCACGCCGTCTGGAAACCACCGATTAAAAGGGGCGCGTGAACTATCCAACACAATACCCGGCTTCCTATACCAGTAGATATCCTGCGCGGCCTCCTGCCACAACCCACTATTGTCCATACCCGTTCTCCTTTCCTTCACCTCAGTCGTCCGACGATGGCCGCGGTAACGCTGTAGTAGCAAGATCGCCTCATGATAAGCGAAGCATATGGGATTCTCTCTTCCATCAGAAGCCTCTGCAAGATAATGTATTTGCTCAAAATTCAGAACATAGCCTACACTGTGTCCACAATAAATGACTGAGACTGTAACAATGGAAGCGCTAGACCCACTAACTGATGCTGCACGCAGGGCTGATCTCGACCCCTACACTCTGCCGCTGGACCAAATCCAAGTCGCAAACCCCTTTTTATTCGCTCGCGATACGCATCACGCTTGGTTCAAGCGCTTACGCGACGAAGCTCCTGTGCATTATTGTGCCGATAGCTTTTTCGGCCCGTATTGGTCGATCACCCGTTACGCAGATATCGTCACCGTGGATACCTCGCACGACACCTTCTCCTCAGAACCGGCCATCACTATTGGCGACACAGAGAACACGTTCCCCCTGCCCATGTTTATTGCCATGGACCGCCCGAAGCATGATGAACAGCGCAAAGTCGTCAGCCCTGTCACCGGAGCAGAGAATCTGCGCCACTTCGAACCCATCATCCGTGAACGCACCATCGACGTGCTTGACCAGTTGCCTGTTGGCAAAACCTTCGACTGGGTGGAACGTGTCTCCGTAGAACTGACCACACGTATGCTAGCTACCCTGTTCGATTTTCCGTTTGAAGAGCGCCACAAACTAACCCGTTGGTCAGATGTGGCGACTGCAATTCCCGGAATGGGCATCATCGACACGGAAGAGCAGCGCCACCAGGAACTGCTCGGCTGTCTGGAATACTTTACCGAACTGTGGAATGAGCGGATCAATACACCACCGAAAAATGACCTTATTTCGATGCTGACCCATGGCGAGGCAACCCGCAATATGGCGCCAATGGAATATCTCGGCAATCTTGTCTTACTGATTGTCGGCGGCAACGACACCACGCGCAGCACGATGACGGCCAGCGCGCTTGCGCTGCATGAAAACACGCATCAATTCGAAAAACTGGTCACACATCCAGAGCCTGTCTCTTATACACATCTC
>CAJXTK010000219.1 GCA_913061115.1 uncultured Haliea sp.
GAGATCATGCCTAGTCTCGTGGGCTCGGAGATGTGTATAAGAGACAGCTTGATGGGCGTTGGTGTTGCCGATAATGGTGACGTCTGGATTGCTGATGCTACCAAGAATCAACTGCTCCATTTCCCCAGTGGCGAGATCAAGGACGGAGTAGTCGTGAATGTACAGGGATTAAAATCGCCCTTCGGCATTGCGATTGATGCACAGAACCGCGTCTGGGTCAGTAGCTCGCAGTCGAACATCGTGACCCGATTCCCAGCCGACGACCCTTCTAAGGCCGAGTCGTTCGAGGTGGGGGTGATTGCCCGTGGAGTCGCTCTCGATTCGAAAGGTAACCTGTGGGTAGCTAGCAATATGTCGCCAGGATTCCCCGCGCCAACCTTGCCGGCTGGGACGCCGGTTATGAAGCAATTTCAACTGATGACAGAGCAGATGCTGCCAATAATGGCTAAAGGGACAATTTCGGCGGAGAATCCAACCGGGGTTCTTAACATGATCCGGCCCGACGGATCGCAGCCGGCTCCAAAGGGTTTCACCGGTGACAAGGGCGTGTTTATTCCATGGGGTGTATCAATCGACGGTAATGACGACGTGTGGTTTGGGAACTTTTGGGGTCGTGGCGTTGGTCTGATGGCGGGCGACGATACCCAAGGGCACCCGGAGGGTACCAAGATTGGTGACGTTATCCACGTCTTCCAAAGCGGCAGCATCCAGATGATCACCGACGTTGTGGTGGATCAGGCGGGCAACGCTTGGGCAGCGAATAATTGGAACGACATTGACGCGGTGGTTGACAACGTGGATCCGGCTCGCGCAAGCACCACCTGGGGAGGTGGCACAGGCATCTCCGTCATTTATGGTGTCGCAAGCCCTGTGAATGCCCCTGCCATTGGAGAGGCTCACAAACCGAAGTAGAAATATAAGAAATATAAATGGGTTGTCGAGGGTAACGGGTTGTCTAGAATATGGTCGCGGAGCGGTGCCGCCCTCCCGAGCACTCCTTGGGCCATTACCTCTTAACGATGTTAGAGTCGGTCGCTATTGCTGCAATCTTGTTCCGTTTTGCAAGGTTTATGCATACTCGCTGCCGATCCATCAAATAATAAGGCATAGATGCAATGAAAAAAATACTACCAGGCGGCACGATCACACTTGCACTACTGAGTGCTAATCACGCGTTTGCTGGCGGATTGTGGCTGAATGAGTATGGGGACTTCTCTGGTGGCCGCGCGTCGGCCGGCGCCGCTGCAGGTACGGACGAGGCAGCAACTATTATCCACAACCCGGCCAGTGCAACGCGTATTAAAGGCGATAAATTATTTGCCTCAGCTAGCGCGCTTATTACCAGACTTAAGTTTGATGTGAAGGAGTCCACTTCGGTCGTCGGAGACGGGAATGGCGGGCAGGCTGGTCAGGTGACACCTGGGGCTAGCATGGCCTACGTGTTCGATAATGGTTGGAATAAGTGGAGCACCGGTATTTCTCTTGCAGGGCTAGCGGGTGCTGGTCTCAATTACGATGACGACTGGGTAGGTCGCTATCAGGCTACGGAGGTGAACCTACTGGTGATGGCCATGGGAGGCACGGTGGCGTATCAGGTCACAGATCGCTTGTCGATTGGCGTCACGCCACAAATTTTCTACTCCACGTTGACACAAAAACTGCGTTTACCCATTCCTGACAGAGAGGATGTCAGTGCCAAGCTGGATGGAGACGATACCGGTTTTGGGGGTATGGTCGGTGCTGTCTATGATTTTAATACCGGCACGCGCGTTGGAATAAGCTGGCAAAGTAGTTTCGATATTGAGTTTGATGGCAAGCTCAAAGTCAATGGCGATCGTGGTAACGGTATACAGGCCAATACCGATACACAGCTGACGATGGCACAGAACGTGCGATTGGCATTGCACCACGATGTCGATGACCGACTGGGGCTTGATTTTACCGTTGGCTGGGATGACTGGGACGAGCTGGACAACATCTTTGTTTCCGTTAAAGGCGGTGGCGGAGCTCCGATAGTCACCGACTGGAAGGACACTTATCATTACGCAGCAGGCTTCCAGTACAAACTGACTGACGACTGGGATATCACGGCTGGCATCGCTTATGACACTAACGTGGTAAGTGCGAATGAGCGGGTTCCAGAATTGCCTATTGACGAGCAGATTCGCTACAACGCTGGCGCGCGATATCATATGAGTCATACTCTGATTGTTGGTGGCTACGTTAATTACACCGACTTGGGCAGCTCAAAAATTGACGCGGACCTCTGGGGCGGCGAATACAGCACTAATGAAATGTTCCAGCTCTCGATTTATGCAAACTGGATGTTGTAACGTCTCTACATCAATGCAAAATAAAGAGGCTGTTGAAAAGAATGCGACTCGCATGCTCCCGCTCTCATAACGGAAGAGGGTGCAAGGGGTGAGGAAAGAGGTTCGTCACGCCGACTTCGAGGAAGCATTTCCCAAGGCCGAAGGCTATCTCTCGCAGGCTGCCGGCTATATTCTCCATCGCTTTTGAAATGCATTAAGGGTTCTCGACAGTATGTACTCCTCATCGAGTGTTTCAACGTAGAAGCGCATACCGAGGAATTCTGGGGGATCAGAGGTGTATCTATAGTACCGTTCACTTATAAAGCCGCAGTACCAATAGGTTGCTTCTCTGCAACCCTCTAAAGGGCGTAAACAACACACCGGAATAATTCATGGGGGCCTTCCCTTATTTACTTACCGGCACCGTAAGCAGCGGAGCTGCATCACTGGATGTGCTGTCAGCGATGCTAACCGACATTAGTGTCGTCACTAATCGAAAAAATAACTTGGTATTTTGATTGGTGTCATCAATGTAATACCAGGCGTTGCGATACTGAACTGCTGTAGATGCACCCTCAGGGGCAGCGCTGGCTCGCCGCACACGAAGTTTTTGGCCCACCAATCCTACTGGCGGATAGCTTAAAGCTCTGCCGCTTACTTGATCCTGTTCAGGAACATCTATGGCTGCTGACAAAATTTCGAGCAGGTTATAGATAGATCGGGTGGAAATGCTTACACCTCCCTCGACAGGATTGTCCGGACCAATTGAAACCGGTATTTCCATGCGCGATGAAAATTTTTCAGGTCTTGAAAGCCCCAACAATGTGTATATTTCATCTACGTCGGCCGAATATTTCGGCCAATAGTGATCAATCACGATGGAGTAGTGATCACTGTTCTGCGAATTGTGTGTCCAGTGTAATCGCTGAGCCTTATGAAGCTTCCAAAAGAGCTCAATTAAACGACTGAAGCGCGGATCGATCGGGTTCGAATCATAGAGAAACCCCGGATTATGAATATCGTTAATCCTCGAGACGAAGGTAAAATAGACA
>CAJXTK010000220.1 GCA_913061115.1 uncultured Haliea sp.
ATCATGCCTAGTCTCGTGGGCTCGGAGATGTGTATAAGAGACAGGTCTGCAATGGTGGTTATGCCTGTTTTTTCGGCAATAGTGTTGGGGTCACCGATCTGCAGGCTGAAGCTCGTCTCGCCGCTGGCAGCCGCGGACGGCGGCCGATGACGGATGGTCTGTCCGTGGCTTCCAATCGCTTTGATGTCTTCAGGCTGCTTGTTGGCTGAGTCCAGCAGTTGCATTGTGGCTTTTGCAAACAGTAGCCCGAGCGCTCGGTCGAGCACTCCCATTCGTTCGATTTCGTCTGGACCAGAGTGGCTTATTGCTGCGATCTGGCTTTTAACTTGCGGGGGAATAGCGTGCTCATGGGTTGCAATAACCACCACCTGATCACCGTGACAGCGCACCAGAGCGCAGTCTATAGCATCCACGCTAGTGCCGGACATTAAGCCGACATAAAGCGGATCGCTGGCGCCCAAGTTAGTTGAGAGCGTCGTTAGAGCTGGAGGAATTATGCATTGCCATATTATTGTTGGCGTTCAGAATGGCAAGCTGCGTGTTCGCTTTCTTAATAGTCTGACGGAAATTCGCCATTTCGTTTTCTGGAAGAGCGGTGGCTTTGGGCAAATCCTTATACACGGTGCGGGGATTGCGATGCTTGCCGTTCACGAGGAACTCGTAATGAAGATGCGGGCCAGTGGCCGAGCCAGTAGAGCCTACGGTTCCCAGCACCTGACCCTGCGAGACGCTCTGTCCTGATTTCACTCTACGCTTATGCAGGTGGAGGTATCTGGTAACGTACTTGTCCCCGTGCCTGATAAAAACATAGTTACCGTTAGCACGAGTGTAGCCCGCTTGGACTACGCGTCCATCCCCAGCGGCATAAACCGGAGTGCCAGTGGGGGCAGCATAATCGGTTCCTTTATGTGGGCGCACTGTCTTGTAGATAGGGTGCAGGCGGCGCATGTTAAAGTTTGAGCTGACCCGGGTAAAATCAAGGGGTGCCATGAGGAAGGCTTTGCGCATGCTGACCCCGTCTTCATTATAATAATTGGTATCCGCGTTCACATCTGTGTAGCGAAAGGCATTAAATGTTTCACCTTGGTTAGTGAATGAAGCGGCAATAATCTCACCGTCTTTGAATTTTTTGTCATCCAGAAAAAGCTCCTCGTAGACCAATTGCACTGTATCGCCTTTGCGAGTGTCGAGCGCGAAATCGATAACGCCGCCAAAAATATTGGCCATGTCTAAAATCATGCGTTGAGACAGGCCTGCTTTTTCTCCTGCAAGAAATAGAGACGAGTCGATGATGCCTGTCGCCCAGGTTTCCTGAGACTTTGGAGAGCGAAGTACAGTCTGGCTCACAAAGCCAGCGTCAGTGCGCAAGTAGGTCACCGATTCCAGTGGGGACTTAATGTGGCGAAGCCCCACAAGTTCGCCGGCGTCGTCGGGCTTAAAGGCAATAGTTTGGCCTGGAAGGATTTGGACTAGAGATTTACCGTCTTGTGGCTGGCTTGTTATGTTATGGATTTCCTGATTGCTGTAGCCGGCCTTCTGTAATATTTGCGAGAGGGTTTCACCCTGTTTTACGATTTTCTCGCGCCAGGACGGCGCTGCTGGTGCGGACAATTCGGCCGTTTTTTCGTGGGTCGAATTTGGAGCTGCACCGTTAAGCGTTTCCAGTTGTTGTGTGTTGTCTAATGGCGTCTCAAGTTGGGCAGATTCTCCTCCGCCGTTAAAGCCGGTCACTGACTTGAACGTCACCCCTGATACAATAGCAATGGCAGCAGTTATCGCTAACAATCGTCCTCGGGACATCTGAGGCGTTGGCGACTGATGATGCCATCTGACCGCGCCCCGATTTTTGTGCTTAGCTTCTGACATGGCTCAAAAAATTTTATTTGCAGCGAGATCGTTAGTATATTTGAAACAGTCGGAATTTCAACCTCCCGGAGAATGCGGAAGCTTGCTTTTGAGGGAATGTGTTGTATCGTTGGCTCCGTCGGTTTCTGAGGAACCATTGAATTAGGAACGAACCCTATGAGCAAAGCTCTACTTGATGATCTCCATGCCCGTGGACTCATCTTTCAGGTGGCTGGAGAGGATGAGCTTTCTGACTGGTTAGAGGGGGGATCCCGCACGCTTTACTGTGGTTTTGACCCTACCGCTGACAGTTTGCATATAGGGACACTCGTGCCCTTGCTGATGCTGCGACGCTTCCAATTAGCGGGGCACAAACCATTGGCTTTGGTGGGCGGCGCGACGGGCCTCATAGGCGATCCAAGTTTTAAGGCTCAGGAGCGACAGCTGAATACCCCTAATGTGATCAGTGGCTGGGTAGAAAAAATCAAGAAGCAGGTTTCCTTGTTCATCGATTTCGAAGCGGGTGATGTTTCAGCCCAGGTCGTGAATAACCTGGACTGGACTGCAGAGATGGACGTATTAACCTTTTTGCGTGACGTCGGCAAACATTTCTCTGTCAACGCAATGATACAAAAGGAGTCGGTGAAACAGCGTATCGAGCGTGACGGCAGCGGTATCAGCTTTACCGAATTTGCTTATATGATTCTGCAATCCTACGACTTTGCAGAGCTAAACCATCGCTATGATTGCACTTTACAGCTGGGCGGCTCTGATCAGTGGGGCAATATCACCGGCGGTATAGACCTTACGCGTCGGCTCCATGGCAATCAGGTTTTTGGCCTAACCATGCCTTTGATTACAAAAGCCGATGGTACGAAGTTTGGCAAGACCGAATCAGGTACTGTCTGGCTGGACGCGCAGCGCACATCCCCTTATGCGTTTTATCAGTTTTGGTTGTCTGCATCTGATACGGATGCCTACAAATTCCTCAAATACTTTACCTTTATTGATGTTGAGGACATTAATGCCATTGAGCGTTCTGATGCTGAGCGTGATGGCCGCCCTGAGGCGCAGGCACTGCTGGCAAGTGAGGTTACAAGGCTGGTACACGGGCAGGACGGCCTCGATGCGGCCAAGCGAATCACCGAGTCTCTGTTTAGTGGGACTATAGGCGCGCTGACAGAAGGTGATGTTTTGCAGTTGCGCCAGGATGGGCTTCCCGCGAGTACTATCGCGCGCGCTGACTTTCCTGACACTCTTACGCAGTTACTCGCTGATGCCGAGATGGTGACCTCTGGTAAGCAGGTGAAAGACGCCCTGGGTCGAAAAGCCGTAACGGTTAATGACCGGATTCTGGGTCTGGAGGACAACGGTAAGGTGCCCGATTGCTTCCTGTCGGTGCACGCTGCGTTCGGTCGCTTCTATCTGGTCAAGCTGGGAAAGAAAAAATATCACCTGTTTGAAGTGACTTAGGGTCAGCTGACTAACTTATTGCGCTTGTGTGGGTCTATAT
>CAJXTK010000221.1 GCA_913061115.1 uncultured Haliea sp.
GTCTCGTGGGCTCGGAGATGTGTATAAGAGACAGGGGACCGGTGTGGCATGGCTGCCCGAAAGTTTAATTGAGGCTGATCTAGCAAGCAAATCTCTGGTACGTGCCGGTAGCAAGAACTGGACTGTGGCTTTGGACATTCGACTGCACCGCAACAAACAATATTCGAACCGTCTGACCCGGTCTATCTGGTCCTTCCTAGAGGCTCGTCAATCACTTTCACTGCTGTCCGCGCCATTGAGCAGCCCCACTTGAGTGGTCCAATTTGAATGTTAGTGCATGATTGGCCTTTGGTCCATCGGAACGATGGCCTCTGGCGCAGGTGGGCGTTAGCCCAATGCACTATGTGGCCGTTTCGTGTTGTAGTGGTTCCTCCAGCGTTCGATGATTATTTGAGCTTCGCGTAGTGAGTAGAATATCTCGCCGTTGAGCAATTCATCTCGCATTCGCCCGTTGAAGCTTTCGCAATATCCGTTCTCCCAGGGCGACCCCGGCTCAATGTAAGCCGTCTTTGCTCCGACAGCTCTAATCCAGTCTCTGAGCGCCTCAGCGATAAACTCTGGACCGTTGTCCGACCTGATGTAGGCGGGAATACCGCGTAAAATAAACAGGTCCGTTAGGGCATCGATGACCTCAATCGAATTCAGCTTTCGTTTCACCCGAATTGCCAAACATTCCCGGCTGTACTCGTCCAGGATGTTCAGTGTCCTGAATGCCCTGCCATCATCGGTTCGGTGATGTACGAAGTCGTACGACCAGACATGATTTTGATATTCAGGACGCAGCTGGACGCACGATCCGTCATTCATCCAGATCCGCCCTTTCTTTGGTTGTTTCATTGGCACTTTAAGCCCCTCGCGCCGCCACAGACGTTCGACACGTTTGTCATTCACTTGCCAACCCGCGTCTCTTAGCAAGGCCGCGACTCGGCGATAGCCATATCGACCGTACTGGCGGGTCAACTCGATCATGTCTGCGACCAAGCGTTCTTCATCGGCACGGCCTTTGGGTAATCGACGTTGTGTGGATCGATGTTGGCCCAACGCGCGGCACACTCGACGCTCAGAAACCTTCATCTGACTGCGCACGAGATCAATGCAAGCCCCCTCTCATCGTTTGCAAGCAAACGACTGCCGGGCAGCGGGACGACGCGAAGGGCTTAGAAGTTTCCCGATGCAGCCTCCTTTAGGATCAGCTTGTCCAGCGTAAGGTCCGATACTGCTCGGCGAAGACGCTCGTTCTCTTTCTGTAACCGCTTCAGTTCCTTGAGTTGTTCTGTGCCCATTCCGCCGTACTTCTTCTTCCAACGGTAATAGGTTTGTTCAGTCACACTGATCTGACGGATCGCATCAATCCGGGGCATACCTTGCCCCATTAGTACTTCAACCTGCCGTAACTTCACGACAATCTCTTCAGGCTTAGGTCTCTTAATAGCCATCTTTGGTCCTCCACTTTCCTAACTATAGGGGCGGAACACTTCAAAGGGGGAGGCTCACTTCAAGCCAGAAGAGCTACAAGTATATTTAGATAATATTATCAGAACTAAAGACGAAGAAGTTAAACTAATTGGCTTACTGATGATCTATACGGGTTGCAGAACAAGTGAAGCAGCAGGACTTCAAATCAAAGACCTAAGACTTGATAATAACTTGGCTCATGTCGTTTTCCGAACCAATACAATTAGACGTATGGAAAAGAGCGATTTGGAGCGTGCTGTGCCTCTGCTCACGCCCGTACTTGATGCCTTCCGATCCTATAAGCTGGCAACAGACAGCGATGCTCCTGTCTTTCCTAACCACTACTCAAAGAATGGACACAACAACGCCTCAGCAGCCTTGAGACACATCGTCAGAGAGGTCTCGGGCATAAAGCACGAGGATGTTGTCCCCTACTCAGCACGTCACACGATCAGAGACAGGAGTGCAGCAGCAAGGGTCGATTTAGCTCGTGCGGAATACATCATGGGACACGTCTCCGATGGTAGCTCCAAGATACACAAAGAATACGGAACCAAGACGCCGCCTGAGATACTATTTGATGATATGAGTGCTATATTCGCAGTGTCAGACTGGGGATTTTACGAAAGTTAACTTGATGGCTTCACACCAACTATTTCAATCGTGTTCACCACCCTTGCCACGAAGATTGGCAGCGAACACATTTGGCCTGCGTCTAGCGGTTTCAAATGTTGCTACCGTAATTCCTACAGCCCCCAAAAATAAGAGGTGTCCAATTAAGCTGATGCCCACAATGTACCAACTTCCAAAAATCATTCCAAAAACGATACACCACATCCACGCAAGTATTTGCATGATCATGTGTCGGGTGGCTGTATTTTGAATATGTCTTAATGGGTTCTTGTTGTGATTCATAACAGAAGACCAGATATCATAAACATATTGCTTCATCACTGTGGCTTTCTTTTCTAATACTAAAGTTATATTCCCAAATACAATTACTTATATAAGTGGGAGTCTTTAGAAGTCAAACATGAACTAGGGCGAGTTATGCAAGAGCTAGCATCGTAATAGTTAGGGGCTAAAATAATAGTTCAATTATTTTATTTAATACAATAAATACAATATAATAATGTAAGTAATTTATTTGATGATTACCCTACGGTTGGCTTAACCCCAGCCTCGTCAAGCGCCACACCTGATTCACCGCGCCACCGAGCTGACTGTAGCGAGCCAGTACAATTTGATACGTGGTGTTTATAGTGCCTGAAATTAACTGGTTAAGACGCTCCAAAGTATAAGAATAAAAGCAATAGTAGGCCCATCCCGACCATAGCACGCCCAACTCCCGTCATAAGAATGAGTACGGCTAGTATTAATAATAAAATAGCAATTAGGGTTAGCATTATATCAAATTCTTTGGTTTCATCTTGCTGCCATCAAATCCAATATTTGGGTTACCCCTTTTTTGCCTGGCTTGTATAAGGGTTGTGAGGGTTGCCTCTATAGGCTCAAGAGGACATGGTTGTTCGTAGGCTAACTGGGAAAATCATGATCAGTAGCTGGCGTGATTGGGTTTCAGTCAAAAGCATCATGGTTCGCAATGCGGACACCAATTTCATCAGCTTCTGCAACAGTAGAGGTCTGTACAAGCAAGAGGAACTGTTCTGATGGAGAAAGGAACAAAAGTATTACTATTTCTAGCTGCTGTATGGGTAGTAGGAGCCTGCATACACTTTGCCTACGGGGACGTGAAAATTGAACACGCCATGGAGATCGCCTCAGATACAGACAAGATGAACTGATTTAATCAGACTGACTCCACTGGCGCTAGTAGCATATCTGTTTGCCGATGGTTCTTGGA
>CAJXTK010000222.1 GCA_913061115.1 uncultured Haliea sp.
GGCTGTATGTACAAACGGCAGCAACAGCACAAATGACGTCCGATACCACATTAGAGATCCCGTTCACTCGAGATGTTTTCGGCTTCACCGACAGACCGAATAGGCGGCAGGCTTACCTCACGGCCTTTGAGTTTGCGTCACTCTGGACTGCGGAGGGGGCCAATAGCTTTTCTGCAGACGCACCCAATGCCGTTTTGACATGGGTAGTTGGCGAAGAGCAGCGTGAAGCTGAGGTGATTATCAACAATGCGACAGTCTATGCTGATGGCGTGCAGGAATCTCTTGTATATGAAGTGACACTTGAAGCTGGGCAAATGCCTGATGCACAGATGTCGTCCGTATCGCTCTTTGTGGATTCAAGTGGTGATGCTCCAGCGTCGCCCGTCCAAGTGTGTTCTGCGACTGCAGTGTGTAAGCTCGTCTCTAGTCTCGAGGACTTTAACGAGGTGGTTGACACATTGGGACTAGATAGTAATTGGTACGTTCTAGCACCGTCCGAGATTTTGGGTGACGTGTGGTGGATCGCATCGTGTATAGAATATGAGATACGTTACGGAATTAGGGCGTGCGGTATTTTGAAACAATGGGGTGTGTTATGATTGTAAAAGATGTATTGAACGCGCGACCCCGCGTAATCAGGCACACCGTAGCCTCAAGCTAGCACTTGAAAAAAGAGTCACGTCCGCTCTTATAGTGGGCGGGCTTTATCCGTTATGTTGAGTGTGTTTATGACGTATAGCCAAAACCGTTGAAAGCGGTTGCGTTGATCGATCAAACCCCGCAATCCGCTACGGTGCCAGTGAACCCATCTTTATAGCGGCTCCTTCGGGAGTCGTTTTGCTCAGACTCCCAGCCCCGCAGCACCCAAGCGACCCATCGGCATTCCTGTGTTATCCTCCGTTGCTAATAAAACACGGCCGGCTCTTCTTATGAACCTAATAGCAGCACCACAGCGTGGCGTACTCGCCTCATTCGCACTCTTGATTGTGTCGATGATGCTATCGGCTCAGGCGTTATCAGATGATTGCTTGCCGGGGCCGGTGCCCGGAGAAGGCATCATTCCATGTCCTTGAGTTATCGTGTCAGAATATCAATAGGTTCGGTGACGATAATGAGTCCGAGCAATATCAATATACCGAGGAGCTCCGCATTTTAGGAGTGATGCAATGCAATAGGAGGTACGTGGTAGCCGCGACCTTTTTTATTCTGCTCAATACGCATATAGCGGCAGCTGAACGCCCGAATATAATCTTGTTTATGACGGATGACCAGAGCCCTTTCACTTGGGACTATCCCGCCTTCCCCTCTGCAAAGCCATTTGGATTCAATGGCGAGCGATCTGTTTACACCCCGGAAATCGATCGTATTGCTAGTGAAGGAATGATTTTTCAGAGAGCCTATGTTTCAAGTTCCGTTTGCTCCCCGAGTCGCTATACTGCATTAAGTGGTCGCTATGCTGGGCGCAGTACAGGCGCCTACTTTATGCAGCAACACCCTGTCGGACGTCCCACTCGTGTTGAGAACAATACCGAGCTGGAGTATGACAGGCCGAACTTGGCCAAGGTGCTTCAAACCAACGGTTATCGCACTGGCTTTGTCGGCAAGTCACATCTTATTGAGCACACTGCGGCTCGGCAACCAGCTCGGTGGGAGTCGTATGGTCTTAAATCCTACAATAAGAAGGACGATCCTCGAGATCAGGAAATGACCGATAAGATGCATCACAATCATGAACACTGGAAGCGCAGCATTGCCAGACAAGGGTTCGATTATGTAGATGGCGTGTATGCTGCCAATTTGAGAGAGTTGTATAATGAAAAATCCGATGTTCATAATGTTGAGTGGACAACACGTGCAGCGCTGAATTTTATTAAGTCTTCAGAGGATACCCCTTTTTTCTTGTACTACGCCACCACCGTTCCCCATGGTCCTTCCCCTTGGATAGAGAAAGCTCGTCCTCTTTCGGGTTCGGATAACGCCCTAAAAAACGGGATAAGCAAGTACGCACTGAAGCTCGACAGGATTATTAGTCGAATCGACCGGACAGAAACGGTTGAAGATGGATGGGTAAATAAGTTAGGTTTGAATCAACAGTGGAGTGACCTTGTTCAATATTGGCAGCGTGCGCTGCTACCCCGAGCGCTCCTATACTATCCTCATGGCTTGGATGCTGATCCAAAAATTTCTGGGGAGGGGCACGTGAAGTATCCCTTTTCTTTTATGCCGCGTAGGCAAGAAATAATGCGCGAAGCAATCCGAAATGGCGCCCACCCAAGAGACGCCTGGTTGACATGGATCGATTTCTCCATTGGAGCGCTTCGCAAAGAACTTGTAGAACAGAATAAGTGGGACAATACGCTTATTATTATCACATCTGATCATGGAGCCTGGCGCCATGGAAAGACAACACTGTATGAGGCCGGGCTGCGAGTACCCTTAGCCATTCGATGGCCGAAGATAATTGAGGGGGGCTCGCACTACAATAACCTGGTTCAGAATATCGACTTTGCGCCCACTATTTTGGATGCTGCAGGTATAGATCTACCCACTGAGATGGAGGCGGACGGAGTCAGCCTGATGAAAATATTTAAGGGGTCTAAAGAACCTATACACGAATATATTTTTGCCGAACTGGGTTACTCACGAGCGGTAATCACTGAAGATTGGAAGTACATAGCCATCCGCTACACAGATGCTGTTCTTCAAAAAATGGAGTCAGGCAAAAAGTTTCGTGGCTTTGAACGGCGAAAACTAGAAGCGCCCTATCTCACACGTAATAGGCACCTAGGGTATTACGCATCACTGCACAATGAGCATTATTTTGAGGTAGATCAGCTCTTCAATATTAGCGACGACCCTAAGGAGGAGCAAAATATTGTAGCTGAGAGGCCTGATCTGGTGCGGCAAATGCAGGGGCTTCTTGCGGATAAGCTGAGTACTTTTCCCAATAGGCCCTTCGGTGAATTTACTGAGAAGTAGCAGGTAATCCCCCTCCTCGTGAGTGAAATTTTCGACGGCATTGGCAACTTAGTTGCCAAAAACTGCCTATGGCACCAAGCTCGCGTGTCAATGACATAACTTCTATTTGATCATCTCTATCACTCTTGGCTGACATATCAAAGCTCTGTTACCGATTCAAGTATAGGACAAGTAAACGGCCTGTTGAGAGTAGCTTCCCTCACTGATACTGCCGACTGAACGGGAGAAATTCGCGAAATAACCACCGATTGCCTTGAAAAGTTCTTCGCTGAGGTGATTGGACTTCCCAGAGTTACTGAGACAATATGTTAACTATTATGA
>CAJXTK010000223.1 GCA_913061115.1 uncultured Haliea sp.
CGAGATCATGCCTAGTCTCGTGGGCTCGGAGATGTGTATAAGAGACAGGGTTGATTACACGACACTGAGCAGTGCGCGGTATCTTCTGGCAGGTATATTAGCGACTTTGCTGACACTGGTTTTGAGCGGGCTCTACTCGCGCTGGCGCGGCCACCCCCGACAGGTACAGGGTATTTTTGTACAGTCTGCATTTCGTTCTAATCTTGCCATAGTTGGCGTGGCATTAACGTTTTCCGCTTACGGCGAGCTCGGTCCAGTACTGGCGGCGCTGCCCATTGCGTTGATGACAGTGTTGTATAACATTCTAGCGGTGTGGGTGCTAAATATCACACTGGGTTCAGGTACGACGATGCGCAGTGTATTACAGGATATTGTGCGAAATCCTCTTATTATTGGTATCGCCGCGGGCGTGTGTCTGGCTATTTCTGGGCTTCCGGTGCCAGCGATTCTGGTGCCGGTAAGCGCTGGTTTGTCGGCGTTTTTTCTGCCTCTGGTACTGGTCTGCATTGGTGCCTCGATGAATTTTTCTCGCCTTTACACGGCCGGCATGCTGACGTGGGAGGCCAGTTTTTGGCGTCTGTGTGTGGCACCGTTGATGGGCGTATTGGTGGCTCTATCACTCGGTGTGCAGGATGAGCACCTGGGGGTTTTGTTTCTGCTATTGGCGTCTCCTGTGGCTGCCTCCAGTCATGTCATGGTCGTTGCAGCGAGAGGCGATGGCACGCTGGCTGCTAACATTGTGGTGTTGACCACGCTGTTGTCACTGGTGACGATTACCATCGGGTTTTTTGTGCTATCCGCATTTTCTCTTATCGGACAGACAGTTTAAAAAGCAGCATCGCATAGGTCCTCAGACCCAGCAAAGTCCATGCCAGTATATCTATTTATAGCGTCACCTTCGTAATCACTAGGAAGGCTATCACGCCTGCCTAGTGCCGGTTTTTTTGTGTTACTGTTTTAGACGCTCGGACACCGCCACTCGTCGATACTCTTTTGAATAGCGGCTTGATGCAGTGTATGAATCTAACGGTGGCGGGTGCGACGACTCCGGCTCTCTAGCACTGCGCTGTTGCCCACCTATAACGCTATAAGGGTATATTTGAATGAAAGATTTTGCAGATAAAACGGCCGTCATTACCGGTGGCGCCAGTGGCATCGGGCGCGCAATGGGCGCGTTGTTTCTCGACAAGGGCATGAATGTGGTGCTTGCCGATATCGAGCAGAAAGCGCTGGATGAGACCGTTGCCGCGCTGAACTCGGGTAGTGGTCGGTGCGTCGGTGTGGTGACCGATGTATCTAAGGCAGAGGATGTACAACATCTAGCTGATGCCGCTGTGACTGAGTTTGGTGGTATCCATATCGCTTGCAATAATGCCGGCGTCTTTGCCGGCGGTCTGCTGTGGGAGGAGAGTGTTGCTGATTTTGGGTGGCAGCTCGATGTCAACGTTTGGGGTGTTATTCACGGCATACGCACCTTTGTGCCGATCATGGCAGCGCAGGATAGTGAGTGCCACATCATTAACACGGCGTCTATGGCAGCGCTTACCGCCATGCCATACTCCGGCATCTACCACATGACCAAACATGCCGTATTGGGCCTGAGTGAGTCGCTCTATCACGAATTGGCGTTTCATGTGCCTAACGTCAAAGTCTCTGTACTGTGCCCGGAGATGATTAATACAGGCATTGGAACCTCAGAACGTAATCGACCTAGCGCCTATAGTCGCGACGGCGATATCGTTGAGTCAGAGGCGCGCACGATGGTTTCCGAGGCGATTGCTGAGAGTGTTGCAGTTGGCATCGGCCCCGAAGTCATGGCGCAACGCGTGTTTGATGGCATCGTCGCGGAGCGTTTCTACTTGCTCTCGGAGGAGGCGTGGCGCGAGACGGCACATACCCGGCTGGACGATATCCGTCTGGCCCGTAATCCAACCTTTGCACCGCCAGTCGATCTCTAGATTCGTCGCCTCAGATAACACCTCAGATAACACCTCAGGAGTTTCTCGTAATGTCAGGTACTGCCCAGTCCAGCTTTTCCATTCCGGACGATGATGCGCTCATCGCGAGCGCGCTGGAGGAGGCCAGTATCCCCACGCTGATGATGAGCATGATTCACATGAGTGGCGATGCAAGCCTTCTCGACGGTGCTATTCGTCCTGCAGGCGTCTTTATTAACGAGTATCAGGGGTACATGTCCGAAGAAGACAAGGCGACGGTGCGAGCTCGGGCACTAGAGATGATTAAGAACTTTCGTGATGGCGGCTGCCAGCTTCCGTCATCACCTTCACCGGCGACCATTCACCGTATGATGAATTTCATTGTGGCAGGCGATGTGCCTGAAGACTATGTGCCGATGATGCTGGAGGAGATGGAACTGGACGGCATAGACCAGCGCAGTGACGCTTGCAGCGATGAGGTTCCCGCGAAAGCGCGAGCGCAGCATAAAGTGCTGGTCATCGGTGGGGGCATGTCAGGTGTATTAGCAGCCTATCGCTTGCAAGAGGCAGGGATTCCCTTTGTGGTTATCGAGAAGAATTCCGCAGTGGGTGGCACCTGGTTTGAAAATCGCTACCCGGGCGCGCGTGTCGATGTCGGTAATCATTTGTACAGCTATTCCTTCGAGCCAGCACACCATTGGACGCAATATTTTTCGCAACAAAAAGAGTTGCAGCAGTATTTTGAAGGGGTTGTCTATCACCACCAGTTGGAGCAGCACTTTCGATTCAATACGGAAGTAACCGGCGCCGTGTTCGATGAGGTGAGCAAGGAGTGGACTGTCAATACTATCGACAAGGATGGTGTTGAAGAGCAATACGTTGCGAACTCCGTTATTAGCGCGGTGGGTCAATTGAATCGCCCAGTGCTGCCGGATATTCCAGGGGTCGATTCCTTCGTCGGACAGTGGTGTCACTCTGCAGCCTGGGACGACAGTATTGATTGTCGCGGTAAAAAGGTAGTGGTAGTAGGCTCTGGTGCCAGTGCGTTTCAGCTGGTTCCAACGATTGCCAGCGACGTTGGACAGCTAACCGTATTTCAACGTTCAGCGCCGTGGATGTTTGAAAACCCGATCTACCATGAGGAGGTGCCACAGGGAAAAAAATGGTGTTTGCAGAATTTGCCTTTTTATACTCGCTGGTTCCGCTTTCTGATTTTCTGGCCCGCCTGTGATGGTGCCTACGATACCGTCTTTGTTGATCCCGAATGGCCACATCAGGAGCGTTCAATCAACGAGATGAACGACTGTCTCTTATACACATCTCCGAGCCCACGAGACTAGGCATGAT
>CAJXTK010000224.1 GCA_913061115.1 uncultured Haliea sp.
GAGATCATGCCTAGTCTCGTGGGCTCGGAGATGTGTATAAGAGACAGGCATAAAATAATCTCGTCATGTTTCGGCATAAGGACTTTTACAGTGGCTATAGTCAACAACCCTATCGATACACCTCAGCAGCGAGAGCATGAATTACTCGCCCTGGAATTGTTCAATTCGTCCGAGCTACAGGCTGTTTACGCGCAAGTAAGAGTTTACTGGCTCGACCTGGCGAAACCATCACCTGATATGCGGGGCTGTTTCGATGCGGCGTTTAAAGAGGTCATGTTTAGTGCAGTAGTCTGGGCGCTAAACCAAGATCCGCTTTACCCCAAGGTTATTACTATCAGTCGCCTGTCTCATGATCTAGACGGCCAGCACATTCCCGGCTCACGTTGGGGCATCGATAATCCCGATAGCGTGTACCGGGTGATTCCTGTGCAGGGTTCTGAGCAGTATGTGATTAGCGGTCGGGTGCCCAAAAAACGTCTGGTGGAGAATTACTTTACCTTGTGGGACAAAGATATGCGCACCGTTGGCTTGGTCAACGGCAAAGACCTGATATTAGACGAAGAGGGTCGGTTCGAAATCACCGTAGACAACCGACCGGCGGGTGACCGCGCCAATCACGTCAAGACTGACGATAGCGCGTTTGAATTCTATATCCGCGACGTCATATTCGATTGGGCTGAGGACCGTGTGAACGAGTTACAGGTTGAACGCTTGGGGCCCGCGCCCGCGCGGGCTCAACGAGGGCGCGATGAGCTGATTGAACGGGCTGGCCAGTACATGCACAAGTATGCAACCAATTCCCATCGCTGGAATAAGCAAGCGCTACAGAAAGAACCTAACGACTTTAGCTTTCTTATCGATAGAGAAGACGATGGCGCCCAGGTTGGGCAAATTTACATCATGGGCCACTTTCAGCTACCCGATTCCGAGCACGCTATCGTGCTGGAAGTCGATATGGGTGGGGCTGACTATTTCATCGCCCCTATTACCAACATATGGGGTACCACTAACAATATTACGGACCGCAACGGCTGCATGAACAGCGCGCAGTCACTCGCAAATGCCGATGGCAGTTACACTTTCGTTCTGTCGGTGACTGACCCTGGCGTGCACAATTGGCTGGACCCCACCGATATGCATGAAGGCATTCTTACCTTGCGTTGGGCAGAATTTACGGGCGGCAAACCATCCGATAGTCTGGGAGTGAGCTCGTCACTGGTCAACTTGGCTGAGTATCAGACTACATTGTCTGAGAACAAAAAGATTTCTGCAGACCAACGCCAGCGCATAAGTAAAGAACGAGCCGCCAGTTACGCTTGGCGGCTTGCAGGAGAAACATAGATGAACCCAAAAATTTGGTTTGTTACCGGATGTTCTACTGGCTTTGGACGACACATTGCGCTGGCAGCACTTGCGCATGGCGATAATGTGGCTGTCACCGCTCGACGCCCAGAAGCAATCGCCGATATATGCGAGCAGTATCCACAGCAGACTCTGGCGTTAGCGTTGGATGTGACGGACGCGCATCAAATCGACGCGGCAGTGTCTTCGGCGATCGGGCATTTTGGGGCCATCGATGTGTTGGTCAATAATGCGGGCTACGGCTATGTAGGTGCGATTGAGGAAGGTGAAGAAGCGGCGGTACGCCAGCTGTTCGAAACTAATTTCTTTGGTGTCTTAGCGCTGACCAAGGCGGTGTTGCCTCATATGCGACAGCGTGGCCGCGGCGTCATTTTAAACAACTCCTCTCAGGCGGGCTTAATGGCCAACCCGGGTACCGGCTATTACAGTGCTTCCAAGTACGCTCTTGAGGGCTTGATGGAAGCGCTTTCAAAGGAAGTCGCCCCATTCGGCATCAAGGTGTGTTCGGTTCAGCCCGGTGCCTTCCGTACAGATTGGTCGGGCCGCTCTATGCAACGCACCCAGACGCCAATTGATGACTACCATGAGCATGTGGGATCGCGGCTCGATATGATTGGCGAGATGGACGGCAAACAACCGGGTGACCCTGTGCAGGCAGCACAGGTCTTTATCGATCTAGCCTATATGGACGAGCCACCGACACAGCTATTGCTGGGAGCCGGTGTATTGAGCACCTATCGCGAAAAACTGACCGCTATTGAACAGTCATTGGATGCCTGGGAAGCCGTTACTCAGGGGGTCGATTTTGCTCCTGGCGAATGAACCAAGATAACACCCTGCATTCGCGTACCGTTGAATATAATCATTATTCAAAGCCGTAACGATCGCGATATTCTTTGAATTCAGCTTTAAGAAAATCCTCGGTGTAACCAAACTGTTCAAGACTGTACTCATGGACAGCACGACCATCTCGCCGATTTTTATCCCGCCATTCTTTTATTGACGCTTTTGCATTATCGGTAAATTCCATATCGATAAATTTATAGATCGACTCCAGAACACCATCGGCATTGCGCGTTGTATCCTTATAACTAACATCCAAAAAATAATCCGGATGTTGATCGCGTATCCCGATCGCTCGGCGCATACTGCGGGAAAATTTTGCACACCAGATATCTGCCACCGCCTGTGCATCGGGATTATCTGTATTTAACTTCCATAAGCCATAATTGAGACTGGTAAATGACGGTATGGTCTCTAAGGGGTCACGGTGCGTCTGGACAACCTTGACTCCGGGAAATGTCTCCAATAATAGGTCTAAATGATGTACGTGATGCGGAGCTTTTAACAGCCACCGTCGAACTCCCTGCCCCTTGCGTTTTTTCTGCCACTGCAAAAATTGCAACACTCTGTATAAATATTGATAACCAGGAGTATTGTCGTGACTATCAACCCAGTTGGCATAATCAGGAATATTACAAAAAGCCTCAGGAACACTGCTGTAAAAAGACTGCTCCAATAGCATAATTTCTTCATCGGCTGCCTCTGCATCGAAAGGGTGCATGGCGGCCAAATCAGGATTTGCATCCAGCATTCCCCGTATTTCAGCTTTGGCTGCACTCAGCCTTGGGTCTTCGCCGGTAAAATCCCAATCTGTGGGCGGCGAGGGAAATCTAGTCTCAAACCATATCGGTGTGTAAAAGCGCTGATCACTACCCAATGTTCTATGCAACATAGTCGTACCCGTTCGGGGCAAGCCGACTATCACCACTGGATTTAATATTTCTTCCTTGAAAATTTCAGGGTATTTATTGAAAAAACTCTGCGCTAAAAGGCGCTGGCATAGGATCTCAACAATTCTCGCGGACTGCCCTTGAGCTGTCTCTTATACACATCTGACGCTGCCGACGAAT
>CAJXTK010000225.1 GCA_913061115.1 uncultured Haliea sp.
ATCTACACCTCTCTATTCGTCGGCAGCGTCAGATGTGTATAAGAGACAGGCTCTAGAGGCTCTACCTCCCGGCCTTCTAATATGGCCGTGTCATTGTCCAACAGTTGACACCAACGTAAGCGCGTCCAACACAGTCCATGGAAACCGCTCAATGTATGTAGCGCATGATGAAGATTCTCACTACTCATCATAGCCATGCCCAACATGCCAAAAGTACTAAGGTGATAACGGGGGCCAATGGATAGGCCCAGAGCAGGGTCGCCCAACTTATCAATAACCGCCTTAGTAACGACTAACTCCTGCTTCAGAGTCATTATTGCATTTGGGTCTCTCATAGATTCCGGAGACAGGCCAGCCAACACAAAAAACGGGGCGAAATCCATATCGAGACTTTTCAGGTAGGTAACCAGTGGGCTCAAGCCATAAACCATGCGCTGGAGTCCTATTTGATCAATACCGCTAGCATAGAGCTCTTTCATACGGTCCGCTCATTAATTTGTTTCGTACCACCATACCTCCTTTATGGCCGATTTAATCAGATTTATGTCCCCTCCAAGCATAATATTACCTGCGATGAACCACTAAGCTGTCCTATTCAGGCTTGAGAGACAGCCACGATAGTAAGGACAAAGAGATGCAAATGAAGGCCTACATCGCCGGCGTCGGCATGACACCATTCGGGAACCATATACAGCGCTCGCTGAAATCCCTGTCGGCAGAGGCAATCCTTGCCGCCATGGCAGATGCAGGCGTTAGCAATAATGACATAAACGCTGCCTACCACGCCAATGTGGCGGCCGGCACCATGGTGGGACAGATGTGCATTCCGGGCCAGGTAGCACTACGTGAGATCGGGCTCGGAGGTATTCCCGTGGTCAATGTCAAAAACGCATGTGCATCAGCTTCTACCGCATTTCAGCAAGCCTGCGCTATGGTAAGTGCAGGCTACTACGATGTTGTTCTCGTGGTAGGAGCGGAAAAGCTTTACCACCCGGAGAAGGAGCGAACATTCGCCGTTTTCGATGGATGTGTCGACTATGAAGACTTTGAGAAAGTGGTAAGCGAGGTCAGGCAGCGAATACAATCGGGCGACGATGCTGCAGATTCAACGAGTAGCAAGCATTCCTTCTTTATGGATATCTATGCGGCCTTGGCCCTAGATCATATGAAGGAATATGGCACAACGCAGGCGCAGTTTGCGGCCATATCAGCAAAAAACTCGCGTCATGGCAGCCTTAACCCCTACGCGCAATTCCGGGACATTAATACCGTTGAACAGGTTCTAGCGGCCAGAAATATCCGCTACCCGCTGACCTTACCCATGTGCTCCCCCATCGGGGACGGCGCGGCCGCTGCGGTAGTAGTTAGTGAACGGATGACTCACAAATTAGGCAAGTCACGCTGCGTGCGCGTACGCTCGTCAGTACTAAATTCAGGATGGGACTATCAATCAGAAGATGAGGTACGTTTAACAGAAGCCTCGGTCGAAGCCGCATACAACTTTGCGGGGCTTGGGCCAAAGGATCTTGACGTTATTGAATTACATGATGCCTCTGCCCCATCCGAACTAATTTACTATGAAACGCTTGGGCTGTGCGGCCTCGGTGATGGCGGAAAGATGGCGGAAAGTGGGGCTACCGCTCTGGGCGGTTCGGTCCCGGTAAATCCGTCAGGTGGACTATTGCGCAAAGGACACCCAATCGGGGCAACCGGGCTGGCCCAACTGGCGGAACTGACCTGGCAATTACGAGGCGAGGCAGGTGACCGACAAGTAAGTGGTGCACGCATTGCACTGGCCGAAAACGGCGGTGGCTACATTGGCGAAGATGCCGCAGCTATGGTCATCACTATCTTGAGCGACCAGTAATGGCGATTTCTACAGACAAGACTTTGGTAATGGCCCGCATCGTCAGTGAACATTGCGATCTCCACCCGGATTTGGATGCGTTAACCTTTGTGAATGTGACCAGCAATGGAAGCCTCAGTGAAGAAGTTCGGACCTACCAACAATTATGGGACAACGGCCAGCGTATAGCGGCAGCCCTTGACCGAGAGCACATGATTGAAGGTGAAGCCTTCGGTTTGCTGATGCACAATCATCCCGAATTCGTTGATGCAATGGTCGGTGCAAGTATCACAAATACTGTTTTTGTTCCCATTGATCCCCGCACCAAACCCGACAAGCTTAGCTACATGCTGGGCTTCTCTGAGTGTCGAGGAGTCATTGTTGCAGATTACGCGCTTGGCAGCCTTCTGAGTGCCTTAGAGGCGCTGCCAGCACTGAAGTGGGTATGGGTGCTTGATTCGTCTGGCCATGGCGCAGGTATCGATAAGGACACACTTTTACACTCGTCACTTTGTCGCCCTCTGGACGTGATCTACTCGAATCCGGTAACGGACATCACAGTGCGAGCCAACGATCCACTGGCACCAATGCAATATCTCTACACATCCGGCACCACCGGTGACCCCAAAGCTATTGTTGTTCCTCACGTTCGCTTCAGTGGCAATGCCACCATGGGCGAGCTGTTCGGGCTTAGGCCTGGCGATAGGCCCTATACAGGCTTGTCCCTGACCCATGCGAATGCACAAATCATCACCCTGGGGATGGGCCTGTACATGGGGCTGAGGATGGTCATTAGCCGAAAGTTCAGTAAATCACAGCTATGGAATATCACTCGCCACTACGGATGTACCAGCTTCAATCTCCTGGGTGGGATGACTACAGCGATTTACAGTGAGGCCGAACGAGACGACGACGCCGACAACCCTGTGCGATTTGTTTTAAGCGCGGGAATGCCCGCTAATCTTTGGGATTCATTCCAGCAGCGCTTTGACATCCAGATCTTTGAATTTTACGGTGCCGCTGAAGGAGGTATTACGATTAATCCTCCAGGAGTGGGCCCCAAGGGCTCAATAGGCAAACCTCTTCCCGGAATGGAAGCTCGAATTCTTGACGACAATGACCGGGAATGTGCGCCCTATCAGGCAGGCGAGATAGTCTTCAGGTCAGTTGTTGAAGAAACGCCTCTCAAAGTTCATTACCTGAAGAATTCGGAAGCATCCCGGAAGAAGACTGTCGGGGGGTGGTTGCGCATGGGCGATATGGGGTACCGCGATGAGGCAGGCTGGCTCTACTTTATGCACCGCAGCGGCGGCGGCGTGCGCCGCAATGGTGATTTCATCGATACTGCCGCTGTCGAAAAAATACTCGCCGAACATTCTGCCATAGAGGATGTTTTTGTC
>CAJXTK010000226.1 GCA_913061115.1 uncultured Haliea sp.
AGGATGAACAGTCTAGTTTTGAGAACAGAGCCAGAAGCTCACTGCTAACACACTTAGTTGCCCCTAGTTTCTTCTCATCACTTCGAACAGAGCAGCAACTTGGCTACGTTGTTTCCGCGGTTAACACGCAGCTCAGGGATCGTGGCGGGATAAGCTTTGTTATCCAGTCTCCGGTCGCTGGCCCGGACACGCTCAGGGACCGGACCCTGGCATTCATGACTGCACAGGAGGGGGTACTCTCAGAAATGTCGAATGAAGAATTCGACGCGAACAAAGGTGGTTTAATCGCGAAGTTAACGCAGAAAGACAAAAACCTGTCGCAAAGGTCCAACCGCTATTGGGGAAACCTGGATCAGGGTGTTACGACATTCGATTCCAACATGCAGTTGGCAAAAGCTGTTTCCGATTTAAGTAAAGGTGATATGCAGGCTTTTCTGAATGCAGTGAACGGTAAGCTCGGCAACCAATATATGATGGTCTACAGTGAGGGAAAATTCGCTTCCCCATAGTGCTACCAGTCAGGTTGCCGCACAATTAAGCTCTGGCTAGCGGTGGCGAGTAGGGTGCCTGACTCGCTCCACATGTTGACCCTGCCGTAGCCGAAGCCATCGCCAACGTGCTCAATCTGGTTGTCGCAGAGTATCCATTCACTGGGCGCATGATTCGCAATTCTAATGGTGTTGTCTAGGCTAGTGCAGCTCATGATTTTGCCAAGTGCATTACCGAGCGCTGAGGGCATATAGTCAGCGATAATCGCCAGTGCTCCAGCGTCATGCTCTACCTCGGGCATGCGAGCCCAAAGCAGGGACTGGTTATCGCCACTTGGTTCTCCGGCACCAGAGAACCCGAACATGCCCCGCGCTATTCGAATATCCACGTGTTTATGGATGGTGTCGCCATCATCATGGCGTCCCAGTTCATCGCAGTCCTCGGGTTTTGATGCGTTAGGCATTTTGTACCAATTGCCCTCAGCAACATTAGGTCGTTGGCCGCAGGCCCCAAGTACAGTGATGACTTCCTGCTTACCTAAGTGACCGACCGCCCGGCCCTGCGTAACGTTCCGTCCTCTTGCGGGTAGTAAAACTTCAATGTCCAGAGTTACTGGCTGCTGGGTGATCGACAGATATTGTCCTGTCGCCCAGACGATGGGTTTTTCTGTGGCCTGCTCCAACGCAACAATGCCAGCAGCAAGGCCGGCGCCGCCAAAGAGTGAGCCGCGCCCGCCCGTAGTTTTTGGTACAACGGGGAGTTGCCACTTCATCGTCGCAACAGGGTGGCTCATTTCAAGAAAATCAGCGCTGGAAATTTTTGGCACGTCTCTGGTCTCACTCGTGAACGCAAGGAGCGGAGTCTAGGTTGATGACCGACCTAGACTCAAGTGTTTGACCGAATTTTTCTGCCGCGTACGCTGGCGTTTGGAGGAGATGCGATGCTCTGTAACTATTCAGGGAAAGCGCACCGGGTCCGATGCGAGACGCCAGAAGCTTGCGGACTCATCTAAAAGGCCTTTTCAAGGCATGGTAATTGAAAGGGAGTGAAACCGGGAGGCGCTGGTGGTTATCTTATCCGAAACTCGCCAGGCCACTCATTGTGAGCTATGCAAGGAAAGAAACGCTGCGCTTTCTCTAAACATTAATAAGGAAGGGGTTTGGTATTTATGAATACGGTTAAGCTAGTAAAACTCTAGCATTTTCACTGCAGCCGGCGTCACTATTTGTGGTAAAACTGTTGAGGCAAAATATCTCAAAGCCCGGCTAAAGAAGCCCTTTGGAGTACTTAGTATGCGAATGGTTCCACTTAGTCGAATAGTTAGTTACTGGTCTGAGATACAAGGAGATCGCGTAGCGATTTACCATGAAGGTAAAACTATTACTTGGAATCAGCTGGAGAGGGAAACCAACAAGCTAGCAAGGGCCTATGAATCCCTTGGCGTGGGCCAGGATGATTTTGTTACGATCGCTTTGCCCAACGGTATCGAATTTTTTAAATCGACGATAGCAACTTGGAAGGTTGGTGCGACGCCACAACCTGTTTCAGCCAGGCTACCTAAATTCGAGCGTGACCAGATTATAGAAGTAGGTGAGCCTAAGCTGATCACCGGTGTGCCCGATGGGTCCCACGAGGGATACCGGACGCTGCCCGTTGGATATGAGCCGGATTTAGTCATTTCCGATGAGCCTTTGCCCGAAAAAATAGCAGCTTCTTTTAAGGCAATGACCTCCGGCGGGAGTACAGGCAGGCCGAAACTGATCGTTACGACCAGCCCAGCGGTCTGGGATATAGATTCGGATCGATTGCACACCCAGTTGCAAGGGTCGATGCTGATACCGGGACCGCTTTATCACAATGGCCCTTTTGTCTGGGCGATGAGTGCGTTTTTCCGCGGTAACCAAATCACTGTCACTACAAGGTTTGACGCGAAAGAAACCCTTGCCCTCATTCAGCGCCAGCGAATAGATATTGTCTATATGGTGCCTACGATGATGCAGCGGATTTGGAATTTGCCGAAAGAAGTGAGGACTAGTTATGACCTGTCCAGCCTGAAAGTTCTATGGCATCTGGCGGCACCGTGTCCTGCCTGGTTGAAAGAAGCATTTATCGAATGGTTAGGTGCTGATGTTATCTGGGAGCTTTATGGTGGTACTGAAGCCCAGGGCGGTACTGTCATTAGTGGCGTAGAGTGGATGTCGCATCGCGGATCTGTTGGCAAGCCAAATGCGACGTGTGAAATCATAGTCGTAGGAGATGAGGGGCAGCACCTGCCTCCCAATGAGGTTGGTGAGGTATTCCTGCGACCGCTAACCGGACAGGGTTCTACATATCGTTATATTGGGGCGAAACCAAAAGCTATTGTCGGCGGCTTTGAAAGTATTGGCGATATGGGTTATTTCGATGAAGACGGCTACCTGTATCTGGCAGACAGGCAGACAGATATGATTTTGTCTGGTGGCGCGAACATATACCCGGCTGAGGTCGAGGCGGCTATCGATAGTTGTGCCGGTGTTCGCTCGTCAGCTGTTATAGGGTTGCCCCATGAAGACCTGGGTAATTTTGTACATGCCATTGTTGATGCGCCCGGGGGCTTAGAGGAGGCAGTACTATTGAGTCACCTATCGGAAAGGCTTGTCCGATACAAAATCCCAAGAACCATTGAGTTTTCTGATCAGCCCATGCGAGACGATGCGGGTAACCCTATAACAGTTGACGAACGAACACCTGTCTCT
>CAJXTK010000227.1 GCA_913061115.1 uncultured Haliea sp.
CGAGATCATGCCTAGTCTCGTGGGCTCGGAGATGTGTATAAGAGACAGGTGTTCTCGCTGATGGCATCTCCTCTGGCAAAGGGACTTTTTCATCGAGCCATTGCACAAAGTGGATCTGTAGGTACTACGCCCCTGTGGCGCGCGGAAAACTTTCATGGCGACCCCCGCCCCGGACAGGCACTCAGTTCTCGTGAATGGCTGGCGCTGCAGTTGAAAAATTCAGGTCGCGTCAAAGACAGTACTGCTGCCCGTGCCGCACAGATGTTAATGTCTGATGAAGAAACGCGTAATTTCATGTATTCGCGCAGCCCGCAAGAAATCTTAGAGGGTGTATCGGGTGGTGCAGGCATGTATAGCGCGCCACAGAGTTTTCGTGATGGCACCGTACTGCCGCAAGACACACTTTACACAGTGTTCAGTGACCCCTCGCGACACAACAGCGTCCCTCTAATCACAGGCACCAATCGGGACGAAGCGAAGTTATTCCTGGCGCAAGACCCCGAGTTCGTCGAATTGCGCTTCGGATTTTTGCCGCGCGTCAAAGACCTGCAGGCATATAACGAACTCTCTGCTTATCTCACTGACAGCTGGAAGGCGATGGCGGTAGACGGTATCGCCGACATCATTGCCGCCAATAGTTCAGAGCCGGTTTTTGCCTATCGCTGGGACTGGGATGAGGGCGGCAAAAGCTGGCTTATCGATTACAGCGAATTGCTCGGCGCAGCACACGGTCTTGAAGTCGCCTATATTTTTGGCGGATTCGACGGAGCCATCGGAGCACCGGGCCTCTATACTGATAACAACATTGCAGGCCGTGACTTATTGGGCCAACAGATGCGCAGCTACTGGTCAGAGTTTGCCAGGACAGGCGTACCGGGAACTGGCCGTAGCGGAGTTTTGCCGCAGTGGCGCCCCTGGAGCAACGCTGGCGCCAATCTAATGCTGCTGGACACTGCCAGCGGTGGAGGCCTGCGCATGGTGAATGAACCTATGACGGTGGCAATGCTGAAAGAACGCATAGCGCAGGACCCAAACATACCGGAGCTCCGTTCGCGCTGTGCGCTCCACGTACAACTCTTCCTACTCGCTAACGCCGGTGACGACGTATGGAATGAAGCGGACTACAACGCACTGGGCTGCGCACAATTCAATCCATGGGAACTACACGTCAAGCGTTAGCGGAACCTTTGATCAATCCTGCGGCTTGATCAAATACTTCTCCCCGGTGGTCTGCTTACCGTAAACGGAAATCGCCTCTGGAGACAGCGCCTCTGCAAGTGACACCTCTTTAGTGTAATGGCTGGCAAACGTGGTTTTTATTTCGGCCGCCACTTTGGCGCGCATTTGAATGCTTTTCTCAATGCCCACCTTCTGCAGAAACGGTGTCAGCAAGAAACCTGATAGGCTCCAAGAAAATCCGAAATTGCGTGTCAACGTCGTTGGATTTCGATCGAGACCACCGTAGATATACACCTGTTTGAATACGTCACTGCCATAACCATTGTACTCAGTCATACTGCGTAACGCCGCCGCTTCCATACAGGAGAGGATCTGGCCGGCCAGTTTACCGCCGCCGGTTGCGTCAAATGCCAGTGTCGCGCCGGTTTCGGCGAGAGCGTCTGTCAGGTCATCGTAATAGCTGTCACTCGTTGTATTAACGATGTATTTCGCTCCCATAGCCTTGAGTATCGCTTCCTGCTCCACCTTGCGGACGATATTCACTAACGCGACGTCTTCGTTCATGCAAATACGGTTTAACATCTGACCAAGATTGGACGCCGCAGCCGTATGGACCAGCGCGGTGTGATTCTCCATTCGCATAGTCTCAACCATAGCCAGCGCGGTGAGCGGATTTACAAAACAGGAAGCACCCTCTGCAGCGGTAGTACCAGCCGCCAACTCGAGGCACATGAAGGCATTGACGCAGCGGTACTGAGTGTACATCGCGCCACCGATGATGCCGACACGCTTACCGATCAGCGCCTGCGCAGCGTCCGATGCCCCGGCGCCAATCACAGTGCCAGCGGCCTCATTACCAACCGGCATCGACTGACCAATGCGTCCAGCGACCATCTTCATCAACGCTGCGGGGATATCAGCGCTAACCACTGGCTGCTCTGCCGTCCCCGACACTCTCATCGTCGTCATATCCGCAGGACCGAATAGCAATGCCAGATCAGACGGGTTTAAGGGCGCGGCTTCAACCTGCACCAGCACCTCATCGGGGCCGGGCTCGGGAATAGGCACATCTACCAGTGTGATTTCAAGTGTATTGTCTTCCTTTACGGTGGAGCGAAGTTGTAATCCAGTCGTGGTCATTTTCGTGTCCTTTAATCATTTCAGTCATTGTCAAAATTGAGCATCGAACGCATTCCAAAACTCACACCTCGAATACCCTCTGCACTGCTAGTTTCCCGGACTAACGGTCAATGGCCAGTCCAATTTACTTTTTACCTCATCGTGTGGCTACATCTGCGAGATTCTGCATATTCCATAGCGACCCAGTAATCGAAAAATGTCTAGGGTACTAGCGCATACGTGGCTAGGTTCACTAACTCAGCAGCGCCATCAACCCTCGCTCAATACACCACATTGCCGACAAGGAACCCAAAATGTAAACCGGTATCGGAAACAATTTATCCTGCCACGGCGCTAATGGTTTTCTGATCACGAACCAGACAGCCCACGCCACCAAGATAAACGCAAGCTGCCCAACTTCGATACCAATATTAAAAAATAATAGCGCTAGCGGAACATTGTCCTGAGGCAAACCAGTTTCAGCCAGTGCGCCCGCAAAGCCCATACCATGCAGTATGCCAAAGCCACCGGCTAGCCACCACGGGTTTCGCCAAAGGGCGTCGTGTTTTTTTATCCGTGTCAATTCAACGGCAAGCGCAAAGATACTCAGCGCGATCGCAAACTCCACCAGCCCGACGGGGTAATCAAGATAGCCGAGCGTAACAAGCGACAATGTGATGCTGTGCCCAACAGTAAACGCGGTAATGGTCCAAAACAGGCGACTTCCACCGCCCACCAGCAAGAGCAAGCCAAAGACGAACATCAGATGATCAAAACCCGTCCAGATGTGCTCCATACCCAGGCGGGTATAGTTCCCCGCAACGTCGCCAGCAGTCGACTCAGCAGGCACTACAAACTCTGGCCGTTCCGCATTGAGCACCTGTTGGTACTG
>CAJXTK010000228.1 GCA_913061115.1 uncultured Haliea sp.
ATGCCTAGTCTCGTGGGCTCGGAGATGTGTATAAGAGACAGGATTATTCCGGTGAGCCCGATCAAGAAAAGATAGGTTGACGTTTCGGCCAGCCCAAACCCATGCACGCGCATAAAAAAAGCGGGAATGAAAAGGCCAACGCCATATCCCACGAAAGCATGTAGCGCACCGGCAAACGATAAATGCCGAAAGGCCCGCAGGCTCCATAAAAACCTTAGAGTGTCCGCTAGCGGTACAAGATCTTTTTGTACCTGGACATGGTCTGGTTCAGAGTGTCCACGGGGAGGTTCTCTAACAGTGAAAAACACCACAATGGCGACGATGATCCCCGGTAGGCCTACTACCATGAACGCCATGCGCCAGCCAAAGTACTCCCCTATCCAGCCACCAAGTAAAGTGCCAATGGCAGCGCCAATGGGAATCCCAAGCGCATAGGTCGAGAGTGCCGTTGCGCGCTCCTCCTCAGGATACATGTCAGAAATCAATGAATGAATTGGCGGCGAGCAGCCTGCTTCTCCAATACCTACGCCAACCCTTGCAATCAACAAGGTACCAAAGCCTTTGGCGGTGGACGTGAACATGGTCATCACGCTCCAGATCACCAGCGCCAACGCGACGATGTTTTTGCGAACACCAACATCAGCCCAACGGGCAATGGGTATGCCAGCAAAGGTATAGAAGATCGCAAACGCGATGCCCCCAAGCAGGCCTAGCTGCGTATCTGACAAATCTATTTCCAGCCGAATAGGCTCAATTAGAATGCCAAAAATCTGTCGATCGACAAAATTGATAATGTATACCAATAGGAATAGCGATAACGCATAGCTGCGATAGGCAGGTGTTATAGCTGCCGCTTTTTCTTCTTCGGTCGGATTCAAATTCTACTCAACTCCACAGGCATCAGGGTCACATCGCAATTCACGATCAGCACTAATATCATGAACCCCTCTTTAACGCTATGTTAGCGCTACTGAATTGGACTTTGGAAAAGCGAGGTAAGCAATTGAGCACAATAGCAAATACTCAGAAAGTGGCAGTAGTCGGTGCAAGCGGCGTGGTTGGCCGCGCGTTGGTTGAACATTTAATACGAAGTGAAGTACCGGTGGTAGGCCTCTCTCGCCGCCCACCTGCCGATCTTGCTGGCGCAGCATTCCAGTCACTCGATTTAACCAGCCCATCCGAATGCGAACAGGTCGCGGAGTCAACACTTTCGGATGTGACCAACCTGGTCTACACCGCGCTCTTCGAGAAACCTGGCCTTATAACCGGCTGGCGAGCACAGGATCAGATGCAGACTAACCTCGCGATGCTTCGCAACCTCCTCGAACCACTAAAGGAAAGCCGCAAGCTGCGCCATATCACCTTGCTACAGGGCACCAAGGCCTATGGCGCGCATGTAGAACCCATGAAGATACCTGGCATTGAAAGTGACCCACGTCATCTACATGAAAATTTTTACTGGCTGCAGGAAGACTACCTTCGCGATCTATGCGTTGGTACCGACCTGCAATTTACGATCTGGCGCCCGCAGGTCATCTTTGGCCACGCATTGCATGCCCCCATGAATATGCTTGCGGCCATCGGAGTGTACGCTGCCTTACAAAAATCCGAGGACTTACCTTTAACCTATCCAGGTGGTCCTTCCGCTGTTTCCGAAGCCATTGATGCTGACTTACTGGCAAGGGCAATTACCTTCAGTTTCGACAACGACGCCTTCAGCAACCAGACATTTAACATTACCAACGGTGATGTCTTCCGGTGGCAGGACACGTGGCCAGCCCTAGCCCAAATATTTGACATGAAACCCGGCGAGCCCGCCCGACGACTTCTATCAGAAACACTCTATGGTAGGGAGAACGATTGGTCACGGCTGACCAGCGAGCAAGGCTTGAGGCCTCACACGATTCGCGAACTTGTCGGAGATTCTTTTTACTATGCAGACGCCATGTTCAACGCTTACGGAAATACTGCACCGCCGCCGGCGATCCTAAGCACCATCAAACTTCGCAAAGCTGGGTTCACGGAATGCGTTGATACAACAGACATGTTGATTCGATGGTTTCACAGGCTGGTAAAAATGAAAATTTTTCCATCGCCCCGCTAGATTTTTATATTCCTGATTTTCCATAGACCGCCGATGGACCAGGGCCCTCTGGGCCCAACCTCCCTTCGCCACCGAAATGGCCTTTGCCCGGAACATGGTTCACCTCAACGCGAATGCCGTCTGGGTCTTCAAATAGGATCGAGTAATAACCCGGCGCAAAATGCGATCCAGTCTCTGGGCCGTGAATGATATTTGCATCTACTTCTTTTTCAATAAACGCGGCAATAGCATCAACATCTTCCTTTGCCCTCGCCCGAAAACAAAAGTGGTGCAAACCACTGGTATCTTGGTCGAAGCGCACACTTTTTTTATCTTCCGGCGCCTCGCGAATCAGAATACCGGTCCGACTGCCAATGCAATAAAGCGTCGTGTCATTCTTAACCAGAGTTTTCATTTCCAAGAAATGACACAGCTTTTCCCAAAAAGGCATGCAGCGATCAATATCGTTGACGGTCATCTGAATATGCGCGATACCATTTAGTTCTACAGTCATAACCTAATCCTTTTTTTCAGGTCGTCGAATCCATCGGCTGCTTGATGCAAAATCTTCTATCGCACCGCCCGACTTACTCCATCCGTTGAAGCCCAACTCGAGGTGAGCCACATTTTTAAAGCCCATCGCTTTCAGGTCTCTGGCGGCATAGGCCGAACGCCCACCGCCTGCACAAAAAGCCACTATGCGGGCATCTTCCTTAAAGTAGTCTCGATAGTATGGACTGGCCGGGCTGGCCCAGAACTCCATCATACCTCTGGCCACGTGCACTGCACCAGGAATCGTCCCGAGCTCTATCAGCTCTTGAATTTCCCGAATATCAATCAGCAGCAGGCCTGAGTTCCCGGAAATTTCATCTTTTAGCTCATCAACCGAGAGGTTCTCAAGGTCTTGCTTGATTTCTTCTACTTCTGCAAAAATATCAACAATCGCCAATTGAGAGTTCCTTTTAGAATCTTTCTTTTAAGGTCGCCATCATGGGCATTCGATTTTCAAGTGTCCAGAAACGTTTAAACCGACTACTCGCTGGCATAGAATGCCTTCATGTCTCAATACCT
>CAJXTK010000229.1 GCA_913061115.1 uncultured Haliea sp.
TCTATTCGTCGGCAGCGTCAGATGTGTATAAGAGACAGTTATTATACAACTTCGAAGCTTCAGAGGGTTCTACATAAACATCCCAGTTTAGTAATTTTATATTGCTGATGGTCACCGACGTCGCAGTTGGTGCTCTGCAAAAGGTGGGAATCGTTCCCCCCTGCGCGTCTGAATTGAGATAGGATGCAAGAACACCAATAGCCGCAGGCCTCTGCACCGTATTGATATCGTCCACCTTCATGACCGTAAGATTCTGCACTGTGGCGTTTTCGAGATTGGCCGAGGAGTGGTCACAGTTTTCGCAAAGCGGCTTGACTGGGCAAAGACGCGTCGTGACGAGGCCGTTGTAAGGGTCATAACCCGTTGTATGTGTAATCCGGTGCACGTACACGCCGTCGACGACTGCGTCGCTTATGCTTCCACGGTTGTAGCCATAGGAGCCCAGGTCCACAACGCCTCCCGCGTCACCCTGCAATACCGTCACGTCAGAAATCCTGATGCCGTTGACCGCCACCTTAATACTGTCATCGTTAACATGCAGATAGAGCGATTCCACCGTTGAATTTTGACCCATGATCTCGGGGCCATCCGCAGCGTCTATCCAGTTGCCGACCACCTTTAGATCAGACACGTTCACTTTGAAGTTATTGCTGTCGAATCCCATGCTTGTATCAGTTAACGAGGACGCCGCTTTCGCATAGGGCGCATTTAGCTGTACCGCTCCATTGTTCCTTTTGGGCCCGAACCCCACGGTTATGCCTTTGACGTCGATCGCGGGAGTCGAAACATCAGTCGGTGAGCTGTATTTGGAGGAGAGGACCAGAAGCCCCGAATAGACTCTATACTGCGCAAAATTCTTCTGCGAGTCGTCCATAAAAGCCTCCTTACTATTGCTTGGATAAGCTTCTATGGCCTGCTCATACCCGTTGATGCGACCGTAGCCGCCCACCTCTATTTGGTGGTTAGCAAGCAGCGTCAGCTCCTCGCCTTTCCCCACAAAGCAGTCTGAGCCGAAAGAGTTGCCCTCATTCGCGTTTCTGGCGAAAGCTTCACACGCCGGAATGCTATTAGTTTGTATCGGGTACCTGTAGAACAAGGTATTTAAAGGCTGATTAAGCAAATCGACACCTTTGTCAATGAAGATACTTCTTGGGATGTTCTCGTTTTTGTTTCCCTCCATGACCCAATCAACGAGCGAGCCTTTATAAATAAGAAAGTTACCCTCAACCGCCCAATAAGGAGCCTTGAAGCATTCTGGCGGTTTTGCTGCATCGTCTTTGAAGTGGCATGTAGAGGCCGACGGCTGCGACAGGCCTTCAGAGATCCAAATCGCCAAAGCCCGACTTCCGTCAGGGGACCCAGACCCTATGTTGGCGCCAGCACACGCACCGGTAACATTCCAAGGTATCGCCGTGATATGCAGTGGAAGAGACTTCTTCCACGCGTCGGGTATACTAAAGGGTGTTCCCGCACTGACATACTGGAACTGATCCTGCCAGTAGAGCGCAATACAGTTGTCTTCGCTCTTTGTGTCCCTGATAGTGAGACTTAGTGGATCCTCACGTTCAGCCGTGGCGATGATAAATTGCTCAGTTTCAAGATACTCAAATTGAGTTCCACCGGCCGTCCAACTCTTGACATTCAAGCGAATGTTATCCGTAGTGTAAGCGTTCTGATAGCCCTCGTAAGCATTACCGTTGACCTCGAAGATGACAGAGAAATCGCATGTATCGTTACCGCTGTTGTTCTGGCAGGTTCCTTTGCCTTCTCCGCCTCCATCTCCACCATCTCCACCATCTCCACCATCTCCACCATCTCCACCATCTCCACCATCCCCTCCACCAGGACTGAAGTTATCATTCGAATCCGAACTACCGCTTGAGCAGGCACTTAAACCAAGCACCATCGATAGCATCAGTACACCGAACAAGCTGGACCACGTGCGGTCTTGTGCATTACGTGAAGAAAACATAGATCATTCCTTGAGAATAAATAGCGACTAATCGCTGCATAATTAATAATTTTGACACAGTTGACCCTACATAGGCACCAAGATCAACCAAAAGTTCCGCACTCGATGGACTCAATCATCGCGCCTGTCGCACTAACCGGCACTAATCAACACTAATGACCTTAATCTGGCGTTTTGTCTTGGGTCGCGCTGCTGTCGTAACGCTCAGGCTACTGATTGTTCGTGACGCTGAATAATATCAGACAGCTGCGCCTCAAGCGGCTGCAGTTCGGTCTCAAAGTTTCGCCACTGATCGAGGCCGTCGCGATACAAGGGCTGGCGCACCTGCTCTGAACTGGCCGTGCGCACGGAGCGTTCGGTATCGTGAAATTCAAGTGTCTGTGCTTCAAAGGGCAGGCCGCAGTAATCAAGTACCCGACGCACCTGACCTTCCAGGTCGCCCACAACTTGCTCGTAATTGACCTGCAGAATGTCACCGGGCAACACGGTCTGCCAGTGGTCCATCAGCGTCACATAATCGCGGTAGTAACTGCCCAAGTCGTCAAGGTCATAACTAAACTCCTGCCCCTCAGCAAATAGCTGCTTGTAGCCACTAAAGCAGCAGGCCATGGGATGCCGACGTGCGTCGATGATTTTTGCATTGGGCAGGATTAACTTGATCAGGCCTATGTGCCGAAAATTGTTCGGCATCTTATCGATAAAATAAGGCGCGTCTTGGCGGTGAATAGCGGTTTCTGCCAGATACTTTTCACCCAGCTCACGCAGTTCCAATGCCGACATATCTGCAATGATTGCCGGGTATTCAGCGCTCCCCTCCCCCTGACCACGTCGTCGTAGCGACTGGGCGATAGACAAAATATTGGGCAGCTCAAGCGTGCCGTCGACCAAACTGTGCGAGGCTAAAATTTGCTCCAGCAATGTTGACCCGGCACGCGGCAGACCGACAATGAATATGGGGTCGCTGGCAGGGTCACCGCTATCTGCGCGAGACGTGAATACGTCTTTGCTGAAAAATGTTGCCTGCGCTTGCAGCTCAACACCCATCTTCTGTGCGTCGTATCCGCTTTGGGCACGCTTTAAGTCGTTGCCGCGCTGGTAATAGTTAAACGCGGTTGAGTATTCACCCAGATCTTCATGTGCCTTGCCCAAAGCAAACATCAGGTAGACCTGTCTCTTATA
>CAJXTK010000230.1 GCA_913061115.1 uncultured Haliea sp.
ACGAGATCATGCCTAGTCTCGTGGGCTCGGAGATGTGTATAAGAGACAGGTTAGTAGCTGCCGGCGTGTCTGGAACCAATTCGGGGCCATTCGAACTATCGGAGCAGCCAGCGATCGCCAGCGCAGTAATCGGAAGCAATATTCTTGCCAGCCATGGAGTCGATTGTTTGACGCCCATTGAGAATCTCCTCACAAAATAATTTAAGTTCACGGCAGAAAAGTCTAGATAAAAAGTATCTTAAGTATATAGCCTCGCGGGCAAGCTACGACCCAATCTCCCTTTAGAGCATCCGCCTCATACTCGGCAGGTGTGCCTGCAGAATCATGCTTGGAAATTTATTTACTATAAAATCATAGTATATTGGCAAGAGTATAGGAAGGATTAATACCCCCTGACTTTGCTCAACCTACTACAAGGTCCCGACTGCTGGCAATCGACAGGCTGTTATTAGGCCCTCAACTATGATGGGTGACGTCATTATTGTCTATTATTGAAGTGTCCGGCACCATTGAACCAGAACACCTCGCAGTTGGTCGCCTGTTATTTGCAGAATCAGACGGGGCTGCGCCGCTGACACCTATTGACGAACCTCCAAGCTGGGAGAGGGTGATGTTTTGGGCGTCTTAAATCACGCGACAGCCATGACAATGTAACGCGACACTATCAAAGGACCCGTCGCGGTCAACTGAGCTGTCTAACGCCTTATTGCGACGCTATATCCAGACTGCGCTTAACCGACCGCTCCCACACCCGAATATACCCTTCCGCAGAGCGGAACAGTGGTTCGATGTCCTCGTGTAACACTTCGTCAAGTAATACATCCTCGATTAACTCAGCCACCAGGCCCAGATGGGCCATGCCCTCCGTGTTAAAGTCGATGGTGCGAGTACCCACCCTCGGCTTCTGAAACACAACGTCACCCGCATAGGAGGTGAACGGGTAAGTCACACCGTTATCGGTCTGCGGCGCGCTACAGTTGGCGCGCTCACCAAAACGCGCCCGAGGAGCGCCGGCGAAGCCGTTGAGATCAAAACCAAATCCCAGACCAGGGTAGGCGCCCTTCTCACGCATCAAGTCGAGGCGTGACTGAAAGCGGTCGTCCATTGTCGAGGTCTTTTCCGGGTCACGGCAGCGACCAAAGCTGGAAGTAGAAACACCGCCTAATTCATAGAGTAAACCGTTATAATCGCGGCCGTGGGTGCCAACAGCAGGATAATCATTTTCCACTAGTATTTCATAGGCGCGCTTGTAACTCTGGCGAGAAAAATGATCTACCTCAATTACCATACCGCGCTTCATCATCTCCTTGATCAGAAATTCGCCGAGGGATGTCAGACCGGCATTCTGGCAGTATTCGCCCTCCAGAGCACCGCCGCCCAAAAACTGCGCCACATACGTCAGGAAAAAGCCCAGCGGGTTGGCATCATAATCTTCAGGGTTAACCGGCGGCATGAGTGGGTCGTAAACATCCCTTGGCTGGTTCAGGTCGGCAAAGTTCACGCCACCGCGATCAAAACCACCGGGGAAGGTCAGCAGCTCCTCCGGACAGGGAATGAAATTAGAGTAATGGCCTGAATGGGCAAAGTTGCCAATATCACTGACTCGTCGGTCGCCGTCGCCGGCAGAGAAGCCATTATCCATTTTGTGCACCGGGAACAGAACTCGCACGCCCCGGGCGTAGTAGCCATCCAGCTTGGCCACAACATCGGCCTCAGTACAGCGCTTGGCATCGCCACGCGCCGTGAGAAAACAGTCAAACAGATCAGAGGTTTCGATACCGAGCACCACCGCCATATTGCCGGCACGAATCTGTTCTCGTGCCTCTTCGGGCGTCAGTACAATGCGGAACCAGCCCTCCCCGGGCCCTCCGGATTGCGCGTCGATGTAGCGCTCCATCTTATAGGTCTCCTCAATAATGCGATCCACCGCGACCATGTCATTACACGAATAACGCAAAGGCTGCGCGCCGATCTCGGGCGAGGTCAGCAATTGGCACACCGTCTCCTGAGTGGTGGCATGCTGCACCACGAGCCGCAGGCCAGACAGGTACGCCCGCTCAATCCACTTGTAATACTGCATCTGGTGTGTCGAACTTCCCGGCGCGTCAGGCCAATCGGTAAATAGTGGGTACCCATCCGTACTGTGCGTATCCGCTGGCAACTCACCGGAAATCAACGCGGGCGCCAGATCAACGATGGAGTCACCGGAGAAGCCGGAACCGAAGAAATCCTTGCGTCCGCCCTCACCGTGCACCAATTTGCAACTAGGCAACGCATGCGGCACGCCAAGCGGATGAAACGGCGCACCATGAAACAGGCCGCTGCCGCCAAACCCGTAATTGGTGAATAAATGGGAGTGGGTATCGACGAAGCCAAACAGATCGCCATTTTCGAACTCTGTGACGGTTACCGTGCCCGTCGCATCCAAAGTCAGTTCGGGGAATTCTGCGCAGTCTTCTCGCGGCAGCAATGCAATATCGGCTGGCGTCTGCCCCAGTGTCGTATCAGCCGTCAGGAAAGTCCCACTGGCCAAGTGCTTGAAATTAAAACGTCCGTCGACAGCCGCACTGAGCTCCCACTCCCCTTCGGACTGCAGCCGGTCGGTGATTACCACCTCGCCATCGACCATATTGGTATCGGATGCAAGTTGCGCTTGCCGCGCAAGGCTCCCGTCAGAGCCGACTAGGTAGTTTCCACTCTCATCGTACAACAGGAAGCGGCCCAGGTCTGATGGCTGCAGACGGAAATGACTGTCATCCCCAAGGGTAATATCGACCAACTGATAGCCATCATCCGCGGTGGCAAGCACGGCATTATCAGCCGGTGACACGGCAAAGCAGCCATGGGCAAGGTCGTACACAGAGCCCTCGTCGGGCGCCACTGGCGCAGCCACAAAGTCGTCGTCATTGCTGCTATCACTGCAGGCACCCAGCACCATTGTAAGGGCCAGTAAACTTGTGCCGAGAAACTGTTTAGCTACTACCATGGTCATGCCTACCTTATCGTTTTCATATCGGGACACGTTATAGCGCGGACAGCGCAAAAATACTAACGGCTCATCTTTTTAAAAGGTTTACGTGAGCGTAACTGGAACGCGTCGCCAAGGCCAATGGATTTTCCCTGCACGCCGGCGTGAG
>CAJXTK010000231.1 GCA_913061115.1 uncultured Haliea sp.
AATTGAGACAGCTCGTATTTGACCGGCGACAAGTCGCCATTGGCGGTGTGTGACTGGTCATTAGAAGTTAACTTGTCAGAATCCTGACGGATACAGAAAGATTACAGGTGGCGTTTCATCCGATAGGTTTCATGGCGCGCCTGGTGTAAGCATATGCTTCTTTATAAACACATCGAGTGCTTGAATCTCTTTGGTCAATTGCTCTTTTGTGACCGTGCTACTAAGGCTGGTGTCGCTGACTGTTACCGCTTCCGCTAGCCAATCGAGTGCTGAGCTGGCGATGACCTGTTGCCCTGGCGCTGCTAAGTGTACAGTGTTCCAGAAGAGGAAGGGGTCGCCGCTGGCGTTTAGGCACGGCGAGACTTCTCCGGAAGGTATGGCTTGGCTATTAAAAATAGCCGTGTTGTCGTTGCATGGCTGCGCAAATGTCTCGGTATAAGGCGCGCTAAACGCCAGTGCTGACATATTATCGTAAAGGGAGCCTAAGTAATAGAAAGTAAATTCAGGGTTATTTTGAGCGGTGATATGAGTGTAATGCTCTAGCCTAGTGTTAAATATTTCAACGAGAACCCCGAGCAACTTTGCAACCGCTTCATTGACTCGTATGTCTGTGATGCCTGTTGTGTAGGCAATCTCCGGCGTGATGCCTACGTTGTACTGGGGAAATATAAGAATAGTACCGCGTGTTACGCCCTTGCCGGCAAGGCCGCTAATCAGTTTTTCCACAGCCGAGTTATTAGTGCCGACAATATACTTCGGAATACGCCGCCACAAATCGTCTGCAAATTTTTCCAGTGAAATCGTCCCTTCAACCCAATCAAAAAAAGCAGTAGACAAATCATTAGCCCCATTATAAACGATGTACAGGGTGTCATCGTCGACAAGCGCTGAATTATTGTTGAGGTCGTCTAAAAAGAGTAACTCGATTTGCTGGTATAAAGTGGGTACTGGCATGGTGTCTTCTAAGTCATAGCTAGCTTCCTCGCCCAATGTTGCTGCCTCACCGCTCAGTTGTTGGGAAGCTCGATAACTGCGCTGTCCTTCACTGATGTCTGCTCTGGTGCAAACGATCGGCAGTTGGGTTTGATTTTGATTGTAGCAACCAGTCGGTGGAGAAATTGCCCCAAACCAGGCGTAGTTGATGGACGGGCTTGACGATTTAACTTCCTGCGAATCGAGGGCCACCCATGGGGCGAGCTCAATACTCTCAAATAAACGGTAGGCAGCCGAGCGACTCGCATTGAAAGCAAAGTACTGGACCCAGTTCACGGAGCCTCCTTGGCGCGGGCTGCTGCACACCGTTTTCTGTGCTGCGGTGACATCACAGATAGCATCGGGCTCTGAGGGTGTGAACTCTGAATAGTGGCTAGAGTTGACCGGGAATAGGACGCGATTCGGGTACAGGGGATCAAAAATATCGGCACTAATGGGGTTGGAAACCGGCACGTATAGATTAGTGGCTATTTTGAACATGGACGATGAGTTCGGGTCGTTAGCGTAGTAGATACTCTCTGGATAGTTGCCACTGTCGCTTTGGCTGTCGCCAAATAAGATAACATTTGAAAAGGGTGCTTCATCAGCACTAGAAGGTTGCGGTAAATCGTTGTTGGTAGCGCTATCGCTGTTGTTGCTGTCACTGCAGCCGTATGCATACGTTAACAAGACGGCGATGATGAAATTGCGATAAATCACGATGACCTCTTTCCCAGTGTCTTTGACTTGATCCAATATTAATGCTCAGCGCAGCTTAGTGGAAGCATAAGGGGATTGAAAGGGCTATTGCGGAAACATCCTCGGCGCATCTTGGTGTCCGACATGCCGCGGGAACTGGAAAAGGCCATAGCGGAGTGGGTCGAGCGCTCCAGCCCCGCAGCACCGACGCGACCCATCGGCATTCCTGTGTTATCCTCTGCCGGCAATGAAATCCTGGTCGATTCTTGGTAAGCGAGTCTGACTCCAACTCCAACATCTCCACCATGTGGAAAGGAATCCCTTCATGATTTATCGCACTTTTATCATCACTCTTTTTCTAGTGTTTGCCTACGGCTGCAGTGACAGCAACGGTGAAGACAGTGGCTTCGATCCCGTGCCGCCCAATCCTGCTGTGCCGGTCGTTCTTAGCGAAACGCAGTGGTTGTACGTTCAAACCGCAGAAACCGCGCAAATGATCTCAGACACGACATTGGTTATGCCGGTGACGCGGGACATTTTTGGATTTACCGATAGACCGCATCGTCAACACGAGTGGTTGAGTGCAGGGGAGTTTGCCTCTTATTGGGATGAGGGAGAAGGCGGCAATAGCTTTTACACTGACCCTCCCAATGCGGTTCTGACGTGGGTGGATGGCGCGCAAACGTTTGAGGCGGAGGTGATCATTAATGACGCCACGGTTAACGTTGACAACGAACAAGAGTCTCTAAGCTACGAGGTGACGCTTGACGCAGCGGTCATGCCTCTTGCTCAACTGTCTGCAGTGTCACTTTTCATTGATGCAGGCACTCCGTCTAACTTCAGTTTTTTGGTGGAATTCAGTGATGGCTTCACGAGTGTTTTTCAAGAAGTGGACGGCATAGACTGCTCAAGCCCCAACCTACTACCCGCTGTGCCCAATTTAACTCTGCGTAGAGGTGTTTTCCCCAACGATAAAGGTTTTTGGGAGTGGCACGCGTCAGTAGTTGTTGGCGAAGAGGATGGTGTAGAGGCGGCAGGCACGGTGGTTGTCAGCTTGTTCGACGAAGCGGACAATCTACTAACTCGTTGGTCCCTGAACAATGCCGAGGTAATCGGGTTCTATGGTATGAATCTCGAATCTAACGGAAGCAACGTAGAGGTGGGATCAATTACACTGGCCTACGAGACGTGCACAACTGGCTAGTAATATAAGAACTGTTGAGTGTGCCTCTTTTGGCGTTGGAACTTTTGAATCTCCTGTCGACATCCCAGCGACATCGACAGTTTGTGCATCTCCTCTGGCCACACCAGTTCCAACCAACTGAATCGCCCCCAATCCTCTAGACACTCACCAGCCGTTCTTGATACTGCGCTTCATACTCTACCGGTGACAGCTGGTTATTGAAACCATGCCGCCTCC
>CAJXTK010000232.1 GCA_913061115.1 uncultured Haliea sp.
CGAGATCATGCCTAGTCTCGTGGGCTCGGAGATGTGTATAAGAGACAGGTTCTGACCAATCGATCCAGGCGCACGATGCGACACTGAGTTACCGTGTGTAGCATCCTGCATGCTGAAGTTGTGACGCTTAATAACACCAGCGTAACCCTTACCAATACTTGTGCCGGAAACATCAACCTTTTGGCCAGCCTCAAAACGACCCACCGTTAATTCAGCACCAACCTCGATTTCTGCAAGCTCAGCACCTTCAGCACGGAACTCCCAGAGACCCTCACCAATTTCTGCACCAACCGAAGCAAACTGACCGGAATCAGGCTTAGAAACCCGAGAAGGCTTTTTGCTGCCAGTCGTAACCTGCAGGCCGACGTAACCGTCAGCATCTGCCGAGCGAACACGAGTCACCCGATTTGGCAAAGCTTCAATAACGGTAACCGGAATGGAAACACCATCCTCAGTAAACACGCGGGTCATACCGCATTTCCGTCCAACAAGACCAATGGCCATAGTCCTACCCTTAAAGTAAGTCTGCACCCCACTCAAAATAGACGCGGGATACGCAATAAAAAATCGTGTACAAGATAAAAGATTCAGCCGACCCCTCTAAGCAGTTAGCTGCTCAGATGAGACTGCAAAATCTGGTAAATCCCTGCCCGGCGGATTTCGTACTGATCCGGCCCGACATCAAAACAGGCCCGACGACGATATACAAAACCGTTCAGGCCCGAAAGAGCCAGCGATTATAACTGGGATTACCCTTAAATTCTAGTGAATTCCTGAGAGTTTGCTCAGTAATTTCTAGTTTAATTTAATCTGAACATCCACACCCGCTGGCAACTCCAGCTTCATCAGCGCATCCACGGTTTTGTCTGTGGGCTGAAGGATATCCATCAAACGCTTATGGGTCCGCAATTCATACTGGTCCCGTGCGTCTTTGTTGACATGTGGGGAGATCAAAACGGTAAAACGCTCCATCTTGGTCGGCAATGGCACAGGACCTTTAACCTGTGCACCAGTCCGCTTCGCTGTTTCAACGATTTCACGCGCCGAACTATCGATCAACCTATGATCAAAAGCCTTCAGACGTATGCGGATGTTTTGGTTTTCTGCCACTTTCTACCTCACTTGCCAGCCCCAAATACTTGCCCATGAACTACCCGGTCTATGCTGCACCGGACCCATATGGACTCGCGTCGGGGACTTGCCAATTTCTATAATTAGTCGAAATTACTCAATAATTTTTGCAACAACACCGGCGCCTACGGTACGTCCGCCTTCGCGAATCGCGAAACGCAGACCGTCTTCCATAGCAATCGGTGCAATTAACTCAACCTTCATCTGAACGTTATCACCAGGCATTACCATCTCAACGCCTTCTGGCAACTCACAAGCACCGGTCACATCAGTTGTACGGAAGTAAAACTGTGGACGGTAGCCTTTAAAGAATGGCGTATGACGACCACCCTCTTCTTTCGTCAGAATGTAGATCTCTGCTTCAAACTTAGTGTGCGGAGTGATTGATCCCGGCTTCGCCAGAACCTGACCACGTTCAACGTCATCGCGTTTTGTGCCGCGCAGAAGAATGCCGACGTTATCGCCAGCTTCGCCCTGATCAAGCAACTTGCGGAACATCTCAACACCGGTACAAGTGGTGGTCTGGGTGTCTTTAACACCAACGATAGCGATTTCATCGCCAACGTTTACAACGCCGCGCTCAATACGACCGGTGACTACAGTACCGCGGCCAGAAATTGAGAATACATCTTCAACCGGCATCAGGAACGCGCCTTCTACAGCACGCTCTGGCAAAGGAATCCAGGTATCCAGCGCCTCAACCAGCTTAACAACTGACGGTGCACCGATATCGCTCTGATCGCCTTCCAGCGCTTTCAGCGCTGAACCGATAATCAACGGCGTGTCGTCACCAGGAAACTCATACATAGACAGCAGATCACGCACTTCCATCTCGACCAGCTCCAACAACTCTTCATCATCAACCATGTCGGCTTTGTTCAGGTACACAACGATGTAAGGCACGCCAACCTGGCGAGCCAGGAGGATGTGCTCGCGAGTCTGAGGCATTGGGCCGTCAGCTGCTGAACAAACCAGAATCGCACCGTCCATCTGCGCAGCACCAGTGATCATGTTCTTCACATAGTCGGCATGGCCCGGGCAATCAACATGCGCGTAATGGCGGTTAGGGCTTTCGTATTCGACGTGAGCCGTCGCAATCGTGATACCGCGCTCGCGCTCTTCAGGAGCGTTATCGATGTCAGTGAAATCTTTGGCAGCGCCGCCGTTCAACTCAGCCATAACCTTAGTTAAAGCCGCTGTCAGCGTTGTCTTACCGTGATCAACGTGACCAATGGTGCCCACGTTTACGTGAGGCTTATTACGCTCAAACTTCTCTTTAGCCATCGAATCGATCTCCTTACTGTCTAAATTTCTTAACTACTCGCCATTCTTAATGCGTTCGACCACCTTCGGTGGCACTTCCGCATATTTGGCAAATTCCATCGAATAGGTTGCCCGACCTTGAGTCATAGAACGCAACCCAGTCGAATAACCAAACATTTCAGCCAACGGGACCTCAGCTTTGACAATCATGCCAACCGGGGACTCATCCATGCCCGAAAGGATGCCGCGACGACGATTCAGATCGCCGTTTACGTCACCCATGTATTCCTCCGGAGTTACGATCTCTACGGACATCATGGGCTCAAGCAGCACCGGTTCAGCCTTCATCGCACCTTCGCGGAAGGCTATCGAGGCGGCTATCTTAAAGGCAACTTCTGTAGAGTCAACATCATGATATGAGCCGTCGTACAACGCTACGTTGACATCAACCACCGGATATCCAGCAATAACGCCACTTTCCATCGCATCATGGGCCCCTTTCTCCACCGCAGATATGTACTCATGGGGCACTGCACCGCCGTTAATTTCATTGAAAAAGACGAAGCCCTCTCCCTCTTTTGCGGGAGAAATGCGCAAAAACACGTGTCCGTACTGACCACGGCCGCCAGATTGACGAATAAACCTGCCCTCTTGCTCA
>CAJXTK010000233.1 GCA_913061115.1 uncultured Haliea sp.
GGCTGTATGTACAAACGGCAGCAACAGCACAAATGACGTCCGATACCACATTAGAAATCCCGTTCACTCGAGATGTCTTCGGCTTCACCGACAGACCTTATCAAAAACAGGCTTACCTCACTGCCTTTGAGTTTGCGTCACTCTGGACTTCTGTGGGCGACCCTACTTAACATTGAGAGCAACAGCGATCTTTCTGGTCGCTTGTTTGCTGAGCTTAACCGTGAACTTTTTTCTAGCCTTTTACCTTTGAATAGGTCGCTAGCGAAAATCACTCCTTCTTTGTCGACTTGTTGAGAAGGGCTCAGGAAATTTTCCATATTTGAAGGCGACTAGTCGCCTTAGCTATTCGGGAGATTACTTAAAAAGACTGCTCTTTATTAGACTTTAAAAGTCTGTTCTACTGTTCTTGGTGGAATGACTATTAGAGAGGAGTGCATAAAGTGGCTTTAGTTTTTCGTGCGAAGAACATAATCCTGGGAATAGCGCTGATCGGTTCGCTGGCTGCCTGTAGCGATAGCGACGACCAAAATGCAGTCGCGATAGGGGCAGACGAGATTATCTCCATTGAGGACAGCAGCGCTGAAGTTTGCGACCTATTGGATGCCGCAAAATGTTTGCTGCCGTTCCCCAGTAACTTCTTCACTCGTAAAAGCGACACCACCGATAACGGTCTGCTGGTTAACTTTTCGAAAGAGGCCATGCTGGCAAATGCCTCTGGCATCGTTGGTGATTCTGCTGAATTGAATCGCAACGACGGTTTTTCTCCGGGGACTGTCATGATCACTCAAGTGCCGGACCTTGACATGGAGGCAACTGGCGCGCCCCGCTTGATTGATTTATCCGACAGTCGCCAGGACGATAGTCCTATTGTTGTTATAAACGCCGCAACCGGCGAGAGGCAACTAATCTGGAGCGAACTTGACGCCAATACAGACAAGGAAGCTGAATTGAGCCTGCTCATTCGTGTGGCGAAAAACCTGCAGGACGGACAGCGTTATATTGTTGCCCTGCGTAACATGAAGAATGCTACCGGAGAAATGATCCCGCCCACGGAATTGTTCCGCGCTTATCGAGACAATGTCTCTACAGACAGTGATGCGGCCGAGGCTCGTCGTCCTGCCATGGAAGACATATTCTCAGTCCTCCTCAGCGCCAATATTGCGCGTGAAGACCTGTATCTCGCGTGGGACTTTACAGTCTCATCTACCCGTAGCTTAAGTGAGCGTATTCTGCATATGCGCGATACGGCTTTCGCAGCATTGGCGGGCGGCACTCCCGAATTCACTATTGATAGTGTCGAAGACCTGAGCATGACAGACGAAAATTGGGGGCGAAGAATTGAAGGCACCATCACTATCCCCAACTTTATGGACAGCGATGATGCCAGTGCTGGTTCATCGCTATTCTACGCGGATGATGGTGACGCTCTGCCCGACCGCATGAATGGCGACAATACCACTGTGCAGCCTTTTATTTGCAACATAAGCAATCAGTCTCTGGATCTGGCGTCCAAATCGGCGGCGTCGGGCGGTGCGACTCGGGTCTATTTGTATGGCCACGGATTACTGGGCACTCGTTACCAGTCTACCAATGGTGCTCATCAGGGTGCGCTAGCAAATAGATTTGATTTGATGAATTGTGCGATGGACTTTATCGGTATGGCAGAAACCGATGTCGAAAATGCGATAGCAATCTTGCAAGGTGTAAAAGATTTTTCCAGCTTGCCAGACCGCACTCAGCAGGGCTTTATAGGCTGGATGTATCTGGCGGAGCTACTGAGGCACACCGATGGCTTCGCTACCCATGAGGCGTTCCAGGTTGAGGGTAGGAGTGTTTATGACGGTACTCATGTTTACTACTACGGCAATAGCGAAGGTGGAATATTGGGTGGCGCGCTGCTTGCGACTGCCCCCAATATCGAGAACGGTGTGCTGGGTGTGCCCGGGATGAATTACTCTCTGTTGCTGCGACGCAGTGTCGACTTCGATCTGTATGCAGCATTCCTGAGGCCCGCTTACCCGGATGTTCTTGACCAGACTTTATTGCTGTCTCTCTATCAGATGTTGTGGGACAGGGGAGAGAACAATGGCTATGCGAATCATCTGGTATCTGATCCGCTGCCCAATACGCCCGCGAAAAATGTATTGCTGCACGTGGCGTTCGGCGATCATCAGGTGACGCATATCAGTGCCGAAATCATGGCGCGTACTATGGGCATTCCGCTGCATCAGCCTGCTCTGGTTGAGCGTCGCCACCATGATATCAATCCATTTGTAGAGCAAATGGCCATAAGCACCTATCCGCACATGGGTTCGGCCCTTGTGTACTACGATGGGGGCCCTGGCCCTAACGACGAGTGGGACGACACTGGCACACATGTGCCTCCGGTCGTTAACGTGCCGCCGCGAACAGGTAACGACCCGCACGAGCGCCCCAGACGTGACCCGAACGCAATGGAGCAGATATCAGGCTTCATGTCTCCCAATAGTACCGTCATCAATGTCTGTGGGCCCATGCCATGTCTGGTGGATGGCTGGGATGGTGTTCTGGAGTAGTTAGCGGATAGCGATATCCATCAAAACGACTTCACTTAGTGTAGTAAGAATAGAGAGATTGTAATGACCTCAACTTCAACAGCACCACAGCGCGGCGTACTCGCCTCTTTCGCACTCTTGCTTATTTCGATGCTATCGGCTCAGGCTTTGGCATTTGATGTTAATGGCTTCAAGTATGACGTTATCGTTTGAACATCTAATGTCGAATTGGGGGGCTGTGTGTCCGCGCCATGTGCCGTCAAAGACATTGTTATTCCTCCCACTGTGGAGGATAGCGGAATGACCTACAGCGTGACGAGCATTGGGACGGGTGCTTTCCGCTTAAACAACCTCAATTGAGTGGTAAAAAATGATATTTAAACATAATAAAAATATTTCAAGAAATTTCATCGCATGTTTAATTTGCGCATTATTTGCTGTTAGTTGCGGAGGCGGCGGTGACAGTGCAGCACCTCAAGCTAATAT
>CAJXTK010000234.1 GCA_913061115.1 uncultured Haliea sp.
CCATTGGACATTGTTGCGCAGCGCGCCGCTTTGGCATCGATTGACGATGAGGACTATTTTCGCAATAGTTGCGAGCGAGTGATTAACACGCGTAAAACGCTGTGTTCCTCGATGAAGGCACTTGGATTTGATGTATTGCCGTCAGGCGCTAATTTCATCTTGGCATCTCACCCGCAATATAGCGCCAGGAAATTATTTTCTGGCCTGAGGGATCAGGGCATACTCGTGCGGTATTTCGACAAGCCACGAATCGACAACCATCTTCGTATCACTATAGGCACCGATGAAGATAATGAGGCGTTGTTAATTGCGTTGAGAGCTCTGCTGGGTAATGACTGATGTGCGTGTGCGCTATTCACTGATGCTTCTGTTGATGCCGCAGCTAACGAGAACTGGTCGTCCAATAATAAAAAACTAGAAGCTGCTTAGACTTTTTTTAGTACCAGGCTGCCGATGCTATAGCCTGCGCCAAAAGAGCATAGCACCCCCAAGTCCCCACTGCTCAAATCGGCACGATGCTTATGAAACGCAATGATTGAGCCGGCGGAACTAGTATTGGCATACTCATCGAGAATAATCGGCGCTTCATCAGCGCTAGCGTCTCGACCGAGAACGCGTTTTGAGATTAGTTGGTTCATGCTGAGGTTTGCCTGGTGGAGCCACAGTCGCTTGAGCTGATCGGGTGAAATGCCAAGGGATTCCAATTGACCTGATATTTGAGCCGCGACTGCCGGGCAAACCTCTTTGAATACTTTGCGGCCTTCCTGCACGAATAACTTGTCTGCAGCGCCCGTCCCAGATTCATCGCCCCGGTTGAGGAAGCCAAAATTATTACGGATATTGTTGGAGAAAATCGTTTGCAACTTGCTGTCTACGATACTGTATTGCTCATCACTGGTTGCGGTAGCTGCGCTCTCCACGATGATGGCGGTACATACGTCACCGAAAATAAAATGTGAGTCGCGGTCAAGAAAGTTTAGATGGCCACTGCAAATTTCTGGGTTGACTATTAATACGGATCGCGCGCTGCCGGCCCTGACCGCGTCTCGCGCTTGCTGAATACCGAAGGTGGCAGACGAACAGGCTACGTTCATGTCAAAACCGTATCCTTTGATCCCGAGCGCGTCCTGGATCTCAACAGCGATGGCGGGGTAGGGACGTTGCATGTTTGATGCGGCGACTATAACGGAATCGATGTCAGCGGCCGTCTTTCCAGCCTGTCGCATGGCCTCTTGGGCTGCGGCCACACCCATTTCACACTGAATCGACTGAACCTCGTTGGAGCGCTCAGGCAGGCGTGGCGCCATCCGTTTCGAATCGATAATCCCGTCTTTGTTCATCACATAGCGGGACTTAATTCCCGAGGCTTTCTCTACGAACTCCGCGGACGAGTGCGGCATTGCCGCCACTGTGCCTGCAGCGATTTGCTCTGCCTGTTCGTCGTTGTAGTTGTCTGCATAGGCATTAAACGAGGTCACCAGCTCTTCATTGCTGATGGATTCTGCCGGGGTGAAGAGGCCGGTTCCGCTGATAACGATGTCGGGCATTGTCATAAATCCCAGTAATTAACGACTATAGTCCACTGGTGACGCTAAAAAATTTGATAGGACTTTTCAGTTTAATGAGCCAATTAGCGTTGACTAGTTGGAACGAAATCACGCTCGGTATAGCCCGTGTAGAGCTGCCGAGGGCGCCCGATCCGATAGCTGCCACTGATCATTTCATTCCAGTGAGCTATCCACCCTACCGTGCGACCTACCGCAAAGATCACCGTGAACATACTAGGGGGTATGCCGATCGCTTTGAGGATGATGCCAGAGTAAAAATCTACATTCGGGTACAATTTCTTTTCAATAAAGTACTCATCCGAAAGGGCTATCTCCTCAAGACGTTTTGCAATCTCTAACAGCGGATCATGCTCAATACCCAGTTCCGCGAGCACTTCGTCGGCGGCTTCTTTCATTACTTTGGCGCGGGGGTCAAAGTTTTTATACACTCGGTGACCAAAACCCATAAGCCGGAATGGGTCATCCTTGTCTTTAGCGCGAGCGACAAACTCTTCAATCCTGGAGACATCGCCGATTTCTTTTAGCATCTCAAGTACGGCTTCATTCGCGCCGCCATGCGATGGCCCCCAAAGCGCAGCAATGCCTGCGGCAATGCAGGCAAAAGGGTTGGCACCAGAGGATCCGGCGAGACGCACGGTGGACGTTGAGGCATTTTGCTCGTGGTCGGCATGCAGTAAAAAGATGCGATCCATTGCTTTGGCAAGCACGGGACTTATTGTGCTCGGTTCACAGGGATTGCCGAACATCATGTGAAGGAAGTTTTCTGCGTAGCTTAGGCTGTTGTCCGGATACATGAAGGGCTGGCCTATGGAGTACTTGTAACTCATTGCTGCTAGGGTGGGCATTTTGGCAATTAAGCGAAAGGCGGCGATTTCCCGGTGATGTTCGTCAGATATTTCCAGGGAATCATGGTAAAAGGCGGAGAGGGCGCCTACCACGCCGCACATTACCGCCATCGGGTGAGCATCGCGACGAAAGCCGTTGAAGAAAGTGCATATCTGCTCGTTGACCATAGTGTGCAGCCTTACGGTGCTTAAAAAGTGCGCTTTCTGATCCGTAGTAGGAAGTTCACCGTACAGTAACAAGTAGCAGGTCTCGAGATAGTCGGACTGCTCTGCAAGCTGGCCGATGGGGTAGCCTCTGTGCAGAAGAATGCCTTTGGCGCCATCGATAAAAGTGATTTTGGACTCACAGGAGGCGGTGGAGACAAAACCGGGGTCGTAGGTAAACAGGCCTTTTGCGGTGAGACCACCCACATCGACGACGTCAGGGCCCAAAGTGCCGGAATAAATTGGTAGCTCAATAGCATCGTCGATTCCGTCGATTTCTAGAGTTGCCTTTTTGTCGGTCATAAAGGGTCCTAAATAGTGATTTGTTGCGGTGCACCACTATAAAGCTGTCTCTTATACACATCTGACGCTGCCGACGAATAGAGAGGTGTAG
>CAJXTK010000235.1 GCA_913061115.1 uncultured Haliea sp.
TCTACACCTCTCTATTCGTCGGCAGCGTCAGATGTGTATAAGAGACAGTTGTAGGCCCCGTCCACAAGACCGATATTGTTAATCTTACATGCACCAGGGTCGCCGTTTGCTGCATAACCGCAGCTACCGAACAAACTCGAGAGTGTGCACACATCGGGCGATTCAGCAGGGTTCACCACGTCTTTATTGCTGCACAGATAGATATTGTTTACGCGAGTGGTGGGGCCGCTGCCGCCACCGCTGGCGGCGATATTAATGTTCGTCGCATCGCTGATGTAATCAATCTGCGTACCACCGTATCCATCCTCAGCGTCAAAGGTTTTGTCGGCGCGGGTGCCATACCACCAGTGAGAGGCGGTGCCACCCTTGGTACCGGGGGCGTCGATATTTTGAAACCAGGCAGCGCCTGCGGCAATCGGGTCGGCCTGACGAACCGTTGACTCACACGTCACTTCATCCGTGATGTCAGGGACTAGGATATCCGTGCAGGCGGCGCCGTCATGTTCACAGCCGGAGATTGCGGGTTGCACCGCACCGCTTGCGACCGTATCGGCGGCTGCCGCGGGGTTGCAAGGGGTCACTTGGCCAAGAGACGTGGGGCATTCTGGGCCCGGAGCTGTTTCTTGCGCAAGACTAGAAGAGTCCTCGATTCCGACGGTACCTTTAAAGCAAGCGTCGTTGCCATCACTGTCTGGCCCCCAATAATAGGTCTGGTCCCAATATTGGACCTTGATGGGGTCGATAGCGCCGCTCAGGAACGGTTGAATGACTTGAATGTTAGGGTAAATGCCCGCATTGGGATCGACAGCGCCCAAACCCCCGTCAGACCCACCAGATCCATCAGATCCCAAAGAACCGAACAAATCATTATCATCGTTGCTGCTGCCGCAGCCACTAATGGCGCCTAATGACAAAAAGGCCACCATCAGGGCAAAGCCCATGGTCCTGCGCATTTTGCTGACAGCACTGTGAGGTGAGCTCATCACTGATCCTTTAAGTTATCATTTTAACCTTCCTTTAGACTTAGCACAAGAAGCCCAGCCAGTCAAGCCCGTAAACCGTATTATTACTTGGGTGGCGTGGGTGCTGCGAGCTTGGGGGTGGTGGTGTGGTCGACTGAAGTGCTAGGTCGTCGCTATCTCTTAGTTTGAGGGCCCTCTAGACCCACAGTGAATATAGCGGGGAATAGTGGTGCGGACGCTGCCGTGGTTTGGGTTACTACCCTGCCACCTGAAATCACGAGCGTGAGAGCCTGTGACAGTAAAACGGCCCCCCGAAGGAGCCGCTGTGTATGGCATAAAGTAACCGAGCGGGTATTAGTACGTACCTTACTGAACTTCAACGCTCAACAGCCAGTGTCAGCGAAGATATGTTCATCTAATGCGGTCGCTAGGCAACTTTAGCACAAGCATCACTTGCTATCTTCGTACAACAACCAAATCGGCAAACCCACTGGAATATACTCAGGAGTTACCGCAGGACTGCTTGCCGATGGTGTACTCGTGCCTGCTGCGCTGGTCGCCCTCGGTGATTGATCAACTTGCCAATAGCGTTAAATTACGGTGTAACAGTCCTGCGGTGCCTTCGTGTTAGCTTAATCGTCTATTGCAACAAACTGTTCGTTTGTTCTGGCTGGAACTCGACTCGGTGGTCTATACTTCATAATAAAGCTCAAAGGAGAGCCTAGTATGAATAAGTCGGTTTTGGTTGGAGTTGTGTTTGGCGCCGGTATCGCGACGGCGTTCGGTGGTTTTGCCGGATACCGCATGTTAAGCGGATCGGAGTATGCTCAGGTTTTGTCAGCGACGCCTGTCACTGAAAGCCTGCGCACGCCGCGCCAGGAATGTAGTGATCAGTTAGTGACGAGGCAAGAGCCTGTCAAGGATAAGCATAAAATTGCTGGCTCGGTCATTGGAGCCGTAGCGGGCGGCTTGCTTGGCAATGCAATCGGCGGTGGGGGAAAAAACACGGCGGCTAAAATAGCCGGGGCGGCGGCAGGCGGTTACGCGGGTAACAAGACGCAAGAAGAAATGCAGAAAAATGACACATATCAGACTACTGAGCGTGTTTGCAAGACTGTAGTTGATGTGAGCGAGCGCACGGTAGCCTATGACGTTAGATATCAAGTTGGCGATACGACTGGTAGAGTTCGGATGGATCACGACCCAGGCGATACTATTAGGTTAACGGATGGAAAGGTGGTGATCGCGCGTGCCCCGCAGGCCAGCGACACGAGCGATACACAATAAACAGTCTATGCAGCGAGCTTTGACCGCCGCATACGCTTCGCACCGGTTAAGTCTACGATTGCTGATATGGATAGCCACGCGGCTGCTAGGAGTGGCACTGCTGATACTGCGACAGTCTCGCTATTATTGCCGGACCCATCGGGGCCATAATCCAGCTCCACCAAAGCCCTCAACGATGCGGGTATCGAGCAGCGGTATGTTCAGCAGTTGGTAGGTTACTCAAGAAAAGAAATGGGGGCTACTAAGCACTACGATGCTGGAGGCGATGCAAAGCGGCTATTTGAAGAAATAAGCAAAGTGGACTTCCAGCTACCGCCTATCAAGCGGATATAGCGGGGAACAGTGGTACGGACACTGCTGTGCTTCGGCTATAACTACCTTGCCAGCTATAAGCCATGCACACAGCAGCGCCTGACAGCACCCCCATTAACTCTGAAAGGCCAATACGAGAGCCGTAGGCAAGCCCACAGCACTGTAGCGGCTTCCTCCCGTTTCGTACTCAAGGTGTCTGCTCGACACCAACGAACACCTGCGGCTTCGGCCAGCCCTTGCATATGTTATTGTTCTCTGGAGGTTGGAGAGTTCTCCTTAGCACTAACGCCGCTTCTCTAGCTTCGACAATCGTATCGTAAGGAACCACCTTAAGCGTGCAATACTTACCCCATGCGGTTGAGGTTCTGATGCTCCTGTTGTAGCTGGGTACATTCTCGGTGCTGCCGACAAATACCTGTCTCTTATACACATCTGACGCTGCCGACG
>CAJXTK010000236.1 GCA_913061115.1 uncultured Haliea sp.
TGAAGGCCACGACTTGCCTTGGGACGGTGTGGCCTTTGGCTCGCTTTTGGTCAGGGGGCCTTGGGTGTGTTCCAGCTATTTTAAATTGGAAGGGTCTGATGCTCATGCGCACGAGGGCTGGTTCGAGACCGGTGATGTGGCCACCATCGATTCTCAGGGTTACATGGCCATCACTGATCGTATCAAGGACGTTATCAAGTCGGGCGGCGAGTGGATTTCCTCAATCGAAGTGGAGAACGCTGCAACGGATCATCCTAAAGTGGTAGAAGCCGCAGTCATCGGGCATTTTCATCCCAAGTGGAGTGAACGACCCCTGCTAATTGTGGTGCGTGGAGCTGATTCACAGGATCTCACCGCTGAGGAGATGTTGGCGTGGTTTGAGGGTAAGATTGCTAAGTGGTGGACGCCGGATGCCGTAGAATTTATAGACGAGCTGCCACATACGGCTACCGGTAAAGTGCAGAAGGTCAAGTTGCGGCAGATGTTTAAAGATTACGCCTTCCCGGTGACGGGCGCTTAAAAAAGTGGACACACCACAGGCTACTGTTGTTATAGCACAGCCCAAGCATAGGTTTTAACGGTCAGGAGAAGACTATGGGTTGGGTGAATAGTGGCGATGATCGCGACTCTACGATCGGTGAACTTGCGGAACTTGCTGCGCCATTCTCTGCGCTGTATGCAGCTTTGTGGACACAACGGCACGTGCCTGCCGATATTCTGGAGTTGTGTCGATTGCGTCTGGCACAGCTGCATCAATGTGCCGTTGAATTACAGCGCCATGAGATTGACATTCCCGCAGAAAAATCTGAATATCTGGCGCATTGGGATACAGAGAGTATTTTTTCACCGGCAGAGTGTGCCTGTTTGGCGTTTACTGAAGTCTATGCCATGGATACGCAGGCATTGACGGATCAGCATGCTCAGGCCGTTAAAAGGCACTTCGGTGATGCAGGTCTTGTATTGTTGGTGGAAGCGCTTGGCATACTCGATGGCATGACTCGGCTCAGTCTTCTTTGGCAACTTCCTGCCAAGGTGGATCAATCGCCCGCGTCTGGCACATCATTATGACCGGTCGTCCGCGCGCAACCAATACCAATAAGCCCACCGGGAATATGATCCGTGACTCCGCCTTAGGCCTTGTGCCGGAGACTCTGGACTATTACATGGCGCTCAACCGAAAAGTCTGGGAGTGCGGTCCGCTCACGCCGGCGGAAATCGAGATCGCACGTTTGCGCAATGCCCGAACAGTGAATTGTGTCTTCTGTAAAAGTGTTCGCTACGATATTGCAAAGGCAGACGGGCTTAGCGAAGACAAGGTCGCGATGATTCAGGATGATTTCAGGGAAAGTGCGCTGAGTGAACGCGAGAAATTAATTGTCGCTTTTACCGATCAGTTCCTGAACGATCCGAGCGGGCTCACAGAGCAGCTCAAGGCAGAACTACTGGCGGAATTCACCTCGGAAGCGCTCGTACACCTATCGCTGGTGGTCGCGCACTTTAGTGGATTTTCCCGCTGCGCCGTGTCGCTGGGCGGGATGCCGGACGAACTGCCTACTATGGAGATGTCGGTGCCGCAGTAGTCGACCCCGTAGGGTGTAACAGTGTGTCTCGACACGTTTTTCGCCTCATTTTTATATATTCGTAATATAATTGTAAAAATTCTACGAATAATTCTTTAAAACTCACTAAATACTGATTAATATACATTTTGCCGTCAGAATGAAATGCGAGTAATCCTTTGCCTAATCCGGATCAGCAGTACGCAGCGCGCACCCTGCCGCAGGTCGTCGTAGACGCCGCGGCTGCGCACGGGTCACGCATTGCCATCATCGATGGCGAGGTGCAGCTGACCTACGAGCAACTGGATGCAGCTCGGATCAGTGCGGCGCGGGCCTTCATCGCCGCAGGGCTTGAGAAAGGAGAGCGCATTGCGATCTGGGCCCCTAATATCTATCAGTGGATTATCGCGGCCATCGGCGCGCAGAGCATCGGTGGTGTGCTGGTCCCCTTGAATACACGCTATAAGGGTTCTGAGGGAGCCTACATCATTCGTTCCAGTGGGGCGAAGATGTTGTTTACTGTGGGTGATTTTCTTGGAATGCGCTACCCCGAAATGCTGGCTGACCAGCCACTCCCTGGACTCGAACGCACGGTGCTGTTCAGTGGTGAGGCGGAGGCGTGTCAGTCGTGGGAAGATTTTCTCGCTGCAGGGGAGTCTGTGCCGGCGAAAGAGGTCGCACTCAGAGCGTCCGCCCTGACCCCCGATGATACCCTAGACATTCTGTTCACTTCTGGTACCACCGGTAACCCGAAGGGCGTGGTGACTGGGCACGGCCAGAATATTCGTACCTTCGAGAATTGGAGTGCGACTGTTGGTTTATGCAGCGATGACAATTACCTGATTATCAATCCGTTCTTTCACTCCTTTGGCTACAAGGCTGGCTGGTTGTCGGCTATTATCCGCGGTGCCCGTATGATACCGGTGCTCAGTTTTGATCTTGATGCAGTGCTGGCACAGATCGAACGTGAGAAAATTTCCATGATTCCTGGCCCGCCGACTATCTACCAGTCGCTGCTCGCGCATCCGCGGCGTAAAGAGTATGACCTGTCCAGTTTACGTCTCGCCGTGACGGGTGCGGCGCCAGTGCCGGTCGAATTGGTGCGAAAGATGCGTGAGGAACTGGGTTTTGAAGTTGTGGTGACAGCCTACGGACTGACTGAGACCTGCGGGGTGGTGTCCATTTGCCGGGCCGATGATAGTGCCGAGCGTATTTCTCATAGCTCCGGGCGTGCGATGGATGGAACGGAAATCCAATGCGTTGACAAAGAGGGGCAGTCTGTTGCTGCCGGTATTGATGGAGAAATCTGGGTCCGTGGTTTCAACGTGATGCGCCATTATTTCTGTCTCTTATACACATCTCCGAGCCCACGAGACTAGGCATGATCT
>CAJXTK010000237.1 GCA_913061115.1 uncultured Haliea sp.
TTCGTCGGCAGCGTCAGATGTGTATAAGAGACAGCTTGGCGCCGGCGCTGATCAGTACGCCGTCACCTATTTTCGGGTGGCGGTTGCCTTCATCTTTACCGGTTCCGCCCAAGGTGACGGACTGCAAGATAGACACATTTTTACCCACCACGGCCGTTTCCCCGATGACCAAGCCGGTGGCGTGGTCCAGTAGAATACCCTCACCCAGAGTAGCGGCAGGGTGTATGTCGACGCTAAACGTTGTAGACATGCGGTTTTGAAAAAACAACGCGAGGGATTCACGTCCCGTTGTCCATAACCAGTGGGCTATGCGATAGGTTTGCAGGGCGTGGAAACCTTTGAAGTACAGGAAGGGGATGTAGAGTTCGTGACAGGCAGAATCTCTGTCCTCCACCGCCTGCAAATCTGCTCGCACCGCAGTCTGAATGGAAGCATCGCTTTCAAACGCTTCCATAATGACTTTTCGCAGCAGCAGCGAGGATACGTCTGGGGTGGCGAGCTGGCTGGCTAGGTGAAAACTCAGCGCTAATTCCAACCGGGTGTGATTTAGGATGGTCGCGTGCAGAAAGCTGGCCAGTATTGGCTCCTCGCTAGCCTGTTTTGCCGCCTCTGTGCGGATCCTTTGCCACATAGGGTCGGTAGTGGTTGAGGGCATTGGGAAACCTCCATTTGGAGCGAACACTTTAGCCTATTGGTCCTTTTGGGCTGTTATTCGTGCTGGCTTTGGTCAATTTGCGGATAGAGGGACGATATTAGCGCCCTCATTACCTGCTGCTAGCGTATATTACCACGGTTGAGGCTGCTCAGGCCAAATGCTAAGGCGATTCTAGTGCTGCCTTCATCCGCTGCACTGGGTGGCATGGAGCATGAGCGAATCAATCAAAACCCGCACTAGGCGGGCTTGAGAAGACTCAGGTCCCAGTGAACGTCGCCGGCCGTTTCTCCATAAACGCTTGCATGGCCTCGGCCAGGTCATTGGAGTTAAGCGTAGTGGCCATCGTCCAAAGGCCATTGAGCAACAGGCTTTGCTCGGTGGTTAGGTCTTCACCCTGCTGCAGAATGAACTTGGTCCCGCGAACGGCCAGTGGCGCGTTGGCGGCAATCTCGATCGCCAGTTCACGTGCCGCTGCATAGACCGCATCAGCATCAGCATAAACATCGTTCACCAGGCCGATTTTTTCCGCCCGCATCGCGCTGATATCCTTACCCGTATAGGCCAGTTCGGCTACCTGACCACTGGCGACAATACCGGGCAGGCGCTGTAGTGTGCCGACGTCCGCCACGATTCCAATTTTTGTCTCACGCACACCGAACAACGCGTCCTCGGAGGCCAGGCGGATATCGCAGGCAGTGACAAGGTCCATTCCCGCACCGATGCAATGGGAGTGGATAGCGGCGATTACAGGTATCGGACACTCCGCTATGGAAGTGATAGCACACTGGAAGGCGCGAGTAACTTTCATTTGTCGCAAGCTTGCTGTTGCGCCAGACACCTGTTCTCCACCGTCAGTAGCGGGTTCAACCCCTGCTAGGTTTGCCAGGTCAATGCCCACGCAAAAACTTTTCCCCCGCGCAGCGATAATGACCACTCGCGCCGCTTCATTTTCTGCAATTGCCGCCATGGCCCGTGGCAGGTCAGCGATAATCTCCGCGGACATGGCATTGCGTTTTTCCGGCCTGTCCAGCCACAGGGTTGCTACATGACTGCTGATTTCCAGTGTTAGTACGCTCGAAGAAAAGGTCATAAATACTCCTGAGAAGTTGTTAGCGTGAATGCACATCGAAATGCGTTTTGCCTAGTAGGGTCAGTGACTATATTCCTCACCCGCCACGCAATAGTCGTCTGGGGGTTTATCAACAGCAATGAAAGAAGGCTTGGGTCAAAAAACATGGCATAAGCGCTAGCCCGCGGCATCCATTGTCAGGGCTGCGCCAACGTCACCGTAAAGATTGCGTTTGAGCGTTGTAAATATACTACGCTCCTTCACCGCAAGACTCGCCGCCAGTGCAATAGCACGGGTCAACAGATCGCCCTCAGATGCCTCGCCATCGGCGATACCTGCAGCAATGGCTTCGGCAGCCGTGTAACGCTTACCGGTAAGCAGCGCATCGCGCGCCGCAGCGGGAGGCAGTTTGGCGCGGAGCAGTTGCATGGTCGCTGCTTCTACCGCCTCAAGCACTTCAATCATCCGCACCTGCAGTCCGGGTCAATCATGTTGGGCCCGTCGTTCATAGTGATCACAGACACATCAGCGGCTTTGGTGAGTTCAATCATGCGTTATATTCCTGTGTGAGCAGAGGCTTTGACAATGTTATGGCGCATATTGTGCCATAATAAATCTCACGAACACATAATATTGGCAGTATAGGACCATAGCGCATGACCGCTGTTTCGATACTTCTGTTCGAACAGACTCAGGCCTGGACCGGTATCGGCCAATCTGAGTACTCGCCCACGATAGCCCGCCAGATGCATGGCGCAGTCGAACTCCTCGACGTAGATCTGCCAGTTCGACCGCAGCTCAAGCGTTCCGCCAAGGGTCAACAATAACGGAAAGCTGGGGTGGCCATGGATACGCCGTCGCAGGTGCGCAGCCTTAGGCCAAGGGTTGGGATAGAGCATATAGTGATAGTCTGGCCGCAGCCCATCATGCACGAGCAGAGTCCAGATGTCCTCGCAGTCCGCCTGCAGTAGCAGGTAGTTGTCGCGCAGGCTGTGAGGGTGTTTTGCCAGTCGTTGAGCGGATTTGTCGATTCCCACAATCAGGTGGCTAGGGTGTCGTTCAGCCAAGGCTGCGGTACTGTGCCCAGTGCCGCAGAATGAATCCAGCACGAGAGGGCGCGGTCTCGCCTTGATCTCTGCGGACAAACGCTCATACGCGTGAATATCTGTCTCTTATACACATCTCCGAGCCCACGAGACTAGGCATGATCTC
>CAJXTK010000238.1 GCA_913061115.1 uncultured Haliea sp.
TACGAGATCATGCCTAGTCTCGTGGGCTCGGAGATGTGTATAAGAGACAGTGGTGGCACTGGTGGCTAACACCGGTACTTCCCAGTCGCCATCAGGATGTTCTCGGTTAAGTGCCGCTTTCAACTCTGCCAGCGTACGACGAGCAACATTCCCCATATCTTCCTTGTTAACCACCAGAATATGCGGTACTTCCAGAATACCAGCTTTCAAAAACTGTACGCTGTCACCAGAGCCCGGCTGCGCTACATAGCAGGTGGTATCGCACAGACGGGCGATATCCGCCTCCCGCTGGCCAACGCCTACTGTCTCAATCAGCGCAATATCGAAACCTGCCAGCATAACGACGCTCATGGGCCAGACCTCAGCACTTAGACCGCCGAACTGGCCCCGGCTGGATAACGAACGAACGAAGACACCGTCATCTTCATAGCTCGTTTGCATTCGCAGTCTGTCGCCAAGCAATGCGCCGCCGCTGATTGGGCTCGAAGGATCAACTGCCAGCACACCAACGCGTAAGCCCCGCTTTCGCCACACTGAAATCAGGGCTGCACACAACGTCGATTTTCCTGCACCCGGTGGACCTGTGATGCCAATAAGGTGTTTATCTGGAAACTCTTGGTTGAGCTGCAGTTGGACGAGCAACTCTGCTGCTTTACTGCGGGCGGATGCTCGCTGGTCATCCAGTAAGTTTAAGGCTGCCGCCAATGCTGGTCTATCACCCTTGCTAACAGCAGCGGCGAGATCCACAGAGGTTTTATAATCAGATTGCTGCATGCGGGCACTCAGGCCGAGAGTTCCAGGCCATGAGCCTTACGGATAATGGTCACCATGGCATCCATGATACTGTTCATATCCATGTCCTTCGGCGTAAAGACGGCTTTTAGTCCGTTTTGCAATAGATGTTTTGCGTCTTCTTCGGGAATGATGCCACCGATGACGACAGGAATATCCGTTGCGCCAATTTTCTTGAGCTCGATAAAAATATCGTCGATTAATTCCATATGGCTTCCGGATAGAATGGAGAGCCCGATCAAATGCACACCTTCTTCCTGCGCAGCACGCGCGATTTGTGACGGAGTGAGACGAATACCCTCGTAAACAATTTCAAACCCCGCGTCGCGTGCCTTGACCGCGATCTGTTCTGCGCCATTGCTGTGCCCATCAAGCCCGGGTTTGCCAATCAATAACCGCAGGGGGCGCCCCAGCTCTTTGCCCGTCTTGCGCACGCGCTCACGCACGACAATGAGCGCCTCAGATGCGCTCTCACTTAACGGCGCAATATCAATGCCTGTGGGTGCGCGATATTCACCGAACACCTCACGCAATACTTCACTCCATTCGCCCGTAGTCACACCAGCGCGGGCGCACTCTATTGACGGCGGCATGATATTAATGCCATCAGTGGCTGCTGCGCGCAGCAGCTGTAAGGCCTGCTCTACTTTGCTATGCTCGCGATTCGAACGAAAAGATCGCAGCGAAGCTATCTGTTCCTCCTCTGCCTTTTTGTCCACTTTCATGATGCCAGATTCGTCGCCAGCCGTGAGCGGCGATTCAGCCGTCTCTTGGAAGCAATTGACGCCTATGATTTGCAACTCGCCACTTTCGATATTGCGCATGCGACGGGTGTGGCTTTGCACCAGTTCGCTCTTTACGTAACCTGTCTCAATGCATGCCACCATGCCGCCTTGAGACTCCACGCGTGCCATCTCCTCTCTCGCACCGGCGATCAACTCCTGCACCTTAGTTTCCACCACATGAGAGCCCTCAAATAAATCTCCATATTCGAGTAAGTCTGTTTCCAATGCGAGCACCTGCTGCATCCGCAGGGCCCACTGTTGGTCCCACGGGCGGGGTAGGCCCAAAGCCTCGTTCCAGGCCGGCAATTGTATCGCTCTGGCTCGTGAGCTCTTGGAGAGGGTCACCGCCAGCATTTCCAGCACAATACGCTGAACATTATTTTCCGGCTGAGACTCCGTTAGGCCAAGCGAGTTAACCTGCACCCCATAACGGAAACGACGCTGTTTCGGGTTGTCGACGCCATAGCGCTGTTGCGTTAGTTCTTCCCACATGCGACCGAACGCCCGTAATTTACAGGTCTCCTCAACAAACCGAATGCCAGCATTGACGAAAAAGGAAATGCGGCCAACAACATCATGGAAGCGCTCCTGTGAGACTTGTCCGGAGGCTTTTACCGCATCCAGAATGGCGATTGCTGTAGACAAGGCATAGGCCAGCTCTTGCGTCGGTGTAGCTCCTGCCTCCTGCAAGTGGTAACTGCAGACGTTAGTGGGGTTCCACTTCGGGATATTTTCTACGGTGTAGGCAATTAGATCAGTCGTGAGACGCACAGAGGGTACTGGCGGGTAAATGTAAGTGCCCCGAGACAGGTATTCCTTGAGGACATCGTTTTGAGTGGTGCCCTCTAGCGTGGACGGATCAACACCCTGCCGCTCCGCCACAGCAACATACAGAGCAAGCAGCCACGGTGCAGTCGCATTAATTGTCATGGAAGTGTTCATTTGATCTAACGGTATCTGATCAAACAGGGCCTCCATATCGCCGATATGATTTATGGGCACGCCTACTTTTCCCACTTCCCCCCGCGCCAATGGATGGTCAGAGTCATAACCCGTCTGAGTCGGCAGATCAAAGGCCACCGAAAGTCCAGTCTGCCCTCGACTGAGATTGGTGCGATACAGTACATTGGAAGCTTGCGCCGAAGAATGTCCTGAGTAGGTTCGCATCAACCAAGGTCGATCCCGTTTTACAGTGTCCTGGCTCACGATAACAGTCCTCAGCAGGAGCGACGCATAACTAAGAGGCGGCGCTCGATTTCAAAAATTTTATCGGTAATCTTTTCTCTGTCTCTTATACACATCTCCGAGCCCACGAGACTAGGCATGATCTCGT
>CAJXTK010000239.1 GCA_913061115.1 uncultured Haliea sp.
TGTATAAGAGACAGGTCAAAAGCAGCGCAGCGGACTGGGGCGGTGAGTGAAAGTGCTAAGGGTTACCGTTTTAAGGTCGAAATTCGTCCCCGATATGAGCAGAAGTTCCAGTTCTGTGCCGCTTTTAGTGCAAAATCAGGCGTGTGCTCGCCTAAGTCATTGCGAGCGCCGGTAGCCGCCTCTAATCGATAGCTAGCTGATTTTAAGCTTATTTTTGCTTCCGTCTGGCGTTAAGCTGCGCGGCGCGCATTTTGTGGTTTGTTTTAATTCCGGTTTTTCTATTGCTCAAGAGCCTAAGGTTTCATTAGAATGCCGCGGTTCGGGAATGCTTTTGCACTTTCCGGAGTTTGGCGTGCTGCCGGAATGGCTCAATTGGTAGAGCAACCGCCTTGTAAGCGGTAGGTTGGGGGTTCAAGTCCCTCTTCCGGCACCATTTCCATCTGATGGATTGCGCGGTCGCAGCAGTCCGATGTTCTTCCTCGGGACGTCTCCGCTAATTATTATGGGCCTTATGGTCCGGATGCCATAGCGAGTCCGGTCAGTTTTGCGGGTGATTATGTTGCCTAGCAGCAAGCTTTCAAAGGTGCTTGGCGGCTCGGTTGCATGGGTTCGGGCGCTGTATTGTCCAGCATCAATTATGTTGGCGGGCTTTTCTGCTCGTTGAATTACTAAAAACCCGCTGTTTCCTTCTGTGACACTGTTGACATGCGCATAGCAAACCCAGAGAATGCCCTGCTCGCATCTCGGAGGGATACCCAAGCGGTCAACGGGGGCAGACTGTAAATCTGCTGGCTACGCCTTCGTAGGTTCGAATCCTGCTCCCTCCACCACTTCTTAATCGAAACGGGGCGTCTCTTAAAATTGAGATGTTTTTCAGTCGCTTACTAAGTATTATGGGGCGGCGAGGCGCGGATAGCGACGGTCATTTTAGTCGCGTTCCGCAGAAAATTTAGATAGAGCAGGGAGTCTAGACTTTGTGTCAGGACAGGCTTCCCTGCCCTTGCGTGTTTGTGTATGCCTTGTTGGTTTTTGCGCTATCGAAGGTCTTAGTTTGCATGACCGGGTCGATGTGCGGACCAATTTAGGAGCGTTTGGAAGCGTTTTGAGGTTTCGTTGCTGGCTGGCTGACTCTGTTCTTGAAAAGCGGGTGTAGTTCAATGGTAGAACCTCAGCCTTCCAAGCTGATGATGCGAGTTCGATCCTCGCTACCCGCTCCATAGCGAAGGAGAAATATTTACACGCTCATATAGCTCAGTCGGTAGAGCACTTCCTTGGTAAGGAAGAGGTCACCGGTTCAAATCCGGTTATGAGCTCCACTAATAATCGGCGAATGCTGAGTTTTCATATCAATTCAGGTGTCATAGGAAGGAGAGGGCTCGAATGTCCAAAGAAAAATTTGAGCGGACAAAGCCGCACGTAAATGTAGGAACTATTGGTCACGTTGACCATGGTAAGACGACGCTGACGGCGGCGATTACCAAGGTCTGCGCAGAGACATGGGGAGGCGAGTTCCAGGCGTTTGACGCAATTGATAATGCGCCGGAAGAGAGAGAGCGTGGTATCACGATTTCGACCTCGCACGTTGAATATGATTCGCCGAACAGACACTACGCGCATGTAGATTGTCCTGGCCACGCTGACTATGTGAAGAACATGATCACGGGTGCGGCCCAGATGGATGGCGCGATCTTGGTCTGTTCAGCGGCGGATGGTCCGATGCCGCAGACACGAGAGCACATTTTGCTGTCTAAGCAGGTAGGCGTTCCCTATATCATTGTGTTTCTGAACAAAGCGGACATGGTTGATGACGAAGAGCTTGTAGAGCTGGTTGAAATGGAAGTAAGAGAGTTGCTAGACCAGTACGATTTTCCGGGTGACGACACTCCTATCATCATCGGTAGTGCGCTGAAAGCTCTGGAAGGTGATGATTCAGAGATCGGTGCGCCGGCGATTATTAAGCTGGTAGAGACTTTGGACTCTTATATCCCAGAACCTACGCGAGACGTTGACCGACCATTTTTGATGCCGATTGAAGACGTATTCTCGATATCAGGTCGTGGCACGGTTGTCACGGGTCGAATTGGTCGCGGCATTGTCAAGGTCGGCGCCGAGCTCGAGATCGTTGGTATCCAAGATACCCAGAAGACGACTTGTACGGGTGTCGAGATGTTCCGTAAGCTGCTTGATGAAGGTCGTGCAGGCGAGAACGTTGGTGTTCTTCTTCGTGGTACCAAGCGAGAAGAAGTAGAGCGTGGTCAAGTGCTGGCGGCGCCGGGGTCAATTACCCCGCATACGAAATTTGAAGGTGAGGTCTACGTATTGTCGAAAGATGAAGGTGGTCGTCATACGCCATTTTTCAAAGGCTATAAGCCACAGTTCTTTTTTGAGACGACAGACGTTACAGGGTCTTGTGAGTTACCTGAAGGTACCGAGATGGTGATGCCTGGTGATAACGTGACAATGGCGGTTGAGTTGATTGCACCGATAGCGATGGAAGAAGGTCAGAGGTTTGCTATTCGGGAAGGTGGCCGAACCGTTGGGGCAGGTGTTGTAACGAAAATTAGCGAATAGCCTGGTTGTTTGCTGATTCCGACCGAAATCGAGAGATCTTGCGGTGAGTAATCACCGCGCTCGATTAAAGCTTGAGCGCGGTTCGATAAATAGGTTGTATGTTTGTTCAAGCTACCGGTAACTGACCCATACTTACCCAATTAAGCGATCTATTGATATTGACGGCGCATATTGGCTGAATTAGTTCCCTGCTTTTTATTGGAAGCCGCTTGGCAGTATGCAAGCCCTTACTAACCATCTGGCGTTAGGCGCATTGTTGCCGCTAAAAAGCTGCAAAGCGACGGAAATAGTTGACGCACACACTGTTCTTAGACTGT
>CAJXTK010000240.1 GCA_913061115.1 uncultured Haliea sp.
GTGGTAGGTATAACTCTTCGAGAGCCAAACCAAATTCATCACTTCTCTGACCCTTATCAACCGCGTTTTTTGAGTTTGAATTTGAATTTGAATTTTTGTGATAGTGCTATTTTCTCACTTTTCACTTTATGCTTCTCCAAAAGTTTTAATAGTGCCTAACGGTTTTCACCGGACAGCTTTAGATTCTGGGGGATACAAAAAGGCTTTTCTGAGATTTTTTATCTTGGACGAAATGAAATCGATGAAATTGATCGGACGATATGCTGCGAGCAGGACAGGTCTTCTTAGCTTATATTTTTAATTAAAATATCGTCTTCTCAACCTAGTGAGGGGCAGCTTTGAGCTGCAAATCTTCGAGGTAGTCAGTCCACTCCTGCATCATCTTGGCTCGGCCTTCTAGGTGTGCTGTCCTGTTGTAAGCGCGGCCATTGGGATATCAGTAGTTCGTGAGCTGAATCTGGTTCACGATAGATATAAAGTCGGCACTGACGGGATATCGACAACCCGCCAACCGAGTTATAATTTAATGGTTGCTGAGGTTGCAAAAAAAGATAAACCAATATAATCATGAGCTTGAATGATTAAATGGCGGAGCGGACGTCCGCCCAGTATACGTCCTATACAGTCCAATAACGTCTTATTAAGTCAATAATAACAATAGGTTACAGCCTGTCGTCGTCCGAAGCAGTCCTATACAATCCAGGCAAATCCTGTTACTATTTGATAGTCATTTTGATAGTTGATGAGGTTGTATGGCGCGCCAACAGAACCGACTTACCGCATTGAAGGTTACCAAGCTCACCAAGCGGGGACTCTATGCCGATGGTGGAGGACTTTACCTCCAAGTCACCCCGGCAGGCGTGAAATCCTGGCTGTTTCGTTACATGGAGGCCGGCAAGGCATACGGCATGGGACTAGGACCAACACATACCGTAAGCCTAGCGGAAGCACGGCAGAAGGCTTTAGAGGCACGAAAGCTGTGTATTGATGGAATCAATCCTCTGAAGGCCAAGAAGCAAAGCCAGATGGCAGCCACGCTAGCGGACGCCAAAATGATGACGTTTGACCAGTGCGCCGAGGCATACATCAAGGCACATCAGGCGAGTTGGACAAATGCCAAGCATCGCGCCCAATGGACCAACACGCTCAATACCTACGCCAGCCCGGTGATCGGGAAACTACCGGTGGCAGAGATTGATACAGGCTTAGTTGTGAAATGTCTTACGCCAATATGGGAGAGCAAGACTGAAACGGCCACTCGCGTGCGTGGCCGCATTGAATCGGTACTAGGTTGGGCCGCTACGAGTGGGTATCGTACCGGCGAGAATCCTGCACGATGGAAAGGCCATCTGGAAAACCTGCTGGCAACAATTAGCAAGAACAGTCGAGAAAAGCATCATCCTTCACTGCCCTGGCAGCACGTCGGTACTTTTATATCTGCACTTCGTTTACGTAAGGGAGTATCTGCCAGAGCAGTTGAGTTCGCGATCCTAACCGCGTGCCGCTCAGGAGAAGTACGCGGCGCTAAATGGGCTGAGTTTGATTTAAAGAGAAAGGTTTGGACGATACCCGCCGAGCGCATGAAGGCTAAGCGTGAGCATGAAGTCCCCTTGAGCGATGCCGCGTTAGCGATACTGGATTCAATGCCTAGCGATACTGATATTGTATTTGCGGGGACGAAAGGCCAACCTTTGTCTGACATGTCACTGACTGCCGTAATCCGACGCATGAATGACAACGACGCACCAGCCTGGGTGGACGCCGAAGGTAAGGGCGTCACAGTTCATGGGTTCCGCAGCAGTTTTCGCATGTGGGCAGCGGAAACAACAAATTATCCACGAGACGTTGCAGAGCATGCCCTGGCGCATCAATTACCAGATGCCGTCGAACGTGCCTATCAGCGCGGTTCGCAGTTCACCAAGCGTACTGCGTTAATGGCTGATTGGTCTGTGTATTGTGGCACGGTGCCAACTGCTGCGGTGGTAAAATCAATTCGTGGTGTGGCCTAATAGATAACGATTAGTCGCTACTGGTACTTCTTGGCTGGATCTAATTCTATAAAGCCGACCCTACCCCATACGCTCACGGTCCGTGTGACGCACCCTGCCCTTTCGTTTGGCAGGCTGGCACTCCATGATGAAGAGGCTACTTCGTTTGGGTTTAGCGATGGATGCTCAGGCATCTGTCTGAGGAGGGCGGTGCAAGTATAGGACGAATAAATTAGCTTCGAATCGCTCGGGCCTGCAACGCCGCTATTCTCTTCTCCAGCGGTGGGTGACTCAAAAATAGTGCGGCCATAGCCTTCTTTCCACTAATACCAAAGGCGACGAGCTGTCCGTCGAGATGGCTTTCCTGGCTATCACCCTTTAAACGTTGCAGTGCGGCAATCATCTTTTTATCCCCAGCGAGATTAGCGCCCCCTTCGTCCGCTCGGTATTCACGACGGCGAGAAAACCACATCACAATAGTGCTGGCGAGAATACCAAATACAAACTGAAAGAACATAACGGTCATAAAATACATGAATCGATTATTACTGCCGCGACTCAACGCGCTGGCCGCTATGCGGGCGAAGAAATAGACAAAGGTATTGACCACGCCCTGTATCAGCGCAAGCGTTACCATATCGCCATTGGCAACATGGCTAATTTCATGCGCTAGAACCGCCTCTGCCTCATCTTTTGTCATGGTTCGAAGAAGCCCGGTACTCACTGCCACTAGGGCATTATTCTTATTCATACCTGTGGCAAAAGCATTGATTTCTGGAGAGTCCCACACGGCCACTTCTGGCATACCAATGCTGGCCTGGTTGGCCTGACGCTTTACGGTGTCTAGCAACCAAGTCTCTTGCTGATTTGCCGGCTGCTCGATAACTACGGCACCGACG
>CAJXTK010000241.1 GCA_913061115.1 uncultured Haliea sp.
ATCTACACCTCTCTATTCGTCGGCAGCGTCAGATGTGTATAAGAGACAGCTCGGGCATCAAGCGAAACGTGGCACCATGCCCTGGCGTGGTCACCACACTGTGGCCGAGCTGTTCAATGATGTCCTGTGCTTCTTTGGGAATAATGGCACTGTGCAGAAAGGCTCCATGGTTGACATCCCCCAACTGGTTTTCTACCGGAAGCTTCCAGTTAGCATTGATCACCCATCGGTGAGGCGCACCCATAAATTCTATTCCGGCAGGGAAGCGATCGAAGAAGGCATCCAGATAAAAGCGCATATCCCCAAGGTATTGGTCCAGAGGAATAATCGCTTCATCGAAGCTGCCAAAAATCATGCCCCGCCAGGACTCAACTCGTGGCACACGTTTGAGGCCCAGCTGAGTCTTATCCGGTTTGCGGACGACTTCGCTCTCCTGTGGAATTGTCATCAGATTCCCTTCGACCGAGTATGACCAATTATGATAGGGGCAAACAAACCGCCTGGTATTGCCGTGATCAGCCCGACAGACGGGTAACCCACGATGCGTGCAGCTGTTGATATTGGCGTAAATACCGCCATCCTGACCGCGGGAGAGAATTATTGGCGTTTCACACATATAGGCCTGCACGAAATCACCCGGCGCGCGGATCTGTGATTCATGCCCAAGAAACAGCCAGGATTTCCCGAAAATACCCGTCTTTTCCAGTACGTAAACGCCTTCATCGGACCAGCAGCGCCGGCTTATTAGAGAGGCGTCCTCATTGACTAAATCACTGATATTCAGACTCACCACAGACTCCATATATTATCACTTAGTAATATTTAATCAGTATAAGCGGCTTCAGATCGAAACTTGAAGGGGTTTGTGGTAGTTTTTGACCAATATTTAGCAATCATACGATCATTTATGTCATTGAACACTGCCGAACCAGTTGCAAGAACCAAGGGTGAGCGCACCGCCAACCGCATCATGGACATTGCCGAAAATCTCTTCGCCGCACACGGCTACGACGGCACCAGTTTGCGCCAAATCGCCGAGAGAGCGGATATCGCGCAACCTGGACTCTACAACCACTTTTCAAGCAAAGAGGCGCTCTACAAAGCAGTCTTATTTCGAGCGCTGAACCCAATGACGCTGGCCTTGTCGAATCACATAAACGATGCGTCAACACTCAGAGAATACGCAGACCTACCCGCTATTATTACAGACATACTGCTAGAACACCCTCTAATGGCGGTATTGTTCCAGCGGGCCATGCAAGACGACAGTGCGTCTGCAGGTAACCAATTGGTAAATGCTTGGCTGGAGAAATTATTAAATCAGGGCATGATAAGTCTGCAATCGTTTGACGGCATCACGACCACCGGAACCGAAAAAACCGGCTCGCAGAGCCGTGCCGCACTTGCCATCAACTTAATCGCCATGTTCAATCTCACGACGGGGTACTTTCTATCGCAGCGGGTATTCACCTCCCTTGCGCAAGGCGACTTGCTAGATGCGGACAACATCGCCAGACAAAAACGGCTACTACATAAAGTCATCAGGGCGATGTTAATCAGCTAAATAATCTTGTTCCATACAAAAAAGTGTAGCGCCAACACTGGCCGCACTCAGCCAGAACCGATACCCTACGGGTATTAAGTAATGTCGCCACCCATCGGACAACAAGAGTTTCAGCATGACTACATCAGCCGCCCATGAGACCGCCACGAGCGGCGCACCGTGGGCACAGTCAGGACGCCAGCCTAGCATCGCAATCATTGGCGCAGGTATGTCCGGCATTGCCGCCGTGGTGAAACTCCAAAAAGCCGGCTACACAGATGTCACCGTGTATGAAAAAGCGGATAAAGTTGGCGGGACCTGGCGAGAAAATACTTACCCGGGACTGTCCTGCGATGTTCCGTCACGTTGGTACAGTTTCTACTTTGCATTAAAGGGCGACTGGCCGCATCGGTACTCTTATGGGGCAGACATTCAAGCTTACCTAGAAAAAGTCGCAGCAGATTTTGGCGTCACGGATAAAGTGACATTCAACACCGCTGTGACCGAACTCACATACGATGCACCCTGCTGGCACCTAGTAACCTCCGATGGCAAGCAGGAAATATTCGATGTGGTCATCTCGGCAACGGGCATCCTGCATCAACCAAACTATCCGGACATCAATGGACTCGACAGTTTTCGCGGTGCCTGTTTCCACACCGCACGCTGGGATCACTCCTCAGAATTAAAAGGTAAACGCGTTGGCATCATCGGCACTGGCTCTACAGCCTGCCAGATCGTGGGTGCTATCACCGATCAGGTGAGCGAAATGCACGTATTCCAACGCACCCCGCATTGGTTGTCGCCACTGCCGCAGATCGCCTATTCGGCACGTTGGAATCGTTTATTGTCTACCTTTCCTTTCATGCAACGACTGGCTTATCACTATTACTGCAAGCTTATGGTCAACACATTTAGTGCAGCCACTGTTGGGAATAAGTTCATGCAACGTCTCATTAACAAAACGTGCGTGAAGCACCTTAAAGACAATGTACCTGACCCAGCACTGCGAGCTAGACTAACCCCAGCTTACGATGCAACGTGTAAGCGCCTGATTTTTTGCTCTGACTTCTACCCCGCAATAAGTCGCTCTAACGGCCATCTTATTACAGATGGTATTGCGCAGATAGAAGCGGAAGGCATCCGTACCGTGGACGGAAAATTACATGAGCTCGATGTATTAATACTCGCGACCGGATTTAATGCCACTGCGTTCATCCTGCCAGCGCGTGTTACGGGCGAAAACGGCGTCGATCTAGAAACTCAGTGGGATGGTGCTCCACCTGTCTCTTATACACATCTCCGAGCCCACGAGACTAGGCATGATCTCGT
>CAJXTK010000242.1 GCA_913061115.1 uncultured Haliea sp.
GAGATCATGCCTAGTCTCGTGGGCTCGGAGATGTGTATAAGAGACAGATCATAAAGAAGCCGACTATCGCGGTCAGCACGCCAACAAAGATTGCCAACTCCCGTGGCAACTCGCTGCCAACCCATCCCAAGTCGTTACAAACCCAGACGGTGCTAGCAATAATCGCTGCCGCTGCCGGACTGGCCAAGCCGGTGAAGTAGTTTTTGTCTGAGATTTCGATCTGAGTATTAAACCGCGCCAAACGCAGTGCAGCGCAGGCCACATAAATGAATGCCGCACTCCAACCAAACTTGCCCAATCCTCCCAAGCCCCAGCTAAAGATCACAAGCGCCGGGGCGACTCCAAATGACACCATATCGGCCAGGCTGTCATATTCCGCCCCAAACTTACTGGAGGTATTGGTCAGACGCGCGATACGCCCGTCCAGTCCGTCCAATACCATAGCAAAGAATATTGCAACAGCGGCATTCTCGAAGTCCCCGCGCATAGCGGCAATAATGGCGTAAAATCCCGCGAATAATGCGGCTGTGGTAAACAGGTTGGGTAACAGGTAGATACCTCGGTGACGGACCGTGCGGCCGTTCTCAGAGACTTCCTCCTCATGCTCATCCACCAGCAGGTCGATACGCGGCGCAACACTGCTGGTTGCAGGCTGTTCCTTTGCCTCCATCGACCCTGAGGTTTGCTCGGAAGCGTTTTCACCTTGTTCTTTCATGCTGCTATCCACTGTGCCCATTTTCGTTATGGTATCAAACCCTGCCACTGTAGGTCTGCCTAGCGACATCCCAGAGGGATTTAACCAGCGGACTGGCAAGTCGCTGCCCCTGACTACAAAGGCCTACTGTGAGCGGCGGCAAACTCTCTTGTACGTCAATCAACTCTACCCTATCGCACATTCCACTCGCTTCGATGACTAGCTGGGGAGCTATGCCAATCCCGAGGCCCAAGCTGACCATGGCGACAATGGCTTCATGGCCGGCTACCTGTGCGTAGATATGAGGTCGAATACCCTGCTCTCGAAACCAGGTATCCAATGTCTCCTTGGTCACGCCCCGCTCCGGCACAATAAACGGAATGTTATTCCAATCGATATCGCCACCCAGAAACTCTCCCGCCACTACCATATCGCGCACTGCGCAGTCCGCCGCTGGCGCACAAAATTGCAGGGGAGACTGCAATAGCGGCAGGAACTCCAGACGCCGCGGCAGTTGGCTAGGTCGGCCGCTCACTGCGATATCATCCTGGCCCGCCAGTATCCTGCCGATACCATCAGCCTGATCACCCGTATGCATCTTGATCTCCACCGAGGGATGGGTCAAACGAAATGCTTCCAGAATGGGTGCCAATACACTATAAGTCGCCGTCACAGAGCAGTAGAGACTGACCTCCCCCGCCAGATCTTGGTCGCTGCCCAACGTGCGTCTCAGCTGCTGCCACTCGTCTATAGAGTTGCGTGCATACTCCCTGAACTCGTGACCGGCGCTCGTCAGCTTCACACTGCGATTGTTACGCTCTAACAAGCGCTGCCCAAGTTCATCTTCAAGGCGCTGTATGGTCCTGCTCACGGCAGACACACTCATATGCAATAGTTCGCTGCTGCGACTAAAATTGAGCGTGTCTGATACAGACAGGAAGACCGATAAGGCACGGGTATCCATGAAAAACCACCAGTATTGCGTAATTCGCAATACTGTATTACAAATATAGCGTTTTACGCAAGTATTCAATTGCCGTATGGTTCGCTCTAAACAGCCGCAACATCAGCCGAGGATTCTCACCATGGGACACAATTACTTTAACACTCTGCCGCTGCGCCTGCAGCTCAAGCAACTAGGCAAGTGCCGCTTCATGGGGCAAGAAGAATTCACCGACGGCGTAGATAGGATTCGCGGGAAGAAAATAGTCATCGTCGGCTGCGGCGCACAAGGCCTTAATCAGGGATTGAACCTGCGTGATAGCGGGCTTGATGTGTCCTACACACTGCGCGACAGCGCAATCACGGAAAAGCGTCAGTCGTGGAAAAACGCGACAGAAAACGGATTTACGGTCGGGACCTATGAGGAATTAATCCCACAGGCGGACATGGTCCTCAATCTTACGCCGGATAAGCAGCACACCAGCGTTGTTACCGCGATTATGCCTCTGATGAAGAAAGGTGCCTGCCTATCTTACTCCCATGGGTTTAACATCGTTGAAGAAGGCATGCAGATTCGCGACGACATCACCGTCATTATGGTCGCTCCAAAGTGCCCTGGCACAGAGGTGCGCGAAGAATACAAGCGCGGCTTTGGTGTACCCACGCTGATTGCAATACACACAGAAAATAATCCCAATGGCGACGGCATGGAATTAGCCAAAGCGTATGCTGCCGGCACAGGCGGGCATCGTGCGGGTGTATTGGAATCGTCCTTCATCGCTGAAGTGAAATCTGACCTAATGGGTGAGCAGACTATTCTGTGCGGCATGCTCCAGGCCGGTGCCATTCTCTGCTTCGATAAAATGGTCGAAAAAGGCATCGATCCTGAGTATGCATCCAAACTGATCCAGTATGGCTGGGAGACCGTGACCGAAGGCCTGAAACACGGCGGCATTACCAACATGATGGACCGCCTGTCCAACCCTGCCAAAATTCGCGCCTTTCACCTGGCACAAGAATTAAAGAGCATCATGCGCCCCCTGTATGAGAAGCATCAAGACGACATTATGACCGGTGAATTTTCACGCACAATGATGGAAGACTGGGCTAACGACGATGCCAACCTTCTGAAGTGGCGTGCGGCTACCGCTGAAACTGCCTTTGAAACGTCAGCCAATACCAGTGCCGACATTCCCGAACCTGTCTCTTATACACATCTCCGAGCCCAC
>CAJXTK010000243.1 GCA_913061115.1 uncultured Haliea sp.
TCTATTCGTCGGCAGCGTCAGATGTGTATAAGAGACAGTTCCGACACCGCAACGGCACGGGAAAACTCGCGGCAGTCAGTGCTGAAAAAAGGCCCGCGACAATCAATTACAAAAGCAATAACACTACTTGAATGTGTCGCCATCTGTCACCCAAAGCCGATCAACACGGCATGAGATCGAAGTGTTCCTGACTGTAGCTCGACTCTACCCGCACGCTAATTATCTTGCCAACAGATTGCTGTAGATCGAAAAATTGCGTGGCTTCTTCGTTCAGTAATCGATTCGCAACAGGCTCGGCCACACGCAATATCAGTTTGTCATTTTTGCAGGTCCGCGCATCGCTCATAACCTTTCGAAAAATTTCATAGCAAACGGTCTCCGCCGTTTTAATTACACCTCGCCCATGGCAAACGGCACAACCTTCACACAGTAGACCCTCAAGGCTGTCACCCGTGCGCTTGCGCGAAATTTCAATGAGCCCCAGCTTCGAAAACGCCGCTATCTCGCTGAGCGCCGTATCCTGCTGCATGAATTTCTTGAGGGCATCATGCACCTGTCGTCGATGGTCAGATTTTTCCATGTTGATAAAATCAACGATGATAATGCCGCCCAGGTTACGCAAACGTACTTGCCGGGCTAAGACCTCAGCCGCTTCTAGATTGGTCTTTAGCAGAGCGTCATCCTGATTGCGCTTGCCAACAAATGATCCGGTATTCACGTCAATAACTGTCATGGCCTCTGTTTCATCGAAAATCAGATAGCCGCCACAGTGCAGCTCCACTGTGCGATCGAGTGCGCACCGGATTCCATCCTCCACGCCATGCAGTTCGAATAACGGCTGCTCGCCCGTGTAGTGCTCTAGCAAACTGCACACTTCCGGCACATGATCAGCACAAAAACCCTGCAGCGCCACCAAGCACTCGCTGTTATCGATGAGAATGTGTTCTACCGACGGACGAACAAGATCCCTCACTGCGCGCAAATGCAGAGGTAAATTTTCATAAAGCAGTTCGGCTGTAGTAGCAGCCTTGGCACGGCGAGAGATACTTGCCCACACACTATAGAGAAAGCGCATGTCAGCAGACATCTGCTCGAACCCTATCCCTTCGGCAGCGGTACGCAGAACAAACCCCGTGGAGTCATCCATGCTTTGGCTCGCCCGAGCTTGCGCCAGCACTTGCTTCAGACGTGTCTTCTCCAGAGGCTTATCAATGCGTTGCGAGACACCTGTATGCTTATTGTGAGGCTGCAACACGAGATATCGCGTTGCTACTGACAGCTGCATAGTCACGCGCGCACCCTTAGTGCCCAGAGGATCTCTAGTGGCCTGAACAATGATCTTCTTACCGTCGTGAAGGTAGTCAGCAATCTTCATCGGGGGAATACTTTTGTCTTCCCGGCCATGACCGCTGCTGCCGGCAATGACATCTGAGACGTGAATGAAGCTGGTGCGCTCAAGCCCTATATCCACAAACGCTGCCTGCATGCCCGGCACTATTCTCACCACTTTCCCAGCGTAAATGTTGCCAACAATACTGCGGCTAATCGCACGTTCGATGTAAACATCCTGGGTGACGCCATTCTCCAGCAAAGCCACCCGTGTTTCCATCGGGGTAAAATTAACTAGCATTTTTGCACTCACGGGCCTACCTCGTGAATCAGTCTAACAGCGCGGCATTCAGCGCAGTTGATATTCCATTTGCGCTCAGTAGCTGCCAGGTTTCACACAGAGGCAGGCCCACCACATTAGTATAACTGCCCTCAATAGAGCGCACGAAGGCACCCGCCAACCCTTGGATACCATATGCCCCTGCCTTGTCCCAAGGTTCATCCGTGGCCAGATAGGCTTCGCATACCTCATGACTCAAAGGCAGAAACTCCACTCGAGTTTCTACTAACTCGCATACTATGCCCGCGACAGTCAGAAGACACACTGCTGTTAAAACCGAATGTCTTCGACCACTTAAACTTGTGAGCATGAGGAGAGCATCGGCATGGTCTATCGGCTTGCCCAGTATTGTCCCGGCAATAACCACTATGGTATCAGCCGCCAGTACTGCGCAGCTCAGGGGAGGGTAGAACAAAGCAATAGCTTGCGCCTTTTCTTGCGCCATACGTTGTACGTAGTCCGAGGGTTTCTCATCAATCCAGTGCGATTCGTCGATATCAGCAGGAGCACAGATACAACTCACCCCCAACTGATCCAATAACGCTTTACGGCGCGGTGAGGCCGACGCCAAGATCAAACGGGCCTGGCTCATATCAGGTGACTCGGTAATAGCGGCGCACGCCACGCAAACTGTGCAGGACCACCGGCCACAATAGAGCACTGGAGAGCGCCGGCAGCAAAAATAACACCGGCAGAACACTCACCCCTTCAAAGCTTTGTACCCACTGGCAAATCAGCTGGTTGATACCAACCAGAATAAAGACGACGGCCGCCTGCTGCCACAGCCTGGACACGCGCAGTCGCTGGTAAAGGGTGAGTGCTAACAGCGCCACTACCATCAGGGCAAAGGCATTCTGCCCGAGGGCAGCGCCCTCCAAGACATCAAGCCCTACACCCACCACTAGCCCGGTAGCAATCCCGACGCGCTCCGGGAGCGCGATGCACCAGTAAATTAGCGTCAACGCCAACCACTCCGGCCGCCCCCACTGCAACCAAAGAGGAAGCGGCACCACGGCTAAAATGTAGGCAACTACAAAGGTTAGGAAAATGACCGCATAGCCATGCCCTTCCCTATCAGCCACAGGTCAATCCTCCTGGCTTTGTTGCGTAGTAAACACCAGCAACACATGCCGTGTGCGGTCTAGCGCCTGTCTCTTATACACATCTCCGAGCCCACGAGACTAGGCATGATC
>CAJXTK010000244.1 GCA_913061115.1 uncultured Haliea sp.
CTACACCTCTCTATTCGTCGGCAGCGTCAGATGTGTATAAGAGACAGCAATATCTACCGAAACATTGGTGGCAGAGAGAACGCAGTGTTGGAGACTGAGACAGGGGTTAGATACAAACTCTTAGGAAATCTGCACGTTAACGTTCAGGCGAATTATGATTACGATACAAAACCAGCTGATGGCTCGGAGAGTAAAGACTTGGAAGTCTTGATTGGTGCCGGATTGAGTTTTTAGGCAGTCGTGGGATTAAAAAAAGAGAGCAGGCTCGCCTAGAACGAGCCCCCCTTCAGTGCGCCGGTTAAACTTCTTCGGCGAATCTGGCTTCCATTTGCAAGTAGCCGTCCGCATCAGGATGTCTTGACCAGACATCCTTCCATCCTTCGCCCTCAAAAAGTGCCTTGAACCCCACTGCCCTGTGTTCTTCTGACTCCCATTTGATGATCCAAGTGACGTTAGCAGCACCATGCTTTTGTGGTGCTGGGTCTGAACCGGTTAATTCAATGTCCTTGCCATTGTCTAGCCAAAAGCCGACAACATTAAGGTTAGCTTTTAAAAATGGTGCCGCGTCATCGACTGCCCATCTCTTATAAGCGTCGAATTTAGCGGGATCATAGTGATAGCACCTTATTTCAAACATTATTCTTCCTCTATACGATTGATTAACAGCTCTGCGAGTTCGCCGCCATGGGTATTCTGCAGAAAGTGGCCGGCTTTTTCTATTGGGTCGAAGCTGGCGTTCATTTGTCCTGCCCACTTGCGGCCCCATGCTTCGTTGAAAACATCGTCAGCACACCCCCAGATAAAGTGAACGGGCTTCGCCCACTGAAGAAGGTGGTTGTAATAGTGCGTCTGTGCGGCACCGTTGCCGCCGTCGTAATTATCAAAACAAATAGATAGGGGGAATCTGCGCATGCCGTTGAATGCTTCATCAGGCATGTCGTTAATAGGTGCGCGGAATCCGTTGTACACGTTGGCAGCTTCGCCTGTCAGCCCCCCAATGGTTTGGCCCTCACTGATGGCCGGGAATGCTATTTCCGGTCCAACCAGACCTGCACTCATTACCATGAGTGCGCCGATGTCTGGTTTCTCACGGAAAAAACGGCCGCCTTCGTGCCAGTTTTCGTTCCAGTTCCTAATCGCCGCTGAATATTCATATTCAGCATGGTGAAGCCAAGTGTTCATGATCGTAAGTCTGGAGAATCGCTCCGGCATAAACACTGCCTGTGCAAGGCCTGTTGGTCCGCCCCAATCCTGGCAGACTAGGGTGATGTTTTTGAGGTCGAGGGACGTAATCAGGCTGGTCAGGATTTCTGTATGGCGGGCGATGGTGTACCAATCAGGGTCCGTTGGCTTGTCTGATTTACCAAACCCAAGGTGGTCTGGTGCAATACACCGATAACCTGCGGCCAGAAGCTTAGGAATCACATGGCGATAAAGGAAGCTCCAGGTTGGCATGCCATGCATAAGCAGCATGACCGGAGCATTTTCTGGACCTTCGTCCACATAGTGCATTCGCATATCTTTCCAATTATGGAAATTAGGTTGGTAGGGGAAGTCAGCGATGCTTTCAAAATTTTTGTCCGGGGTTCGAAGGAAGTCAGTCACGGTTATCTCCTTTTAGTTGCCCAATAGGTCCGTGTAACTATCTAAAATCGTTAATACTTTATCCCGGCTGGCCGGTGGAAGTGCAAGAATAGACCGGTTGATGCCTGCAGCCTCGTAGTCATCAAGGGTGGCTTTGTCGGCCCTCGCGCCAAAGATGCTAATAGAAAGAGTAGACATGTCTCTACCGGCTTCATCTGCAAACTTTTTGAGTCGTGCAACATTCTTAACCGCGTCAAACCCGTGGCGCGCTCTAGGTAGCCAACCTTCACAATAATCTACAACTCTACGCAGTGTGTAGTCGGTTTCACCACCAAGAATAACTGGTGGTGGGGTTTGTATAGGTTTTGGGTGTTGCCAAGTCGCCTCGAAATTGACGTGCTCTCCGTGAAATTCTGCTTCTTCTTCTCTCCAAAGCCTCTTCATGGCCAAAACCTGTTCTTTCATTCGGGCGAATCGCTCGCTGTACTTTGTCCCGTGTTGTCTCATTTCTTCTACATTCCAGCCTCCTCCTATACCGAATATGAATCGTCCATTCGACATGCGGTCTAGGCTGGCAACAGATTTTGCGGTGGTGATGGTGTCTCTCTGAGGAAGTAGACAGATCCCGGTGCCAAGTTTCAGCTTTTTAGTCACCGCGGCGGCGAAAGACAATCCGACGAATGGGTCGTAGGTATGTGAATATTCTTTAGGAAGATCAGCGCCACCTGGCCATGCTGATTCGCGGCTGGCCGGGATGTGGGTATGTTCGGGTATGAACAGGGATTCAAACCCTCTTTCTTCAAGTTCCTTAGCCAGTTCATCCATTTGAATCGTGTAGTCGGTGGCAAATATCAGTACGCCAATTTTCATGTGGTGGTCCATTTTATCTGTTCAAGCATGCCTGAAGTACATCACTATGGTAGCTGCATGTCGAGATGATAATCAGGTCCCGCAGAACGTCTGGCGAACGACTTGTTCCGATTTTGGCTTCTTCGCAAACCTGATATCTATTCCTTCTAGGTCAAAGGGAAAAGCCAGGTTGTCGACCAACTCATTGAACAGGTCGAAGTTCCCTTCGGTAGATGCTGCCACGATTGATTCTTCGATCAGGTGATTGCGGGGAATGATCGCTGGGTTGGTGTTGAGCATGTCTTTTTGGCGTGTGGGATTATGTTCCGCATCTAAACGTGTCTTCCAGCGCGCCATCCACCCGTCGAATGCCGAGGGGAAGCCGGCTAGTGAACTGACGTTGGCCGCTGGCAGGGTAC
>CAJXTK010000245.1 GCA_913061115.1 uncultured Haliea sp.
CTACACCTCTCTATTCGTCGGCAGCGTCAGATGTGTATAAGAGACAGCTCTTACTGGTGCCTGAATCGACGGTTCACGAACGGTTGTGCTTTGTGTCTTCTTCCCGAATTCGATTAGATTTGCTAGGCAAATATATACACATCCTTAGTTTTCTATAGACTGGCCTTAAAATGGAGTTGACCCCTTCCAATATTATTAGGTCGCGCTGCATACCCCTTTAGGAGAAAGAAATGGACGAGAGTAAGTTAGCATACGATAGATCGGTTACAGCACTCACGGGAGCGGGCCGCGATTTTGAGCTCACCCGATGCTCAATCGACAACGTAGACTACACAGTTTACAAAAACGCGCCAAAAACACTGCAAGAGGTCTATTTCGCAGCTGCCGCCCACGGCGAAAGTGAATTTATCATCTATCAGGGCGAGCGCTGGAGTTTTAATACATTTTTCCAGCAAGCGTGGTCACTGGCTGATGCCTTGACGACCAAACATCATATAGTGCCCGGTGACCGCGTGGGTATTGCGATGCGCAACTACCCCGAATGGCTCAGCACATTCGTTGCTATTACATCAATTGGCGCCTTGGCAGTACCGATCAACAGTTGGGGTACTGGGCGGGATCTTTTGTTCGCAGCGCGCGATAGTGAGTGCAAGACTGTGTTTTGTGATCAACAGCGCCACACCCTCATGGCGGCAGGACTTGCAGAGTCTAATATTAACGCCGTGATCGCCCGTTCTAGTGCGCCTTCAGCTCTTAAGTTTGAGCAAACATTGGAAGACTTTATCGCAGATAGCAAAAATGCTTCGCGGCCAAATGTCACCATCCAGAGCGAAGACAACGCATTGATTATGTATACATCAGGTACTACAGGACAACCCAAGGGCGCAGTCTCCACCCATCGCGCGCTTTGTCAGGCCATAATAAATTTTGAATGTACGGGGACTGCGTGCGCGATGGCCAATCCAGAGCTGATTGGTGCAATGTTTTCCAAAGAGTTTGAACCATCGCAAATGCTAGCGGTACCCTTATTTCACGTCAGTGGGCTGCATGCCATATTTTTTACGGCGCTCCGTGCGGGGCGAAAGGTTGTCATGATGTACAAATGGGACACGCTTTCGGCCCTACAACTTATCGAGCAGGAGCGGATCACCATACTCAGTGCAGCGCCATCAATGTTGTTACAGCTTTTCGAGTCACCCGAGTTTGACCAGCACGACACCAGTAGTCTTTCCAGCCTTGGGGGAGGGGGTTCGGCAACGCCCGCGAAAGTTGCTGTCCTGATGCGTGAAAAGGTGAAAGATATGTACGGAGGAACGGGCTGGGGTATGACAGAAACCAATTCTATTGGTACGGCATTCACCGGCCAAGCATTCATCGATAATCCTGGCAGCGTCGGCTTTTGCCATGCCACGGTTGAACTAAAAATTTGTGACCAGGACGGCTCCGAACTACCTGCAGGTAGACCGGGCCGCATCTGGATCAAGACCCCGACAGTGATCAGCGGTTACTGGAGAAGACCCGATGCTAATAAGAAAAGCTTCCGAGATGGCTGGTTTGATAGCGAGGATATCGGGTACTTTGACGAAAAAGGGTATCTATACTTGTCTGATCGGGCCAAAGACATGATTATTCGCGGTGGAGAGAATATCTACCCGGCTGAAATTGAAGCGGTGCTGTGTGAGCACCCTGCCGTGCAAGAGGTGGCGGCTTTTGGCATTGCAGATGAAAAATTGGGTGAGAAAGTTGTGGTGGTGGTGGTGCCGAAAGCCGGCGCATCACTAACCGAAGAGGCTCTCAAAAATTTTGCCTCGCAACACTTGGCCGCCTTTAAAATGCCGTCTAGCCTGACGATGCTGGAGAATCCATTACCCCGCAACGCTGCGGGTAAGGTGCTGAAACACCTTCTGAAGGAAGATCTCCACACCAATATATAGCTGTGTATTTATTTGTGCAGAGGTAGGTGTTCAGCGTTTGTCGACTACAGAGCGTTGTTAACGTATTGATTTCGCCAGCCCGAATAATACTGTCATCTTTTTCTGCGACCTTCTGATTGTGCCCACCAAGGAAGGCCGAAAATGTTTATACATTTGGCTTGAAGGGTTCTGTGAGATTTTTTTTGGCCGTCTAACATCATATTCTTTTATTTAGTCTAACCAGGCATAGCCTATGTCACATCGTTACGGACACCTACTTTCACCGGGTAAAATCGGTGCATTGCAGTTGCGTAATCGCATTGTGATGGCCGCCATGGGGACTAATTTTGCGGCAGAGGATGGGCACACCACGGAACGCCTCATAAGCTACTATGAAGCTCGTGCCAAAGGCGGTTCTGGACTGATAGTACTGGAGACATCGGCCGCACTTTGGCCCCGCGGCGCGAGTATGCCAAATACCATCGGCTTTTCAAATGATGTTTTCATACCGGGGCTGAGTGAACTCACACGCCGCGTCCATCAGCATGGCGCCAGAATTATTGCCCAGCTAAACCACAGTGGCAGTATATCTCAGGCCGACACCATCGCTGGTCGCCCCATCCCGGTACCCTCAGCGGTGAAGAAATCGCGTAGCGATATGGTCAGGGTACTGACCAACGACGAGCTGCAGAGTTTCATTAAGGGCGCCGGGGCCGACGGCGTTGGCCCCCAGTACTATGAGATGACGCCCGAGCAGATCGCGGAAACGAGTCAGGGCTTTGCCTCTGCTGCGGCGCGGGCTCGGCAAGCAGGATTTGACGGCATCGAACTGCATGCTGGACACGGCTATCTTTTAGCTAATTTTTTATCCCCCTACACCAATCCTGTCTCTTATACACATCTGACGCTGCCGACGAATAGAGAGGTGTAGAT
>CAJXTK010000246.1 GCA_913061115.1 uncultured Haliea sp.
GCAGCGTCAGATGTGTATAAGAGACAGGGACCCCCAACGGTGTCAAAGTAACTATCATGCTGGAGGAACTATTGGCCTTAGGTCATGAAGGGGCAGAATACGATGCGCATCTGATTAACATAGGTGAAGGCGCTCAGTTTGGCAGCGACTTCGTAGCTATTAACCCGAATTCTAAAATCCCAGCCTTGCTGGACCACAGCACTAGTCCGCCAACGCGAGTCTTTGAATCTGCCGCGATCTTGATTTATCTAGCGGAAAAGTTCGGCGCTTTCATCCCTGTCGATCCTGCACAACGCGCTGAATGTCTTTCATGGCTCATGTGGCAAATGGGTGCTGGCCCATTCCTTGGCGGAGGCTTTGGACATTTCTATGCCTATGCGCCGGAAAAGCTGGAATATCCGATTGATCGCTATGCTATGGAAGTTAAACGGCAACTTGATCTTCTAGATAAGAATCTCGCAAATCGGCGCTACCTAAGCGGCGATGAATATGACATTGCTGATATGGCTAGCTATCCCTGGTATGGGACTGCTGTACTTCACAATTTGTATGACGCCGCTGAGTTTCTCAACGTGGCTTCATACAAAAATGTAATTCGCTGGGCGGAAGAAATCGAAGAACGTCCAGCGGTGCAGCGCGGGCTTCGTGTCAATCGAGTCTGGGGGCCGGAAGAGCATCAATTAGCAGAAAGGCATGACGCGAGCGACTTCGATAGCTAGTTTAATGTGAATGATGCGCGAGAAAAACTGGAATAAAAATACCAAAGAAAGAAGAGGGTGCCGTTAACCTTAAGGCTGATTTTGCGCTCAGCGATTGTGCAGCGTGATTTGATTTCTTCCAGAATATTGGTGGAGATGGGTCCCATGATGTGCGAACAGCGTCTGCACAGAGTGCGGTCGGTCAATGCACCAAGTTCCAGTCGATAGGTAATTCCACGCGAGTCTCTGATTTTTGAGATGACACACACCACTCCCAGCCTATGGCTTCGTAGTACACAGAAGTAGCCACTACTAATGGTTCGGCGGGAATTATGCTAGTTTGTGTCTTAGCCTAAATATCACTATGTAGGAACTTCGAGCGTTGAGCGATTCAGTTTTACATCCAATCCACTATTGCAGCCTTAGCAGCGCTGCTGACGCGATTCGCGATGGCCAACTATCTCCTGTTGAGTTGACGGAAAAGCTGCTATCTCGTATCGATTCTGTTGACGGGCAGCTCAAGAGTTATGCCACTGTTATGACTGAGCAAGCCATGGAAGCCGGGCGAAAGGCCGAACAGGAAATTCAAGCAGGCAACTACAAAGGCCCGCTACACGGAATACCCATCGCAGTGAAGGATCTGTGCTTTACGGCTGGTACTGGGACCATGGGCGGGCTAAAAGTACTTCGGGACTTCGTGCCAGACTATGATGCCACGGTGGTTCACAAGCTGCGTGAGGCAGGCGCCGTGATCCTCGGTAAATTGAATCTCACCGAAGGCGCTCTATCGGGCTATCACCGTGACTTTCCTATTCCAGTTAATCCTTGGGGAGAGAATCTCTGGGCAGGCGTTTCTTCTAGTGGGTCGGGAGTCGCCACAGCAGCAGGATTGTGCTTCGCCTCACTGGGTACCGATACTGGAGGGTCGATTCGCTATCCGGCCATGGCTAACGGTGTGGTTGGCCTTAAGCCTACCTATGGAAGAGTGAGTCGGCATGGTGTTTTGGATCTAGCAGCATCGTTAGATCATATTGGACCGATGACGCGTTCTGTAAAAGATGCGGCAATTGTATTCGAGGCAATCTCAGGCTTTGATGACAGTGATTCCAGCTCACTTAGAGATGCAGTTCCGAGAATTACGGAATCGTTGACGGACGAGCTTAGCGGTATGCGGATCGGTGTTGATGAGCATTACCTCGCCAGCGGCACTAATCCGGCTCTGGTGGATGCGATCCACGAGGTTATCGAGGTGCTACGACAGCTCGGTGCTGAAATTGTGGCATTGCGCATGCCTAAGTCTGATCCGATGGATCTACGCAATGCGTGGTTACCTATCTGCGCCTACGAAGCACACAAGGCACATAGTGCTACCTATCCGTCCCGTGCCGATGAATACGGAGGCTACTTTGGCGATGCGCTGGAAATGGGTGCGACTATGAGTGCGCAAGACTATGTCAATTCCACCAAGCTTAGACGACAGATTAGTGCACAGTACGAGTCTGCTCTAGAGGCGGTAGACGCTGTTATCTGTCCCTCGGGCGGCTCAGTTTTTGCTGTGGACAAGGAAGTTCAATACGGCAATATGGAAACGCTGAGACCAGTAATTCAACATTTCCAGGGTCAGTTTACTATTCCTGCAGACTTGGCCGGCACTCCGACTATCACTGTACCCTGCGGTTTCTCAGATGAGGGAAGCCCCTATGCCGTGCAGTTTCTTGGCGCTCGTCTGTCAGAGTTAAGTCTCTGTCGTATCGCTCATGCCTATGAACAGGCTACGCTGTGGCATCATCGTCATCCGGCAATCTAGATAAAAAATCTTTTGGTCTAGGTCTCTTCATCTCACTATTTTCTTCCTCCATCAGAAAACCACTTTATATTCGTTGAAGGTAAATGATCCATAATAAGGGTGTTATGTGGAGAGAAATTTTCGAGTTGGTCTTGGGTTCTTATTTTTCGTTTCAAGATCAGGATAAATCTATCTGGAGATAATCTGGATAGGCTTCGATCGCTGTGATGTGACTAGCCAATGCACTAGTAGATTGCCCTAGGAAGTCGTGGTTACAAAAAAGTAGAAAAATAGTAAAAATAATACCCCTGTCTCTTATACACATCTCCGAGCCCACGAGACTAGGCATGATCTC
>CAJXTK010000247.1 GCA_913061115.1 uncultured Haliea sp.
TCTACACCTCTCTATTCGTCGGCAGCGTCAGATGTGTATAAGAGACAGAGCAGTAACAGGTCACAGGGGGCACCACGACGCACACCCTAGATAATACGCTGAGGAGATTTTTGTGTCTGAATTATACCTCGCACATACGAATTACGGAGAAGCAGGTTAAAGAATGACTCCTTTCGACTTCCAGTGACTGAGTAGAACTCACCGACTACCTTTTTACGATCTTAGCCAGTTGTCCGTCGCTGAATCCCAAAGCTTTCGCAACACCGCGCGCCATCATGACATTGCCGTGAGGGTTCATATGGACACCGTCGCCCGTGAGTTTCTTTCCTTTTGGGCGATCTGCAGGAGCGGTCTTCAACGCTTCTTGCATATCTGCATTGAGGTCGGCGAGCAGGCACTTCTTTTCTTTCGCAAGTTCACGGAGAAAGTTGTTATAAGGAATAAGCTTCTGATTTAGGTCACCGCTCTGGTCCTCTTTGATCATCGTTGATGTGAGAATCAACACCTTGGCGCCAGCTGCCTGAGCCTTATCAACTATGGCCGTCATGTTCTTTTTATAGTCTTCGAGGTTCACCCCGTTTTTGCCATGCCAGACATCGTTGACTCCGCAACTGAGGGTCATCCAGTCAGGCTTATGCTGTAAGATGTCTTTATCGAGACGCTTGAGCATTTGGTTGGATTTGTGGCCACCGATTCCTTTATAGATTGGTTTGGCGGTAATGCCCTCAGCCTTGAGTGCCTGAATGAGAAGATTGCAATAGCCGCCTGGGCGAGCGCCAGCAGCTGTGATGGAGTCACCGAGAAATCCGACGGTCTGGCCATCTTTGACTTGGATCTCGCCAGCGTATGCGGTCGACAGGCTAAATGTTGCAGCGACTAGTAAGGCGGAGGGAATATAACTTAATTTCATAATAGTAGTTTCCTTTGATCTGAGCGGGTAATGTAGCAAAAGGGGGCAGGAGTTTCTAGCCTAGACTAATGGAAGGGTTCTTGGCGCATGCCTTATATAATACAGTGAGAGATCTTTTGGTCCTAATATGGGTTCTACTCCCAAAATAATTTATCGAATCTCATGGCGTAGAGCTCTGCATTGCCTTCGAGTTCAAACCGGACCGTGACGGGAGTAGCCACGTATTTTTCGAGCTTGAAGCCATCGGACCATTGGACGATCTCTCTGGTCTTAAAACCACCAGTAATCGGTTCGCTCTTTTTGATTATTTTGCCGTTGGGATCGAGTAACGAGACGGTGATGCTGCCGGAAGAGACGTCGCAACTAATTTTCATTTCATCGCCGGCCAGACAGATCTTGTGGGGCAGGATATGCCCCTTGGCTTTGGGGTCGACGAGTTTATAGCCGGCCTCAAGCCTCTCGATCCGGTCATCGCTGATCTTGAAAAGCCTGGCATTTTGTACGACCTTCACAAAAGGCGGCTTCTGCTGCATCCGATAGACATGCCTCGGAGGCAGGACAAATTCATCGGAATCAGGACCAATCCTTACCAAGTTCTTGCCGACGGGGGTATCTTTAGCGAAGGCGTACTTACCGGCTTTTTTGTCGTCCGGTTGTAGCAGCCAGACCATGTTGAATCGCGCTATCCCGCCTTCAATGGAACGAACGTAAATGAATCCTTCACTAGGCGTCCCTTTTCTGCCCTGGGTGATCCACGAATAGTTGCCGGGACCTTCCTTGATCAAACGATTGACGGGCCATGTTTTACCGCCATCGAAACTGGCCCATACGTTGACGTTTGCCCGATTCTGTTTCTCCGGTAAACTCGGATCGGGTGAACTGAACAGAAGAATATCGCAGTCGTCACGGTCGAGCCTCAGCAGCCCGGCCTTGCAACCGTAAATATCCGGCGGTCCATCAAACAACTCATCGTCTTCGTGAAGATCACGCCAGGTCTCTCCACTGTCATCGCTATAGGCGATCCAGCGGTTCCCCCTCCTCGCACTAGTTCGGGTATTGATGTATATGGTCCCGTCGTTAAGCTCGACCAAACCGCATTCGCCGGTCCCCTTCAACGGAAAAGGTTCGCTTGAATGCCATGTCTTGCCATGGTCATCGCTGTAAACCGCATTGGAATAGGAGTTTTGATCTCCACCCTGTTTGCGATAGTCCGGCATCACATGGGATGCCGCCAGAAGGCGACCTTTATGGTGGCCGTGTTTAATGGTGATGCCGGAGCCGTGCGCCGGGTTGGGGCTTGGCAAAAATCCTCTGGAGTCTTTATGCAAGACGATCTTTTCAAGTTTCCAAGTCTTGCCGTGATCCTGGCTCTTATACATAAACGGCACGGGATGGAGGGATGTCATGAAGACCATGATCTCGCCGGTATTCTCATCAACGACGCTAGTGCCTAGCGTAGCATAAGCAAAATGCTTATCATTACCCCATCCCTTCCCATCGTATGGCCCAATACCCAGGGATTTCCAATCCATCTCGATCGATTTTCCGATCTGCTGGCGCGCCGACCAGGTCGCTCCCCCGTCTTTTGATCGCCTAAGGAAAATCTCATGGATATCTTTTCCTCCACCGCGGCCGAACATCAGGACCGTCCCATCCATGGCGACCGAAAGGGTGCCATGCAGGCCAAGACCACCTTTGTCCCACTGCTCAAAAAACGGCTCGGAACTGCCTATGACCGGGGAATCATTAAGGCCAATGCGAGACTTGGTCAAATAAGGCGTCTCATCAGCCTTCACTATTCCGGTGACTGCACCCCAAATTGCGGCACAGGCAACAGACCTCGTTAATAAAGGGAACTCACTTCTCTTCGATTTTCTCATGGCTTTTCTTAT
>CAJXTK010000248.1 GCA_913061115.1 uncultured Haliea sp.
GCGCCAGAACAACCTGGCGCCGATGCGGTACTGCCCCCCTGCGGGATGCTGCCCAACTGTGTCAATAGCGACAGTGGCACTGGTGGCAGCGCTATTGCACCCCTGCAGGCCACAACTGAGCAGTGGCAAGCGCTTAAGCGATGGCTGGCCGCGCAGGACGACTGGACAATTACAGTCGAAACAGCCGATTTTGTACAGGCTGTCGTCAAAACCCCGCTGATGCAGTTTCGTGACGACGTCCAGTTGGCGTTTAAGCAACAGGCCGGTGATATCCAAGTGCGCTCGTCTTCTCGGCTTGGAATTAGCGATATGGGGGCCAATCGGAGACGGATAGAGAGTTTGCGAGCTCATCTGGCCAGCGAAGCTGGCGCAGCCGCCGACTGACGCTGTTTGGCTAGCTGAGTGCCGTTCCCATGGTGTTGATCATCTCCAGTACCGTGTCTAGGCGCACTTGCGCGCTGGTCATTTCCAGTAGTGCCTGCGAAGTCTCCGGTGGCATTCCCAGCAATCCAGCCACGGCAAAGCTGAACGTCTGCGCCGGCATCGCTTGCCAGTGAACGCTATTAAGCATGTCCTGAGCGTCCTCATTGCCGTGGGTCACTGCCAGCAGTCGCTGTAAGATTTTTGATTGACTTTGTTGCAATGCGAGTTCGCCAGTTTCGTCGAGCGCCTCGTCTAAAAGTTCCTCGCAGGCCCATATGCCAAATGGCAGCGTCTGTTTTTCCTCGCCCAGTTTAAGGCGTATCGTGTTGTCTACCTGAATCAGCATCCGTCCATCTTCCAGTTCTTCCAGCAGTTCGACGGGACCGGCGGAAAAGATGCCTTGGGGCTTATAGGTGGTCTGATTACTGTTGAGCGCTTCCTCGATCGTTTGTTCACGGTCTTTGCGGTGCAGTACTTTTTCGGTATGGCAAACACCCATCAGTAAATTTTGATCAATACAGTGGCGCACCATCTGGCGATAGCGAGGCTCGAACACATGCAAAGAACAGGGGACCCCGGGGAAGTTTACGGAGTCGGGGATCGGGAATAGGGCAACATCTTGCATAGGCTTACTCTAGGGGATAATAGGCAATATACGTTAGCACTGCGGGAACGGATTAGCAGGCAAGGCGGCAAGTTCTTGTTTTACATGGAAGATGGCAGTGAACGGTCCATGCGGTTTGCACGGGTCTAACATCAACCGGGTTTCTTCAGTCTGGGAACAAGCACCGGCGTGTTCTTCCTGTAAGTGATATAAGCCGGATCGTTCCCCCAACGGCGATTGGCTTTGTGCTCGAGCAAAGGGATACCGCTAATGCGTGCCAGCAACAGGTAGACAAACAGAGGTGATACCAGTGTCAGATACTGCCAGCTATCCAATACGGGAAACGTCAGTAACGCTATGCCCGTCCACAGTATGATCTCGCCAAAATAGTTGGGGTGCTGAGAAAGAGACCACAGGCCCCTAGTAATGAAGGTATCTCTACCGTGTGCCTGTCTGAACTGACGTTTCTGTCTGTCGGCTATGACTTCAACGGCGAAGCCAGATAGCCAAAGTGCAATGGCAATACCATCAACTATATTTAACGGAACAGACCTGCCGCTACTCAGTGCCGCGAGCGCCGCTCCAGCTGTCACCGTGACCCAAAGTCCCTGCAGCATCCAGGTGCGAAAAAAAAGTAGCGCCGAAGGTTTGATCTTATCAAAACGGGAGTCACCGCCATCTCGCGCAATGCGACTGAAGAGAAAGCTTCCGAGTCGAGCAGCCCAAATGAGGATGAAGAATGCGATGAGCATTTGTCGTAAGTCAACCTTGCCACTGCACAGAAGAACCAGTGCGATCGCGCTGATATAGGTCAGGCTGCCAATCAAATCGTAGTAACGCTCGGTCTGATACAGAAAGGCCGGTACAAAGCCCAGACTTTGAAGGGCGAAAATCCCCAACACTGCCCAGGCCATTACGGGCAGCGAGTAAAACACCAAACCACCCCAGCTACCTGACCCTGTAATCACCAGGGCAATAATGGCAATGACGAAAAATGCTTTCATTTATACCTCATCCAAAACGATTTCAATGGCTGTAGTGTACCTAACTGATGACAGAGAGCCACAGGGTCAGGTCTTACATTACTTGGCCGTTAATTTGCCTAGCGGCGCATAACTATAATCAGGGCGTATACCAAATTGGCGAGGTGTAGGCGCGCTCCTGAATAGTAGCAGGCCTCTCCTGAGGTGCCTGAGTTTGCAGGGCAATGCTATCCAATAGCGAGTGACGGGGTGTTGATATTTGCAACACTCGCACATAATAAAATGCCCGTTGCGATGGATCAAAATTCGGGTCGCTCCATCACGCTGCTAGAGCGGGTGCGCCTATACTGTTATCCCCGTGCCCCGAGCCGATATCAACCGTATTTCCAGTGGCGGGAAGCTTGCCCTTGCCGTCCAGAATGCGCTCGCCCGCCCAGGCCGCGTTGTACACCTGTTCATGCTGTGCACCGGCACTGTCTACCCAGCCCTTGATGACATGCACGCGGTCAAGCTTGGCATATTTGGCATCCATCTCTGCGCCAACTAGCATTTGCGGCGCAGCAGTGGCTTGCGCAGCATTGAGTGAGCCGCCCATGGGAACGCCCTGCGCATCACCGAGTTCGACAAAGTCGGGTGCATCCAGTGCATTGTTGTCAAAATCTCAGCCGCCAAACACCCGCACCTTCATGCGTGTAACGGTCGTTGCATAGGTTTCCTTACGCTAAAACGCATTACCTGTCTCTTATACACATCTCCGAGCCCACGA
>CAJXTK010000249.1 GCA_913061115.1 uncultured Haliea sp.
GGCTCGGAGATGTGTATAAGAGACAGGCCTTCTTAATTTCCTTTTCGTCGGCACTTTTGCTGACGCCCAACACCTCATAGCAATCACGTTTTGACATAAACTCTTATGGCTCTTTTACAGCTCTTCCTGAAATGACTACGCGGGCACTGATGTCCCGCGTAGTCTTAGTGTTGTCACGCAATGGACTCATCGTCCATCACGCGGCCAAAAAAGGACACCAGCTTTTAGTTTTTGTCGTCCTTCACTTCCTCGAACTCTGCATCGACTGCATCGACGGCATCGTCGCTTGCAGCAGATTCCGCCTGATCACCGCCACTGGCGGCCTCCTCAGACTGCGCAGCGTACATCTTTTGCGCCACCGACCCGGTCACTTCAGTGAGCTTGGCAGCCGCTGCATCGATAGCGTCCTTGTCATCCGCCTTTAGCGCTTCTTCTGCCTCAGCAATGGCAGCGTCAATAGCAGCCTTCTCCTCATCATTGGCATGCTCACCGGCTTCCTCGACCGTCTTCCGTGCAGCATGCACCAGTCCGTCGCAGGCATTGCGCGAATCCACCAATTCAGCAAACTGCGCATCGGTCTCAGCGTTGGCCTCGGCATCGGCTATCATGTTTTCGATATCGTCGTCACTCAAACCGCCCGATGCTGTGATGCGAATAGACTGCTCTTTGCCCGTGGCCTTGTCTTTCGCCGACACCTGCAGAATACCATTGGCATCAAGATCGAAAGTCACCTCGATCTGAGGCGTGCCGCGCCGTGCTGGGGGGATGTCGGCCAGATCGAAGCGACCCAGTGATTTGTTCCCCGTAGCCTGCTTCCGCTCACCCTGCACGACGTGAATCGTTACCGCGGACTGGTTGTCATCCGCAGTAGAGAAGATTTGCGATTTCTTAGTAGGAATTGTGGTGTTCTTCTCAATCAACGGTGTCGCGACACCGCCCATGGTCTCAATGCCCAATGTCAGCGGCGTGACATCCAGCAGTAGCACGTCTTTCACGTCACCCGACAATACTGCACCCTGAATTGAGGCACCCACGGCCACGGCCTCGTCCGGATTCACATCCTTACGCGGCTCCTTACCAAAGTAATCCGCCACTACTTTTTGCACCATCGGCATACGGGTCTGCCCACCGACCAAAATAATTTCATTCACTTCGCTTGGGTTCAGGCCCGCGTCTTTCAATGCCTGCTTTACCGGCTCCATAGACCGCGTCACCAGGTCTTCCACCAGCGATTCCAGTTTAGCGCGGCTCAATTTTACCACCATGTGCTTAGGCCCAGATGCATCAGCGGTGATATAGGGCAGATTGACCTCTGTTTGCTGCGCGCTGGATAGCTCTATCTTAGCCTTCTCAGCAGCTTCCTTAAGGCGCTGCAAAGCCAGCGGATCGCTATGCAAGTCTATGCCACTCTCTTTCTTGAACTGTGCAGTGAGATATTCAATAAGCCGCATGTCAAAGTCTTCACCGCCGAGAAACGTATCACCGTTGGTGGACAACACCTCGAACTGGTGCTCGCCATCGACTTCGGCAATCTCGATAATGGAGATATCAAAAGTACCGCCACCCAGGTCGTAAACCGCGATAGTGTGATCGCCTTTACCCTGATCCATACCATACGCCAACGCTGCTGCCGTCGGTTCGTTGATAATGCGCTTCACGTCTAGCCCGGCAATTTTTCCGGCGTCCTTTGTCGCCTGCCGCTGCGAATCATTAAAATAGGCAGGTACAGTAATCACCGCCTCAGTGACCGGCTCGCCAAGGTAGTCCTCAGCCGTCTTTTTCATCTTGCGCAGAATTTCAGCAGCCACCTGCGGCGGTGCCATTTTATCGTCTTTTACTTGCACCCAAGCATCGCCATTGTCCGACCCAATGATTTTGTACGGTACCATGGAGATGTCTTTCTGAACCACATCGTCCTTGAACTTACGACCGATCAAGCGCTTGACCGCGAACAGCGTGTTTTGCGGATTGGTAACAGCCTGACGTTTGGCGCTCTGGCCAACCAGGATTTCACCTTCATCTGTATAACCGACCACAGAGGGAGTCGTGCGATCACCTTCGGCATTTTCGATAACCTTAGGTTTACCACCCTCCATAACGGACACGCAGGAGTTGGTGGTACCGAGGTCAATTCCAATTATCTTACCCATTGTCTGTCTCCAGTTTGTTGTCGCGGGTTTACCCGCTGCTATCAATTACGTTGTGTTATATATTGGCCCTGATTGACTGATTTCAAGGGCTAGGTACCCACTGCACACCCCAAAATGGCCCAAAAAAAGCCCAAAAAGCTGTCTATTCGCTCAAATTAGTTTCCCGCTGGACTTTTACTGACCATCACCATCGCAGGGCGCACAAGCCGTCCGTTAAGGGTGTAGCCCTTTTGCATCACCGCGATCACCGTGTTGGGTTCTACGTCACCGTTCTCCACCATGCTCATGGCCTGATGCAGCTGGGGGTCAAACGGTTCTCCTGCGGGGTCTACCGTCACAATATGGAATTTTTTCAGCGCATCGTGGAAGCTTTTAAGCGTCAGCTCTACCCCCTCAGCAATGGGCTTGACGATGTCATTGTCGCCCACGGCCGCTTCCAGAGCCCGTTCGAGGTTATCCACAACCGGCAACAATTCGCCACAAAAACGCTCCAGCGCAAACTTGCGCGCCTTTTCCACGTCCTGTTCCGCTCTTCTTGTGACATTCTGAGAGTCTGCCTGAGCTCGTAGAACCTGTCTCTTATACACATCTCCGAGCCCACGAGACTAGGCATGATCTC
>CAJXTK010000250.1 GCA_913061115.1 uncultured Haliea sp.
CTACACCTCTCTATTCGTCGGCAGCGTCAGATGTGTATAAGAGACAGATTCCAAGGGCAGTGTTCCGAGGGTCTCCAGCATTGCTGGCACGCACTCGGCATCTACCCCAAAGGGTTTGGGACCGCTGCCCATTTTCATGCCAGCCGACTTGAGCTCAAAATCGGGATTGATACGAATAGCGACACGGGGGCGGATGGGCTTCCCCTCAGCCAGTGCCGCGATACGCAGCATTTCAGCATTAGACTCCATGTTGATGATCACCCCGCTGTCCACCGCAGCTTGTAGATCGGCATCTGATTTCCCTGGGCCGGCAAAACTGATGTTGGCTGGTTTAGCGCCAGCCTCCAGGGCTACCTTGAGTTCGCCTGCAGAAGCCACGTCCAATCCCTCAGTAATTCCTGCCAGATACCGTACGACCTCAGGCATGGGGTTGGCCTTCATTGCATAGTGCAAGTGGATTTCAGCCGGCAGCGCAGCGCGCAACTGCTCTACCTGCGTGCGCATTACCTTGCGGTCATAGGCATAAAAGGGAGTATTACCCACCTGCCTAGCGATATCGACAAGCGTTTGTCCGCCTATTCGCAGGCAATTATCTGCGACTTCGAACTGATTCATTGGTGCATGCTTTGGTGTTTCAGCCATACCTTTTATATTACTCATGGCGAATCATCCTGAAACATAGTTTTATACTGTTCACACAGCATGCGTCGGTCGATTTTACCGTTGGAGTTATGGGGCAGAGTGTCTTGCACGGTGACCATTGCGGGCACCATAAAATTCGGCAGTTCTCTGCGACAGCGACTTAACACTGCATTTTTTAGGGCGTCATCTACCTTCGCACCTAGAGCAGGAGTAACGACCAGCAGTATAGCTTGACCGAGTGCAGCATGGGGTAATCCCATAGCTACTGCTTCGGTGACCAGGCCAGTGCCGTGGATAATGTCTTCTATCTCAGTGGGACTCACCCGATAGCCAGACGTCTTGATCATTTCATCGTTGCGGCTGATGAAGTAAAGGTAGCCTTCCTCATCCTTCATGACCTGGTCGCCAGACCATACGGCCAATTCTGTGGAGGCCATCTTGGGCAAGCTATACAGACAGGGCTTGAAGCGTTCAGCTGTCTCATCGGGATCATTCCAGTAACCCAGGCTCACCAGTACGCCGCAATGGACCAGTTCACCAGGTTCGTTGGGCGCGCACTCCTTGCCTTCTGCGTTAATCACTAGGATCTGAGCATTGGGAATCGCTTTGCCGATTGAATGTGGGCGAACATTCACCTGATCTGGAGGCAGATAGGTTGAACGGAAGGCTTCAGTGAGGCCGTACATCAAGAAAATATCGGTCGACGGCAGGATCTGTTGCAGCGTCCGGGTAGTTGATACTGGCATGGCACCACCCGTGCTAGTGATGTAACGCAGTGATTGTGTTGCTTGGACTGGCCATTCAAGCTCTTTGAGCTGATTCCAAAGTGACGGTACTGCCGCTAAACCAGTGATCCCATAGCGCACCACCGCCCGCAGTACATCGCGGGGCAGTAGGTAGTCCATCAGGACGACGGCAGCACCTACTGAAAAGGCCGTGGTGAGCTGGCTGAGCCCCGCATCGAAGCTAAGGGGTAGCACCGCAAGTACGCGGTCAGCAGAGGAATTACCCAAATAACCGGTGACACTGTGTGCTCCGGCCACCATGTTGCGATGGGACAAGACTACACCTTTGGGGTTGCCGGTACTGCCTGAGGTGTACAAGATAGCGGCCATATCGGTGTCGATACGGTGGTGCGGTTCCAGGTTGTCACCGGATAAGTCACAAAACGCTTTGTAGCCCATAAGCCGTTGTGGGAGCGGGGCCGCCTCTTCTGGCGACTGATCTCCTACCAGAACGATCGTGTGTAGATCAGGACAGGTATCACATACCCCCACCAGTAAAGCCAGGCGTGGGGCAGACGTAATCAATACTTTGACACCGCAGTGGGTAAGGATATACGCGACTTGATGCGGTTTAAGTAGCGGGTTGATGGGCACAAAACAGGCTCCGGCTGCCGCGGCGCCAAACAGACTGAACACGGCTTCTGGTTGCTTCGGTAGATACACCGCAACCCTCTCTCCAGGCCCGATTCCTAGACCCAATAGTGCGCTGGCGGCCTGCTCCACCCTGTGTTGCACCTGCCTGTAGGTGAATGTCTGGTCCTTAAACAGCAGCGCGGGTGCGTCTGGCGTGACCTGCGCACTGTGGGGAATAGACTGATGAATCAGGTCTGGCATTGCGATGAAATCGATGGGGAGAACTCGTCTAAAAGAGGTCTTTATTATAACTTAATTGAAGCATGACTATAGAATGGATTGTGCGATGAATATGGGCCAAAGACAATGCCCGGGTGTCTAGTGTTGTATTCCCATACGTTCCAGTAGTTTGTATAGGGTTGGCGTGGTAGTTCCCAGCACATTGGCTGCTTCGGTTACATTTTGGTTGGTATGGCTCATGGCCTGAAGCACAGCAGTATAGTCCGCCTTGTGTCGTATCACTTTGAGGGTTTCCGGAATGGACTCTTCCTTACTGCTGGCCAATTCGAGGCCCTCAGCGCTTATCTGCCATAATTACCCCGCGTTTTACGCGGCTCGCCACTTGACGCACGTTGCCTGGCCAGT
>CAJXTK010000251.1 GCA_913061115.1 uncultured Haliea sp.
ATACAACAGTCAGGCTGCTTACAATGGATCGAAGCTGGCGAATGTCATGTTTGCAGTGGAGCTTGCCAGGCATCTCGAAGGCACTGGTGTCACTTCCAATGTATTGCACCCAGGTGCGGTCTCGACCGACATCATTCGTGATTTGCCATGGGTGCTTCGTAAGATTATCGGCATGATTTTTATCTCACCGGAAAAAGGCGCTCTCACCAACATCATGTTGGCAAGTGACCCGACGCTGGCTGAGACCACCGGTCAATATTATGACCAGTGCGAATTGACGGATTATTCATCCCAGGCAAATGATGGGCTGCTGTGTAAGAAACTTTGGGATGTCAGTGCGGAGCTCACAGGGTTGAGTGTCTAAAAGAAAAGCCCCTCCGCTGAGGCCTCGGCAGCTGATTTGCTTTAATCCGCATCCTCAAGAATGAACACCGCGCCTTTTTCAGCAATCATTACAGTCGGTGCATTCGTGTTGCCTGAGGTAATGGTGGGCATCACTGATGCATCAATAACCCTTAAGCCTTTGATACCATGTACTTCTAGACGGTGATTCACTACCGATAAGGGATCATTTCCCATTTTACAGGTGCCAACCGGGTGAAAGATGGTCGTTCCTAAGTCTCGAGCGGCCCGCTCTAGGTCTGCATCGGTCACAACACCAGCGCCGGGTTTCAGTTCTTCCGGCTTGAATTTGTTGAGAGCAGGTGAGGCCATGATTTTTCGCGTGTACTTCAACCCGCTCACCGCGACCTGCAGATCCTCTTCTGTCGATAGGTAATTAAGAGTAATGGCTGGGTAGTCCTCCGGCCGGTTCGATTTGATACGAACATGTCCCCTGCTCGAGGGTCTTAGATTGCAGACGGACGGCGTTATCGCGTTGTATTTATGTAGCGGGTCGCCGAACTTGTCGAGAGACAAAGGTTGGACGTGCCACTCGATATTGGGCGTGGGCTGGCTCTCATCACTTTTGGCGAATGCACCTAGCTGTGAAGGAGGCATGGTGAGAGGGCCGGTCTTTAGCAAAAAGTACTCGATGCCCATTGCTGCCAGACCAAATAGGGAATGAACCCGCTGGTTGAGCGTGACCGTATTGTTCACTTTGTAGATCGTTCGTACCTGCAGGTGATCCTGCAGGTTCTCACCGACGCCTTGAAGCTCATGTCCGGGAACAACGCCTCGCTCCTTTAAGGAGTCCCCGTTACCGACACCAGAAAGCTGCAGGATTTGTGGTGATCCGATGGCGCCTGCAGATAGCAATACTTCTCGACTTGCTTTGAATGTTTCAGTGCCTTGCTTTGTTTGGACCTGAATACCGGTGCACTTTTTCTCGCCGGATATGTCATCAAACAGGAGTTTCTGAACATGAGCTTCGGTCAGAATTGTCAGGTTGGGCCTCGTTTTCGCCGGATCAAGGAATGCCTTAGTTGCGCTCCACCTAGAACCCCGTCGCTGGTTCATTTGGAAGTAGGCGTTACCTGAGTTGTCGCCGCGATTGAACTCAGCGATCTTTGGAATGCCCGCATCGGCTGCTGCGTCTCGCCAGGCATCAAGGATTTCCCAGTTAACCCGACGTTCCTCGACGCGCATTTCACCTCCTGCGCCATGAAATTCATCGGCCCCGTGCTGATAGTCCTCGGAATGTTTGAATACGGGTAAAACGTCATCCCAGGACCAGCCGAGATTCCCTAATTGTGCCCAGTGATCGTAGTCACTGCGCTGGCCACGCATGTAGATCATGGCGTTAATGGACGAGGACCCGCCCAGCACCTTGCCTCTGGCGTAACCAATACTCCGACCATTCAGGCCTGGATCTGGCTCAGTTTCGTAGCACCAGTCCGTGCGCGGATTATTGATGGTGTAAAGATAACCCACAGGGATATCGATCCAAAAATAGTTGTCTTTCTTACCTGCTTCAACCACTAGCACATTGTATTTGCCGTTAGCAGTAAGCCTGTTGGCTAAAACGCAGCCCGCAGTGCCGGCGCCAACAACAATATAATCGAAGGTTGTCATGTCAGGCAGCCGCCTCAATCAGCGATTCAAGTTCAACCAGTCTAGCTGCGACACGCTGCGCCTTCTGGCTGCCAAGATGGACGATTAGCTGGTCTACCCCGAGATCTTCATACCCCTTAACCATGTCAGCGTTCACCTGGTAAGGAGGTGTGATCACTAGCTGGAAGTCATCCCGGTTGCGCCCCTCTTTGGTAAGGGCGGCGTCCAACTGTAGGGTGACCTTTGCGGTTGCGTCGAGATCCATCTGGAAGCCATACCATCCGTTGCCATATTTCGCTGCTCGCCGAAAACCTGCACTGCTGTGGCCGCCAACGATAATTGGGATGTGTGGCTTCTGGACCGGCTTTGGGTCCATGCGGCAAGGCGCGAGATCGTAAAATTCACCATGAAATTCGGCGACTGGTTCAGTCCATAACTGTTTCAACATTTGCAGTATCTCGTCACAACGCTTACCCCGGTCATTGAAATTGTAACCACAGGCGATTACTTCCTCCTTACACCAGCCCACGCCGATGCCGAAATCGATACGGCCCTGGGTTAACCAGTCGAGCGTTGTAAACTCTTTGGCAGTATAAATTGCTGTCTCTTATACACATCTGACGCTGCCGACGAATAGAGAGGTGTAGAT
>CAJXTK010000252.1 GCA_913061115.1 uncultured Haliea sp.
GATCATGCCTAGTCTCGTGGGCTCGGAGATGTGTATAAGAGACAGCTTTAAAATAAAGCATCATCAACCAAGATGCGCCAATAATTATTACTCAATATATATCAGTAACTTATAACCGTCTCATATTGATTTATTCTGATGCGAAAAATGCTAATTCTGACAATCGATCATAATTTTTATGGCGTTTTGTGGGTCCCGGGCCAGAGTAAAAGCAGCACCGATATCCGATAAAGAAAAATGATGTGTCACCATGAAGGTCGGATCAATCTGTCCGGACTGCAGCATTGCGATGACTTCATCGAACTCTCTGTCGTATCCCATGGCGGGAATGATGGCAACTTCCTTAGCCAGCAGCATGACAAGATCCACTGTCGCCGCCTCTTTGTGCACGCCCGTGAGGCAGATACGGCTGCCTGGACCAGCCATAGCGACAATTCTCTCAAACACTGAGCGCACCCCAGTAGCCTCGAAAAACAAGGTACTACCGGGCATGGGCATGCCAAAGAAGTTCGAAGCACCATGCTGTTCGATCAGTTTCTGTGTAAGTTGTGGGTCGTCAGCGCGCAGTGCAATAGCACCCAGTGCGCGCGCCTTTTCCAGCCGCGGATCCGACAGATCCACTATGACAATATCTACAAGCCCACGGTATTTAAGCACCTGCAGCATAGACAGGCCGATGGGCCCCGCCCCATAGATCACGGCCTTATCAAAGGCCGTCGCCGCCACTCGATTGGCTCCGTGTTGCGCGACCGACAATGGCTCTACTAGTGCACCGTATTCGTGGGGCACACCCGGCGGGATTTTCAGTGTACTACCCGGATCAAGAGCGGCGTTACGCACTAACAGATAAGGGGAAAACCCACCCTCTGTACCGCCATTGCCAATGTTATTACCATTGCTCAAGGGTTGAACCACAACTCGATCCCCCGCAACGACATGCGTCACGTTAGCGCCAGTATCACTGACGATACCCCACAATTCATGACCCAAAGGCATAGGAACATCGGGCCCCGTCAATCCGCCCATTGCCAAATAGCCAAGGTCGGAGCCGCAGATGCCGCACTCCATCACCTGGACGACAACATCATCAGGACCGCAAAGCGGTGTGGGCGTCTGATCGAGGCGCAGATCGTCAACACCGTGAATTTGGGCCAGAGGCATTGTTGTCATAATTTTTCCGCTGTTGTCAGAAGGAATATATGTTCTCCCGTGACCATAGGACTCGACCTCCCCCCGGTCAACCACTGTGGCCGGAATATTGAACCGAACGCCGGCATTTTTTGGTGGGTACTGGCTCCGATTGACATGCCCTGCCACACTGAACAGCAAATGATAAGAGTAAAATTGTATGCCCATAGAGAGTCCAGATCTCGAAATCGATTGGTTGGTAGCGGGCGCTGGCGCCGCAGGTATGACCGGAGCCGTGGTAGCACACCAGTTGGGTGGCTCGGTACTCGTGGTGGAAAAGGAATCTGTCTATGGCGGAACAACGGCTAAATCTGGCGGTGTCGCGTGGATCCCCAATAACCACCGACAAGCCGACGTCCAAGTCAGCGATAGTGCGGAGGAAGCCTATGCCTACCTAAAGGGCCTTATCGGCGACAGCGTGAGTGATGCTCGCATCGCAGCCTATGCACAGCGGGCCTCGGAAATGTTGGTGTTCATGATGCAACACAGCCATGTGGACTATTCTGCTCTGCCCAATTATATGGATTACTACGAGCACGTTCGGGGGTATAAATCGGGAGGGCGCTCAATGGACAATGCCCCCATAAACCTTCGCAGACTCGGACAAGACGCAAAGACGCTTAGGCTGGGCCACTACGATGGACTAATGCCGTTCAATGTCACCGTGGAAGAAGGCCAACGCCTGCAGGAAATGAACGCCGGTGCTTATTGGCTCGGTCTGCGACTGCTCTCTCGTTTACTGCTGGACATTCCTGCTCGACTGAAACGCCAGCGCGATAATCGTCTCACGCTGGGGCCGGCACTCGTGGCGCGGTTACGTTTATCCCTTCAGGATCGAAGGATTCCGCTATGGCTGGATTCTCCCGTGCAGACGTTATTGCAGGACAAGGGTCGAGTCATCGGTGCACTGGTGAAGCACGAGGGAAGGATACAACGTATACATGCCCGGCGTGGCGTACTTCTGGCAACGGGAGGTTTTTCTCACAACGCCGCGATGCGACAGCAATATCAGCAGGCACCCATAGGAAAAGACTGGACCGCCGCCGCCCCAGGAGCCACCGGTGACGCCGTCAATATGGGCGAGCAGATTGGCGCAGCGCTGGGTTTTATGGAATGCGCTTGGTGGTCTCCCACCTATGCTATCCCGGACGGCAGAGTGCTTGCGCTGATAGCGGGCAAATCCAACCCCGGCTCTATTATGGTGAACCGTCATGGCAAACGCTTTGCCAATGAAGCCCAGCCCTACGAGGATCTCGTCAAGGAACAATATGCCAGCGAATCCAGAGGTGAACAGGCGATCCCCTGCTACTTGGTGTTTGACGCCACCTATCGACAAAAATATGCTGTTGGTCATATCAAGCCCTGTCTCTTATACACATCTGACGCTGCCGACGAATAGAGAGGTG
>CAJXTK010000253.1 GCA_913061115.1 uncultured Haliea sp.
CTAGTCTCGTGGGCTCGGAGATGTGTATAAGAGACAGGGGTAGTACATGTTTTTAATATAGCGTAATAGGTGTTAAATTGCGCTTAAAACTGACCCACTATTTGCATCTAATTTTGACCCACCTGGTTCGCTCAAGTATTACTCATTTTGTTGGTTTTTTGCCAGTTATTTCCTCCCGTTGATTGCAGGTCGAGTTTTTAAAGCGGTAGCTGTCGTTTCCCGTCTCGATGATACGGCAGTGGTGGGTCAGCCGATCCAGCAGGGCTGTCGTTAGCTTTGGATCACCAAAGACCTTGGGCCATTCTGAGAAGCTTAGGTTGGTCGTAATCACAATGCTGGTACGCTCATACAGGAAGCTGATCAGGTGGAACAGCAAGGCACCGCCCGCCTGACTGAAGGGGAGATAACCCAGCTCATCCAGTACCACAAGGTCAGCGCTGGCCAAGCGATTGGCCATTCGCCCTTGTCTTCCAGCAGCCTTTTCCAGTTCCAGAGCGTTTACCAGGTCGACCGTAGAGAGGAAGCGGACCCGCTTATGGTGGTGGATAATCGCCTGCACACCCAAGGCGGTTGCCAGGTGTGTTTTCCCCGTACCAGGGCCGCCAATCAGAACAATGTTCTGGGCTTCCTCGATAAACTCACACCGATGAAGCAAGCGCATCAACGCCTCCGTCACGATGCTCTCGGTAAAATCGAAGCCGGTGAGATCCCGATGAGCCGGGAACTTGGCAACCTTCATTTGGTAGTTGATTGAGCGCACTTCGCGATCAGCCACTTCGGCTTTGAGCAGATCGCTAAGAATGGGCTCTGCGTGCTGATAAGCAGGCGCGGCCTGTTCAGCCAGCTCTTCAATAGATTGAGCCATGCCGTACAGGCGCAGGGCTTTTAGTGTGGTGATCATTGCGTTAACGGACATGGTTATTCTCCCGTAGATCATCGTAGCGCTGCGTGTTGGCTATCGGTTCATTGACCAATACGAGTACCGGCGGTGGATCGAGCGGCTCGGGTAATGGCCCTTCCAGCAATCGGCCCAGTACATTGGTCACATGCTGTTGAGACGGTCTACCGCTCTCTAGAGCTACTTCTACAGCCTGCATCACCAGGTGTTCATCATGGTGTAGCACCAGCGCCAGGATATTGGCCATCTCCTTGTCGCCGCCCAACCGTTTTAGAAGAATACGTTGCAGCTGTTTAAAGGCATCCGGAAGCTCGGTGAAAGGGGCACCGTTACGCAGGGCGCCAGGCTTGCGCTGGATAACCGCCAGATAATGCCGCCAGTCATAGACGGTTATACCGCCATTTCTATGGTGGCGGGAGAAGACCCGGGTGTGTTCTGCAACAACTTGAGCTTCGGCAACCACGACGATTCGCCCGGCATAGGCTCGCACGCTCACGGGTTTGTTGGCGAAGGCGGCAGGCACGCTATAGCGGTTGCGATCACATAGAATGAGGCAGGTCGATGAGACCCGTTTTGTGTGCTCGACATAGCCATCAAACGGTGCGGGTACAGCCATGAGTTGCTTGCGCTCATCCTCCCAGACATCCGCCACCATCCGGCTTGGATATTCCGGGTGTGCTATCTCTTTCCAGAGGTCTTTACAGCGCTGCTCCAGCCATGTGTTCAAGTCGGCCAGTGTCTTGAACGAAGGAGCGTCATGCCAGATGCGATAGCGAGAGTCTCGCACGTTCTTTTCGACTTGACCCTTTTCCCAACCTGCCGCCGGATTACAGAACTCCGCTTCAAACAGGAAGTGGTTGACCATGGTTTTGAACCGCTTATTGACGTCTCGACGCTTGCCGCGCCGAACCTTATCAACGGCCGTCTTCATGTTGTCGTAAATACCTCGCTCAGCGACGCCGCCCAGCGCAACCAGGGCGTGGTTATGGGCATCAAACAGCATCTCGTGGGTTTGTAGCAGGTAGGCTCTGAGCATGAAGGCCCGGCTATGGCAGAGCTTGAAGTGAGCCACTTGCAACTTGGTTCGCTCACCACCGATCACTACCCAGTCCTCAGACCAGTCGAACTGGAACGCCTCACCAGAGGCAAAGACCAGAGGGACATACGTCCCTTTGGTGGCTGACAATTTGGCTTCCTGTTGGCGTGACCGCCAATCGCGTGCAAAAGCGGCAACCCGATCATAGGAGCCGGGATAACCCAGTTTCACCAGATCGAGGTGCAATTGCCTGACACTGCGGCGCTGCTTGCGATGCCGCTTTGACTCCCGCTTCAGCCAACCCATCAGGATGTCAGCAAAGGGGTCTAGCTTGCTGGGGCTCCTCCGGTCAGGGTAGCGCGGTTCAATGTCACCGCTTGCCAGATATTTACGGATGGTGTTTCTGGAAAGGCCTGTTCGCCGGACAATTTCCCGGATAGATCGACCTTCACGCAGGTGCCACCGTCTGATTACACTCAATAAATCCACGTCTATCACTCCTTGGAACTCCTGCATCGCTATCAGCAAGAGTCGGATGGTTACGTGGGTCAATATTCGATGCAAATATGGGGGGTAAGTGGGTCAATTTTGGATGCAATTTAACACAGTGCTGTATCTGTCTCTTATACACATCTCCGAGCCCACGAGACTAGGCATG
>CAJXTK010000254.1 GCA_913061115.1 uncultured Haliea sp.
GATTAATCTGCAGCTGGAGATCCCATCCTTCTTCAGCCGATTTGCGCGTGTCGCCGAGGTCGTCACACAGGAACCCGACAGCCTCGCGGCGCTGCGAAAATCTTGGACATTCTACAAGGAACGCGGTTATCAGTTGGAAAAGCACGATCTTTAGTTGCATCGTGCCAGACCGCTTAGCGATACCGTGATTCCGATCAGCGGACGACTACCGTATAATTGCTCGCTACGCTGGCCAAAGACTTCGGCCGGCTTAATGACCCACCCTCTTTCGGATTCACTTACTTATGGATAAAACATTCCAACCCGCCAACATTGAAACTCGCTGGTATCAGGAGTGGGAAGATGAGGGGTATTTCGCCCCCCAAGGTGGCGAACAGGCCTATAGCATTATGATCCCGCCACCCAACGTGACTGGCAGCCTTCATATGGGACACGGCTTCCAGGAAGCCATCATGGACGCGCTTATTCGCTACCACCGCATGTCTGGCTACAACACACTCTGGCAGGCCGGCACTGATCACGCCGGTATTGCCACGCAAATGGTGGTTGAGCGTCAGCTAGAAGCACAGGGAATCAACCGTCATGATCTGGGACGCGAAAAATTTGTTGAAAAAATCTGGGAGTGGAAAGAACAATCGGGCGGCGCTATTACCCAACAGATGCGACGCCTTGGGGCTTCCCTAGACTGGTCTCGCGAGCGCTTCACCATGGACCCGGGACTCTCTGCAGCGGTGCAGGAGGTGTTTATCCGGCTCTACCGGGAGGGCCTCATTTACCGTGGCCAGAGGCTGGTTAACTGGGATCCAGCGCTTCATACCGCTATCTCCGACCTTGAGGTCATCTCCGAAGAGGAGCAGGGCCACATGTGGCACTTCAACTATCCATTGGCTGGCGGTCAGGGCCATCTCACAGTCGCCACTACTCGCCCTGAGACCATGCTGGGCGACTGCGCAGTAGCGGTTCACCCGGAAGACGAGCGCTACGCGGATCTGATTGGGCGCACCGTTATGCTGCCGCTGTGCGATCGCGAAATACCGATAATCGCCGATGACTATGTCGACCGTGAATTTGGCACCGGTTGCGTCAAAATCACCCCGGCCCACGATTTCAACGATTACGAGATGGGCCGACGACACGGGCTACCTATAATCAACATCTTAAACGACGATGCCGCGATCAATGACACTGCCCCAACACCCTATCGCGGCCTTGACCGACTCGAGGCACGGCAACGTGTGGTCGCTGACATGGACGCCTTGGGATTACTCGACAAAGTCGCAGACCACACGTTAAGCGTGCCGCGTGGAGACCGCTCTGGTGTCATCATCGAGCCCTACCTGACAGATCAATGGTATGTCGACGCTAAAAAGATGGCCACACCCGCCATCGCGGCTGTGGAAAATGGGGACATCCAGTTCGTACCCAAACAATGGGAAAATACCTACTTTGCTTGGATGCGGGACATTCAGGACTGGTGTATCAGTCGCCAGTTGTGGTGGGGACACCGCATTCCCGCCTGGTATGACGCCGACGGTAACTTCTATGTCGGAGAGAACGAAGAGGCTGTTCGAAAGGAAAACACGCTGGGCGACGAGATAATACTGCGCCAGGATGAGGATGTTCTCGACACATGGTTCTCTTCCGCGCTGTGGACCTTTTCAACCTTAGGATGGCCGGACGAAACAGAGGAACTGGCCACCTTTCATCCAAGCTCCGTGCTGGTAACCGGCTTTGATATTATCTTCTTCTGGGTCGCTCGAATGATCATGATGACCTTACATCTGCGTCAGGAGGTACCGTTTCATACTATTTATATACACGGTTTAGTGCGCGATAGCGACGGCCAGAAAATGTCCAAATCGAAGGGCAATGTTATCGACCCTATCGACCTTATTGATGGCATCGAACTCGAGGAACTAATCCTCAAGCGCACCAGCGGCATGATGCAGCCCCAACTTGCGGCTAAGATTGAAAAATCCACACGTCGGCAATTCCCTGCCGGCATCGAGTCTTATGGCACCGACGCACTGCGCTTCACCTATTACTCGCTGGCCTCGACGGGCCGTGATATTAAATTCGACATTGGTCGCATCGAGGGCTATAGAAATTTTTGCAACAAAATTTGGAATGCTGCACGTTATGTGCTGATGAACTGTGAAAACGAGGATTGTGGCACGCAGAATGATTCCACGGTGGAATTGAGCCTGGCCGATCGATGGATTATAAGTAAAGTTCAGGAAACAACTGAAGAGGTAACACGCGCTGTCTCCAACTACCGTTTTGATATGGCCTCACAGGCATTGTACGAGTTCATCTGGAACGAATACTGTGACTGGTACCTGGAACTGTCAAAATCTGTTCTCTGGGACGATGACGCTTCGCATGAAGCAAAGCGCGGCACGCGTCAAACCCTGATTCGTGTGCTAGAGATATGGCTGCGAATGCTACACCCCATGATGCCGTTCATTACCGAAGAAATTTGGCAGTCGGTCGGGCCTTTAGCAGGCAAATTAGGGCCTACCATAATGTTACAGCCCTACCCCTGTCTCTTATACACATCTCCGAGCCCACGAGACTAGGCATGATCTC
>CAJXTK010000255.1 GCA_913061115.1 uncultured Haliea sp.
AATCATCGGTATCCCCGCCTCATCCATGGCCTTGGCAATCGTGACCATTTGCTCGACGGTGATCTGATGCTGCTTCGGATGCATGCCGTCGCGCAGGCACATGTCATGAATAGTGATTTTTTTTCCGGTAAGGTCCATGCTCTCGCTCTCTCGTATTTTCTATCGACGGTGTTCAGGCAGCGGCAGGCACAAAAGTACCGGCCAGAATCTCTTGCGCATACATCTCTGCCGTGCGCAGACCCGCTGCTGTCATGATATCTAGGTTACCCGCATACTTAGGCAAGAAATCACCTAGTCCTTCAACTTCCATATAAATTGAGACACGCTTTCCATCAAATACAGGCCCGTTCTTCAATGTGTAGCCCGGCACATACTTTTGCACCTCAACGAGCATGTCATGCACCGACTGTGTAATCGCAGCCTGATCGGGTTCGTCAACAGTCAGGCAGTGAATGGTGTCTCGCATTATCAGCGGTGGCTCGGCCGGATTGATAACAATGATGGCTTTGCCGCTTTTTGCACCGCCCACCTTCTCAATGCCGCTAGCGGTGGTTCGCGTAAACTCGTCGATATTTTTACGCGTACCAGGCCCCGCCGACTTACTGCTCACGGTCGCCACAATTTCGCCATAGGCCACGCTCTGTACGCGGCTGACAGCCGCCACCATAGGGATAGTCGCCTGACCCCCACAGGTCACCATGTTGACGTTCATTGCCTTCGCCGCCACCGCTTCGCTCAAATTGACCGGCGGCACACAAAATGGCCCAATCGCTGCTGGAGTCAGATCGATCATAACCGCACCCTGCTCGTTGACCTTGCGACTGTTTTCCGCATGGACATAGGCAGATGTTGCGTCAAAGCAAATCTGTACACCGTCCGCGGACATCGTAGGCAACATGCCGTCTACACCGTCTGCGGTAGTTTTCAAACCCATGTCTAGGGCCCTCGCCAGACCTGGGGAATCCGCATCCACACCGACCATCCAGACGGGTTCAATCAACTCACTGCGCATGGCCTTCATCAACAGATCTGTGCCGATATTTCCAGGACCAATGATTGCTGCCTTTATTTTTTTGCTCATGTTGAATCTCTGTATTTCGATAGGGTTGTACTACGTGTGACATCGATCGGCACCAGCGCCTCTCGTCAAAATGACGTCTCGTTAAGACGACGGCACTATACAAATTTACAGCGACAGCCTCCAATTCCCTCAACGATCAGTGACATCTCATCACCCGCAACCACTGGAATCAAAGGCACCAGTGAGCCAGAAAGAATAATCTCTCCCGCTTTGAAAGGAATACCAAACTCACCGAGGGTATTGGCTAACCACGCCACCGCCGTCAATGGATTACCCTGCACGGCGCTTCCCATTCCTTCTGAATTGAACTCGCCATTTTTAAAGATAGTCATCTTTAAATTCGGCAAATCAAAATCGCGAGGGTCGACTTCTTTTGTACCCAGCACATAAACGCCACACGATGCGTTATCCGCCACTGTGTCTTGGATCTTTATATTCCAGTTATGAATCCTGGAATCGACAATTTCGAAGCACGGCATAATGGTGGCAGTAGCGTCAAGTACATCCTGCTCCGTCACACCCGGACCCACTAAGTCCTGTTTTAAACGGAACGCGATCTCACCCTCAGCCCTTGGCTGAATCATATTGCCTGCAATCGGAATATTGGCGCCATCGGCATATTCCATTTTATCTGTCAGAAAGCCGAAGTCTGGCTGAAAGACCTTCAGCATGTCTTGCACCGGCTTACTGGTCACCCCGATTTTCTTGCCAACAATGCGCTCGCCGTCCAGATTTAGGCGCTGACTCACCATCCGCAAAGAGATGTGGTAAGCGTCCTCGATGGTGATATTGCCCTCCCGCTCTGTCAACGGCCCCAGGGTGGACTGAGTACGGAGAGCCTGGTACAGCTCATCCCCCAGCTCGTTGATCCGCTTTTCCTGCATCATAAGCTCATCTGCCTTCATCATTCAGGCGGCAATGTTACACGTCTTTTGAATTTCACCAGTACAGTATTTTGTTCGACCGCGAGTAAAGTCCGAACAGCACCAATCGTCTGGCTTTTTCAGTTGTAACATCACCACACATCCTAGCAGTGTCGGCCTTTATACTATTGGCGGCTAGACCTAGCGTCTAAACCCTGCCTGCTCTAGCCGTGTTGCAGAAAATCCAGACAGTAACGATTAAACATCCCTTCATGCTCAACCATTACCCAATGCCCGCACTCCGTCGCCAACACAAGGCGTAGGTGTTTAATGTTTTTGGCCATGGCCATAATGCCGTTCTCAGGCATCATTTTCTCATCCATGCCCCAAAAGCCCAGCACGGGGCACTCAAGCTCGTGCAATCGATCTACCAGATTAGGCACTTGCATGGTCGCCATCACATGTCCATTCATAATCTGCATGATCTGCATCCGCTCTTCCACCAGCTCATCGGTAGCATGCTCAGGGTTATGCATCAGGCCAGTGGCGAACAGATCCTTCATCACAGCAGGCGTCACCGGCTCACCTGAACCGAAGACCTTGAACACCTTCTGCATGCCCGGCATTTGCTGATATTCAGCC
>CAJXTK010000256.1 GCA_913061115.1 uncultured Haliea sp.
ACGAGATCATGCCTAGTCTCGTGGGCTCGGAGATGTGTATAAGAGACAGACCTCAGCCCTGACGCTGCTTATGTCGCGGATCCGTCTCACAAATCACACGGACCACGCCCTTTCGGCGTACCACCTTACAGTTTCTGCAAATCTTCTTTACTGATGCACGTACCTTCATTACACCTACTCCCTACTTGGATAACCTGGGCCTGACTGACCTAACGGGCACGCCCGGCTCCACCATAACTTTTCAAATTCGCTTTTTTCATCACCGAATCATATTGATGCGACATCAGGTGGCTCTGCACTTGCGCCATGAAATCCATCACGACCACCACCACAATCAGCAGTGAGGTTCCACCCAGATAAAACGGCACGTTCCACATAACGACCAAAAACTGCGGCATCAAGCACACAAGTGCAATATAGGCCGACCCAAAGACAGTTAACCGAGTCAGCACCCCGTCGATATAATTGGCCGTTTTCTCACCCGGTCTGATCCCCGGAACAAAAGCGCCTGAACGCTTAAGATTGTCAGCCACCTCAACCGGATTGAACATCAGAGCCGTATAAAAGAAGCAGAAAAAGACAACAAACACCGTGAACAGCAATATGTTTAGAGGCTGGCCAGGACCGATTGCCACTGCCATGTCCTGTAACCAGTCTGCAGAATTCCCAGTGCTAAACCATTGGGCAATGGAGGCAGGGAACAGCAATATACTGCTCGCAAAAATAGCCGGTATCACTCCAGCCATATTGACCTTCAGTGGCAAGTGCGAACTTTGGGCCTGATACATCTTGCGGCCCTGCTGTCTCTTAGCGTAGTTCACGGTAATGCGTCGCTGACCACGTTCAATGAATACGATCATGTAAATGACTGCTATCGCCAGTGTCAGAATAAACAGCAGGATCAGGACATTCAGTTCTCCCTGTCTAGCCTGCTCCAACGATTGGCCGATAGCTGCAGGCAAACCAGCTACAATCCCAGCGAAAATCAACAAAGATATGCCGTTGCCCACACCCTTCTCAGTAATCTGTTCCCCAAGCCACATCATAAATACCGCGCCGGTGACCAAAGAAGTGACCGCAATCACATAAAAAAGTATCGAGGGATCATATGCCATGCCTTGATTGGCCATACCTGCTGTCATACCGACGGCCTGGATAATGGCTAATACCACAGTAAGATAGCGCGTGTACTGACTGATTCTTCGGCGGCCAGACTCTCCTTCCTTCTTCAACTGCTCTAGCTGGGGTGTCACTGCCGACATCAACTGCATGATGATAGATGCGGATATATACGGCATAATTCCAAGGGCCAAAATACTCATACGCTCCAGCGCACCACCGGAAAACATATTTGCCAACCCAAGAATCGTGCCCTGGTTTTGGTTGAACAAGGCAGCCAGTTGCTTAGGATCGATTCCCGGTACGGGAATATGAGTTCCAATCCGATAAACGATAATTGCAATCAAAACGAAACGAAGACGAGTAAAGAGCTCGCTAAGTCCCGCTTTATTACCTGAAGGCGTTTGTGCGGTTGCCATTTATTCCTCTACTTTCCCGCCGGCCTTTTCTATGGCCTCACGTGCACCCTTAGTAACCACAAGGCCCTTTACCGTGAGCGCTTTACCCAACTCACCGGAAAGAAAAACACGGGCTCGCACAACGTTATCTCTGACAAGATCTGCATTTTTTAGCGCCTCAAGGTCTACAACATCACCCTCTATCGCATTTAACTCGCCTAGACGAATCTGCGCTGTAGTGCGACTGATACGAGAAGAGAATCCGTACTTCGGGAGACGCTTCTGCAATGGCATCTGGCCGCCCTCGAATCCAGGGCGAATCCCCCCACCCGAACGAGCCTTTTGACCCTTGTGGCCACGACCTGCGGTCTTACCTGTGCCACTTCCAATGCCCCGGCCTACACGCTTAGGGTTTTTCTTAGCTCCCGGCGCGGGGCTCAGGCTATTCAGCCGCATTACGTCCGACATACTTTACTCCTCTACCCTTACTAGGTAGTGCACTTGGTTTATCATGCCCCTCACAGAAGGCGTATCCTCAACCTCCACCGTGTGGCCAATACGACGCAAACCCAGACCTGCTAGACACGCCCTATGATTTTTCAGGCGATGAAAGCCACTTCTGACCTGGGTTACTTTGATAGATGCTTTAGCCATGACTAGCGAACCTAATAGTTAATTCAGAATTTCTTCGACGGTCTTTCCGCGCTTGGCGGCAATATCTTCTGGTGAAGACATATCACGGAGACCATTGAAAGTTGCCCTTACTACATTGATCGGATTGGTCGACCCGTAGCATTTGGCTAATACATTATGCACACCCGCGATTTCAAGCACCGCCCGCATCGCACCACCGGCGATCACCCCAGTACCTTCTGACGCAGGCTGCATATAAACCTTAGATGCGCCATGGGCTGCTTTAATTGGATACTGAATGGTCCCGCTATTAAGCTGAACTTGTATCATGTTCCGACGCGCCGCCTCCATCGCCTTTTGAATAGCGGCTGGAACTTCACGAGCTTTGCCGCGACCGAAGCCCACTTTACCCTGTCTCTT
>CAJXTK010000257.1 GCA_913061115.1 uncultured Haliea sp.
CTCTATTCGTCGGCAGCGTCAGATGTGTATAAGAGACAGGTGCTTTGCGTTCTTACGGTCGTCATTCATGACAGATCCTTTAGAAAGAATATCTTAGGCCGGCGTAGCCGGCGACCTTGCTGGTATTATAGGTCGGAACCTCTTGATAGTCTTCATCCAGGAGATTTTCGATGCGGCCGTAAATTTCTAATGCTTCGATTAGCTGGAAGCTGGCAGTCAAATCGACGACTTCATAGTTATCGAGGTCTTCACCATCGATACCTTTCGCTTCGCGTGCCATGCGGACAAAAAGTCCCAACGCCAGCCTATCGTCTACTCCCTGCCACGTCAGGCCCAAATTGCCTAGCTGCTTGGGACGAAATATCCGATTGAGATTATCGTTGCTTTCGGTGTCGTTAAACGTGTAGTTGCTAACGATTGACAGAGTATCCCAAAGGGTTGCTTGCGCGACAAGTTCTACGCCGGTTGACTTTGAGTCACCATTGCTTTGCAGATAACCAGAGAAGTCGATGGGGTCGAAATAAATCTCATCGCTAATAGTCTGGTCAAAATAGACAGCTTCTAGGTAGATGCCTGTCTCCGTTGACCAAGATAATCCCACATCGAAGCCCTTGCTTTTCTCTTCGGAAAGTTCAGTGCCCTGGGCCGGTGGAGAGGCAAAATCGCCAGTATTGTATGCAATTTCATATAAGCTGGGGGCGCGAAAGCCAGTGCCATAGGTCCCTTTAAGTTTTAGCTCACCTTTGGATAGCGGAATAAGATAAGCGCCGCTCACGCGATAAGAGGTGTGGGTGCCGAAATCTTCATTATCGTCGTAGCGCACACCAGTTGTCACATAGAGACTGTCATTGAATCCGCCCTGGTACTCTAAGTAGTACCCTTCTTGATTACGGCTGGTGTCAGTGGTGCCGTCGTTCATGGATTCAGATTCTAAGTCAACACCGTAGACGAGCCTCAGCGCATCCCCGCCCGTAAAAGTGCCAAGATAGCCGCCACGTTCTAGGTCACCCTTGGGCTTGAAGAACGAAATACCATCCGCATAAAAATCTCGCTCCGTATCACTGTTGCTATAGAACAACTCGTGATTAAAACGCCCGACCACGTAGTCACCCTGAAGCCGCCATGCCTGCTGCTCATAAGTGTCCTTGCACAGGTCGGTGCGTTCAAAAGACACTGTGTCGAAGCAATTATCGTAGTCATTTTTTGAGTCGACATCGTACAGTGATAGCCCGATACGCAAGTTATCACTGGCGTTCCAGCCAAAACGCCCGTTCATCGTCGTATTTTTGTAACCGTCGCGGTCACTTAGTTGAGTGTCATCAGAGCGCGAGTTAAAACCATCCGTCTGGTAATCCGCAGCGGATAGAGCGAAATCCACATCGTCATTTCCCCCGCCAATATTGCCGGCGAATTGCTGCGTCCCATAGCGCCCGCCTTCGGCGCTAAGTTCACCGCCGAAGCCTTCGCTGGGTGCGATCGTTGAAATATTGACCACACCGCCGGCGTCGGCGCCATACATTAAACCTTGCGGCCCTCGCAGGATTTCCACTCGCTGCACGCCAGAGCTCAGTAACTGCTCCACACGTGGCCCTGTCTGCGGAGATGAGGTGTCAGAGATGTCGATGCCATCAAGCAGTATTAGAGTGCGAAAGCCCTCTTCTCCGCGAATCCTCATAGAGCTGGCCCCACCTGGGCCGCCCGCATTACTAACGGCAACACCTGGCTGGGTACGCAATATGTCGAACAGGGAGTTAAAACCCATTTCGAAGATTTCGTCTTGGGTAATAACCGATATTGAAGTGCCGACTTCCCGCAAAGGCATGGGCACACGCGAAGAGGTGATAACCATTTCTTCTAGCTTATCTTTCGGTGGAGAGCTTTGCGCAGTGGCCAAGAAAGAAGTACAAGCCGCAGCGGCGGCGATAGAAAATGAAAACTTGTTCAAGATAAATCCTCGGGTGTCGTAATATAATTAACGATCAAACGAGGGAAATCGGAAACACAATGCAAGCATTGAGCAACCAAGTACAAAGCCCTCCGCTTCATCGTTGCGCGTTGCTAGGCAGGTATCGGGCTGACAGTCGATGACTGTTTACCGTTGCGGGGGCAGCGGTGGACTCGGCAATAGCCGTCCCACACTTCCCATTTAACCCACCCAGCAAAGAAAAAATCGCGGTGGGCACCTAACAATTGCGCCGACTGTAGAGTGAAGAACACGCCGTGTCAATGCCGGTGGAACCTAATTGCATCCCATTCTAATGACATCTATCGGGTGGATTTGGTCCTTTAAAAGCTTGTTAGTGCCAAAGTTGTTGGCTTTGAGTAAACTGAGCGGCCACCCCCAAAAAAAATAGTATCAGCGGATGACAATTACTCCTGACATAGTGAATCAGGTCGCCGTTCTGCTCGGCAGGGCACCTCGTGGGCTGGAAGATGTCGCCGTGACAGGACCGGCTGGAGAGCCTGTCGTCATTCGGGTTGCGTCCCTTGTAGAGGATAAGCCATTTCCGACATTATTTTGGTTGGTA
>CAJXTK010000258.1 GCA_913061115.1 uncultured Haliea sp.
TCGGCAGCGTCAGATGTGTATAAGAGACAGTTCATCTACGGCGCGTTCGCCGCTGTACCATTATTCCTATTATGGATTTATCTGTCTTGGAACATCGTACTCATGGGAGGTATCCTAGTACATAGTCTATCGGCCTATCAAAACAATGAACAAGCAAATCGACCAGCAACCCTGAAGGCACTCGATGTATTGCATTTATTCTGGCAAAAACAAAAATCAGGGGATGCCGTACGAGAGATCGAACTCCTTGACGGTAGGCACGACGTCATTCGGGGTCTGGACAGCGAAACGTGGAGTATGGTGCGTGACATTCTTATTCAGGAAAAAGTGATTACCGAGAACGATAAGGGCCACTATCTGCTGAGCCGAGATCTACACACCATTCCCTTCTGGCAATTGAAAGAATGGATCGACGATGAGCACTCCCTATCCGAACACGACTTCGCTACCCACAGTGGCTGGCAGAGCGATGCTTTGCGCCTACTCGCCAGTGAACGCAAGGATCAACGCGATATCCTGAGCATCAATCTGGCGGATTTATTCAGCCAGTGAGATATGTACTCATTCTTGCTGCGGTATTGTCGCTACTGGGGTGCACCAAACATGATCCTGGCACGACTCTGTCAAGCTTGGAACGTCTGCAGGGGCAGTGGGTTGTGGTCAACTACTGGGCGCAATGGTGCACACCCTGTATCAAAGAAATTCCAGAATTAAACCGCCTTGACCAAGACTATACTGGGGTGACCGTAGTGGGCGTAAACTATGACGGAACAAACGGGGAGGAACTGGAACTCCAGCGGCAGAAATTGGGCGTCACATTTGCCAGCCTGGAATCAGATCCAGCGGCACAACTGGGCATACCCAGGCCTGTAGTCTTGCCAACAACATTGATTCTCGATCCAACAGGGCGACTCGTCGCAACACTGATTGGGCCACAGACTCTCGCCTCACTGGCACAAGCGACCCAGCAAGATTTGAACAAAGCGTCGAACTAGAATAAAAAAAGCCGGTCCAAAGGACCGGCTGAAACAGGCTAGCAGCCTGCAAGGAGAGGAAGATCTGGACGACATTCAGTATTGCCAAAACGGGCTCATTACCTTCACGGCAACGACTGTCACAGCGTCTGTGTTTAATATGACTTTACTACTGGCGAAAAGTTCCGCCAAAATTGAAATAAATTTATTTTTTTCGCCACAATCGAGCTCCTGTAGTGGCAGGCAATAGACAGCCACGTCTGACGAGACTAGTCTTATGCAGGAAGAGCGGCCTGAATCAGTTCAATAGAGGGTATCAACATGGGCAATGTCCACCAAAACAATGCTGAAACCATTGGCGGTACGCCTTTGGTCAAGATCAATCACATCAGTGATGGAAATATTTATGCCAAGCTGGAGAATCGCAATCCGGCCATGTCCGTCAAGTGCCGTATAGGCACTAATATGGTCGCTATGGCGGAGCGTGATGGCAGCCTCAGGCCCGGAATGACTATCGTTGAACCCACGAGTGGCAATACAGGCGTCGCCCTCGCGTTCGTCGCAGCGGCCAAAGGCTATGGTTGCATATTGGCCATGCCCAACACCATGAGCTTAGAACGGCGCATGCTAATGAAGGCGATGGGGGCAGAGGTGGTTCTTACCGATGGCGCCAAAGGCGTTTCTGCAGCAATTCAGAAGGCGGAGGACATCATCGCCGCTGATCCCGAAAAGTACTGGGGGCCGCGCCAGTTCGAAAACCCGGCCAACCCTGCGATTCATGAACAAACCACCGGGCCAGAAATTTGGGAGGACACAGACGGCGAGGTCGACATCATAGTATCGGGCGTAGGAACCGGTGGCACCCTTACGGGTATTTCCCGTTATCTGAAAAAAACCCGGGGCAAGAACGTACTAACTGTGGCGGTTGAACCCGACTCTACCACTATCATCACGGCGGCCAAGGCTGGAATAGAACCCACCCATGCTCCCCACAAAATACAGGGCATCGGTGCAGGCTTTTTGCCGAAAAATCTGGACCTAAGTATGGTCGACCACGTTGAACAGGTGTCCAGCGAGGAAGCGATTGAATGGGCCCACAAACTGATGCAGCGGGAGGGTATTTTGGCGGGCATCTCCTCGGGCGCAGCAATGGCTGTTGCACATCGACTCTCGCAACGAAAAGAACACAGGGGCAAGCTGATCGTTGCGATCTTGCCTGACTCCGCAGAGCGCTACCTCACGTCTCCACTGTTTGCCGACACCTTTTCGGAAAACGAAACCGTTCAGACCACTGTGAGTTGAGCGAATCAAAAATTAGGAGCGGCCTCCAAGTCTTTCGAGACGCTCCTTGATCTCTAACCATTCACTACTGATCACGCTGAAACAGACTGAATCACGCACAAAGTCGTCCTGCACAATCCTATGATTACGCAGCACACCCTCCTTCGTGGCGCCGATTCTCTGCAGCGCTCGTTGCGAACGTTCGTTACGAGTGTCAGTCTTAAATCTGTCTCTTATACACATCTCCGAGCCCACGAGACTAGGCATGATCT
>CAJXTK010000259.1 GCA_913061115.1 uncultured Haliea sp.
GTGAGGCATAGGAAGACCGGCAGCATACGAATCACTGTGAGGCTCAAAAACGAGTAAAGCAGTATGGTCCAGCTGAAATAGCCAATCGCTTGCCCCACGACAGCCGCGCCGAAAGTCACCCAAGTGATTAGCGCAAGCGTATCGCCGGCACCCTCGGAGGTGAGCAGATATTCCTCTTTCACTTTCTTGGAAAGATCTTTTTCCATAAAGGCCATCAGGAGGCCGCCGCTGAAGGCCGCAATGAAGCCACTGCCTCCCAGGTACTGCGCAACTGAAAAGCAACTCAACGCGAGCGCGAAAATGGGTATCTGTGTCCAGGTTTTAGTCAACCATTGCCTGTCGCTGGCGTATTTCAACAATCTGACGGCATTAAAGGTCAGCACTAGTCCGACGGCGAGGCCGATGCCGATTTGTTCAAACACCAATGTGGCGGCCAATGGCAGGGGATCCATATCCCCCGCCGTATCCAGCGCCAGCGCCAAAAAAAGGAGTAAAACCGGCACACAGATACCGTCATTAAGGCCGCTCTCTACATTGAGGCTCTGGCGGACTTCATTTGGCACGGCCTCGTTGGTAATGACGGCCTTACCTAAAGCCGCATCGGTAGGGGCCAGTATCGTTGCCAATACTGCAATGGCGAATAGAGATGGAGAGTCGATGAGCACAGCGCCAACCGCGAAACCCAACGCAATAGTGAGCGGCAGCCCTACTAATAGAAGCCTTGCGGGCACTCCGCTGGTATTCTTGAGCACTCTGACGTCTGCGCCGGCTGCATCGGTGAACAGCACCATGGCAAGGGTCACTTCGGCGAGATTGCGAATGAGTTCTCGGTCAGTTTCCCAGTCAAGCAGCGCAAAACCCGCCGGCCCGATAAGCAGCCCAAAACAGGTAAACACAATAGGGCCGCTGACCCATCTTCGTTCTACCGCTCCGGCCACCGAACTATAGACCATTATAAACAGAGCAAGTACTGCGAGTGTTTCATACATGTTTACGGGTAAATTCCATTTTAGCTACACTCATAGACGCTATAATCATTATCTATTTCGTTGGTGTTAGTAAAGCCGTCGCCTTCTGCATCAGCGACATTTTGCACTGGAATTTTATGAACCAGTATTTCGCTTGTGCGGGTGCCACACAGGCTGATGACAGTGATTAGATTGTTGTATGCACAATCTGATTGAATCACATCAATGCCAGTGTCGACAAGCCTTTGAGCGCTCTCTTCAACGCTAAGCCCTGACGGTCCGCACTGAATTGAATTTTTTTCTTCAAAGACTGTGGCTGTTTCTTTTTCGTCATTGCTTAGCTCACGATTGCCACTGCCATTGCTGCAGGCGGCCAGCAACAAAAATGGCATTACGATTATGCTGAGACTTCCGAGATTGACCATAGCTTTCACCAAATGTTGATGCGCATAAAATCTGCCGCAGCGGTGGCTGAATAGCGCCGCAGTTTTCGTGTGGACCCGAAGGATTGTTACGAATCATCGCGTTAGCTGCTCACTATAATGACCACGCTAGTTGAGCGCAGTATCTTTCGGGCCTGTGATCGGAATATACACTCCAAAAATTTAGGACAAGAGTTTATGTATCTCCGAATACAGGCCTCATAGTCTGCTGTAAGCTTCACGTCGCTGCAATGAGGTCATCTTCAATAATACACAATCAGTGAGACACTGCAATTTAGTCCGCACCTTGGTTCAGGATTTCAGACACCAAACTTATCTGCTTAAGCGCAGCGGACTGCGGCTTGCTGACGGCCCGACCTAAATTCGTCATTTTCGGCCTGGGCAGCGCGCAAAGCAACGGCTTCACTGGTATCATATTAACTAACGTATCTATCGTGACACCGTCAGTGAGTGCTAGATTGCGGATGCACAGTGAATCAGGCCAAACTAGGCTTGACAATGCTTGGCTTAAACAGCGGTTATGGAATCAGTGACGTCGGCATTCCCGTTTTTTAGCTTTTTGGCTTTCTCAGAGTAACTGGAGACTACAGTGAAAATATCACACCGATCGCTACTCAGAAAATTTGGCCTATTTTTTTGTGCCCTGCTCAGCGCAGTGTTGGCGAGTTGTACATTGGTTGGACCTGCTACTGTGAATAGCGGCAGACTTGCCTACAACGAATCCATTGTCGAAACAAATAACCAACAGTTGTTGCTTTTAGTTTTACGCAACCGCTATGCAGAGCGCGGCAACCTGTTGGCGTTAAACAGTGTCACAGCAAATGTCAGTGTCACTACCAAGGTCAGCACCCAACTCGGGTTCGGTGACTCGGGTGATTACCTTGGCAACCTGGTGCCCTTTGGCGCGGGGGTGGTTTATGAGGAAAATCCGACGATTTTCTACTCGCCAGTTGGTGGTGAAAAATATGCGGATCGATTGATGTCACCGCTGTCGTTACGGGAGCTGATGTTGTATGCGTCAAACCTGAACGATGCCGCACGCGTCTATTTTACCCTGTCTCTTATACACATCTGACGCTGCCGACGAATAGAGAGGTGTA
>CAJXTK010000260.1 GCA_913061115.1 uncultured Haliea sp.
CGAGATCATGCCTAGTCTCGTGGGCTCGGAGATGTGTATAAGAGACAGTTGTTGTAGAGGACATGTCTTGCGCTTGACCTTACAACGCCCTCGCCTTTGCCTCACGCCGCCGCGCATGCAACACAGGCTCGGTGTAGCCACTGGGCTGTTGCTCGCCGAGGAACACCAGATCACAGGCGGCCTGAAAAGCAATGCTGGCATCAAAGTTGGGCGCCATAGGCCGATACAAAGGGTCCGCTGCGTTTTGTGTATCCACGACGGCCGCCATGCGCTCGAGTGTCTCCCGTACCTGTTCTGCACTGCAGACGCCGTGACGCAGCCAGTTGGCGATGTGCTGACTGGAGATGCGCAGGGTGGCGCGGTCTTCCATTAAGCCCACCTGATTGATATCAGGCACCTTGGAACATCCCACACCCTGATCAATCCAGCGCACCACATAGCCCAGTATGCCCTGCGCGTTATTATCTAACTCGCGTTGAATCGCGTGCTCGCTGAGACCGGCGGCGCCTTTGAGGGGAATGCTCAGGATGTCGTCCAACGAGGCGCGGGCCTCCCCCAATAATTGGGTCTGCCGTTCGCCGACGTTGATATCATGATAATGCATCGCGTGCAGCGTTGCTGCCGTCGGGGAGGGCACCCATGCAGTGCTGGCGCCGGCCTGCGGGTGTGCAATTTTATTGCTCATCATGTCGGCCATCAGGTCTGGCATGGCCCACATCCCCTTGCCGATCTGGGCCTTACCCAGTAGTCCACAGCGCAGTCCTGTATCGACATTCCAATCCTCGTAGGCAGAGATCCACGGTTCCTGTTTCATCGCACCCTTGGGTGTAATGGCGCCTGCGTGCATGCTGGTGTGTATCTCGTCGCCGGTGCGATCCAGAAAACCGGTGTTGATAAACACTAGGCGCTCGCGCGCTGCACGAATGCACTCTTTGAGGTTCACTGTGGTGCGTCGTTCCTCGTCCATGATGCCCATTTTCAGGGTGTTGCGAGCCATACCCAGCACGTCTTCGATGCGGTCGAATAGGTCACAGGTGAACGCGACTTCATCCGGCCCGTGCATTTTGGGTTTCACAATATAGACGCTGCCCTGCGGTGAGTTGCGATCACTGCCGGCTGCCTTGTTCAGGTCGTGCAGCGCGATCATCGCAGTGAACATGGCATCCATAATGCCCTCTGGAATCTCATCGCCGTTAGCATCCAGTATGGCCGGTGTGGTCATCAGATGGCCTACATTGCGCACAAACATCAGGCTGCGCCCGGCCAGCACTAACTCACCGCCATCGGGCGCAGTAAAGCGACGGTTCTTGTTGAGACGGCGGGTCATCGTCTTGCCGCCTTTGTCAAAGCGATCTTCCAGATCGCCACGCATCAGGCCTAGCCAGTTGCGATAAGCGACGGTTTTGTCCTCGGCGTCCACCGCTGCGACGGAGTCTTCGCAATCTTGAATGGTGGTGAGTGCCGCTTCCAGCACGACGTCTTTGACGCCTGCCGGATCAGTTGCGCCTATGGGGCTTGCCGGGTCGATTTGGATTTCGATATGCAGACCGTTATGACGCAGCAGGATGCTGTCAGGTGCTGCCGCATCGCCGCAATAGCCACGCAGCTGCGCAGGCGTTTGCAGCGTGCTGGTTGCACCATCATTCAGTGTGACCTGCAGCGCGCCCTCCGCTACGGCGTAGGCTTTCGCATCGGCATGGCTGCCCTCGGTGAGGGGGCAGTGGCGGTCGAGAAAGTCTTTCGCATAGGCGATAACGTTATTGCCGCGCACTGGATTATAGGCACCCGCGCGCTCGGCTCCGTCGGCCTCTGGGATCACGTCAGTGCCATATAAAGCATCGTAAAGGCTGCCCCAGCGGGCATTGGCCGCGTTCAGTGCGTAGCGCGCATTCATCACCGGCACGACTAGCTGTGGTCCGGCCAGCGTGGCGACTTCCTCGTCTACGCCTGTGGTGCTGATGTGAAAATCGGGCCCTTCATGAAGCAGATAACCAATCTCTTGCAAAAAGGCCTTGTAGGCCTCGCGGTCGTAGTCGTTACCCGGGTGAGCCTGATGCCATGCATCGATTTTGCCCTGCAGATCTTCACGGATTTGTAATAAATCACGGTTACGCGGCCCCAGAGTGTCGACGATGGATTCCAGACCCTGCCAGAACTGAGCAGGCGTGACACCCGTGCCCGGGGCGATGTCTTTTTCCAGAAGTTGGTTGAGAACGGTTGCAACCTGCAAGCTCCCCTGTTGGACGCGATCCGTCATGCTGATACCTCTTTGTAAACGATAGCTAAGCCCAGGCCCACGCCTGTGCCGCTGAGCGGATGAGTGTAGGTCGCAGACTTCAATTTAGCCAATTTATCGCTTTTATCACCGTCATTAGAGCGGTGAATGCCGCTAAAGCGTTGGTTGCTGTCCGTTCAGTTCTCTGGCGGTGTCCACGATCAATTTACGCAGCCATTTATTGGCGGGGTTGTGCCTGTCTCTTATACACATCTCCGAGCCCACGAGAC
>CAJXTK010000261.1 GCA_913061115.1 uncultured Haliea sp.
GTATAAGAGACAGGCCCTACACGATTGCCCTCACCAAAGGTATACGCGCGAACGGGCAAGATAAATCAACTCAGTCTAATTTTGGTGTAAATATTAAAACAAATGCGACACAGCCATGATTATTGCAAATGCGGTAATAAGACTTGCTCAACCCGATCCAGTGCGCCTCGATTTGCCTGCATAACCTGCAACGCTGCTTCTGACATTTGTTTATGTAATCGTGAGTTGAGTTCGATTTCACGCCAATCTGCGGCCAACTCGCTCGGCTGGGTTATCTTCATTGCGCCGCCTTCAACGAACTGCTCGGCAATATCTTTTATGTTCCTCAAGTAACCGCCCATCAGAATCGGCATACCAAAGTGGGCAGGCTCCATTGGGTTATGTCCACCCACATCGACTAAGCTTCCACCAACAAAAGCACTGTTGGCAATACTGTAGAAATACAACAATTCGCCTAACGTGTCGATCAGATACACTTTTGTTTTGGGCATGATATCTCGACCACTGGAATGACGTTGAACAGGCAGCCCCGCCTGCTCGCAAAATTTAAAAACCGCGTCCGCTCTGGCTGGATGGCGCGGCGCGAGCACTAATATAGCGTCTTCACTGAGTCCCATTTGTTTGAATGCGCGCAGCACAACATCTTCTTCTCCATTGTGGGTACTGGCAGCAAGCAGTACAGGTCGACCCGTAAATTTCTGTTGCAGCGCTGTTTTCCGCGTCAAAAGATCGTCGGGCAGTTGCAGGTCGAACTTTACGCTGCCGGTTACATGCATACCTTCAGTTGAGACACCCAGTCGTTTGAATCGCTCGCCCTGCAATGCACTCTGAGCGCATACACAGGTCAGCTGATTGAACATAGGGCGACTTAGCAGGCTGATGCGCGCGTAACCCGCCGCAGACTTCTCTGACAGTCGCCCGTTAACCAGTATGCTTGGGATTTTTTGTCTAGACACCTGATGGAGCATATTGGGCCACAGCTCTGTATCGACAATAATCAAAGCTTTTGGCTTCGTTCGAGCCAGAAACCGCGAAACGGCATTCGGCAAATCATAAGGCACATAGGCATGCGTGACAGACTCACCACCGTCAGGCAGCAGCAACGACTCAACCCGCTCTCTGCCGGTTGGCGTCATGTTCGTCACTATGACGCGATGGCCCAATACAACCAGCCGCTTTACCAGAGGTGTTATCGCTATCGTTTCGCCGGCTGAAACCGCATGCACCCATATCGGATTGTCATGCCGCGCCGGTAAAAAGCCAAACCGCTGGGGTAGGTCATCAGCATAACGGGGCTCTCGACGAGAACGCCAATACACTCTCAGCAAGACGATGGGTGTCAGGCAATAAAATAGTATGCTGTACAAGAAACGAATAATGGCGGTTTCCAATGAGTGAGTGATCGTTTTTATAGACCATCACAATATAAGGAAATTACAACGCAAACCAGCGACACAATATTGATATACTTAACTATCCTGCTTTTCAGAGCCCTCATCTGAGTAATCAGGGACCATTGTGGATCTTTTTGTGAGTCGCCGCTTCAAACAAGCCACGCTTTTAGGCAATTGATATCGCAAGGTCCAAGACGCGTTATTAAGGACTGAACAACACAGATAATAAAGCCACTCGCTTAGTTGAGCGACACCGGAGAGATAAACAATAGTATGACGCAACATTCTGCACAGATTGCCATCATCGGCGGAGGCATCTCGGGTCTATGGCTACTCAACAGCTTGCGCAACGCTGGCTACGATGCAGTCTTATTTGAGAAAAATGCGCTGGGTTCGCAACAAACTTTCGCCTCTCAAGGCATGATACATGGCGGCATTAAATACGCGCTGGGCGGCTTTACCACCCCCGCTTCAGAAACAATCGCGAACATGCCATCCGTCTGGCGCGCCTGTATTGCTGGTCAAGGGCCCGTTGACCTGAAGAACTTGAATCTACTGTCAGAAGACTACTTTTTGTTTTCTGACGGCTCACTCTCCTCCAAAGTGACCGGTTTTTTTGCGAGCAAATCTCTTCGAGGCAGAATCAGCGCGTTGTCTAAAACAGATTATCCTGAAGTATTTGCCGACAGTGGTTTCAAAGGGTCACTTTATCAACTGCAGGATATCGTGATTGATACACCGGCGTTGATCAGCAAACTCTCGCAGCAGCAGGCAAACTATATTTATCACGCAGAACCTCAAGTTGTGACACATGATGGTGAGGTGTCCCATCTGCAGTTACCCAATGACCAATCACTAAAAGCCGACCGCTACATCTTTGCTGCCGGCGCTGGAAATGCGCATTTACTTACCGGTACCGCACTCGAAAACGCCAAAATGCAGACTAGACCCCTGCAGCAAGTCATGTTGAAAGGTCGGCTTCCTTCAATTTACGCTCACGCCGTGAGTCTCAAGACTGTCGCCAAGCCACGCATAACCTTTAGCACCCATCCCGCATCAGATGGTGACCTGTCTCTTATACACATCTCCGAGCC
>CAJXTK010000262.1 GCA_913061115.1 uncultured Haliea sp.
TCGGCAGCGTCAGATGTGTATAAGAGACAGCCATTTCGGACACCTACACGCTGAAGCGAAAGCGAGCGAGTAACGTCCAGCACACAGTCCCCCTCTCGATATCACATCACGATTCACAGGGGGGGAGTTTACAACGAGATAGTGGGACACCAATCTTCGGGCACATCAACATACCGCGCCAAGATTTGCGGCAAATCTGCGTCAACCTCCGCTCTTAATAGTATCTCCTCTTCAACTTCTTCACAGCCCCAACAAAAAGCCAGCGCTGCACTGTTAAACTGCGCAGCACATGCAACTGACAACGGCGCGTAGCTCAGGTGCCAGCGCTCGGGTGCAACGCCGCCGTGATCTTTCCCATAAGGTCGAAAAAATCCGTGTGACTCGCCAGCGGCCAATCTCTCATCCAGCCAACAATGCAGCCGATCGAATACACCGCCTGCAGCAACTTCATCGGGGGATAACTGCAACAGATACTCTGAAGGCACGGCCGCAGAGTCGTACACATCTAGATCCGTACCCCAGTGATGCCGCGACGTACCGGGCATTGCCGAGTAACGCAAGATCGCATGGAGCAGTTCCGTGCGGGACAATTGTTCGATCGATATAGGGCGACCCTGATCATCGTGTATCGGTCGGGTGCCGGCGGCCTTGCCGTTCCAAATGGCGAGTTGGCGGTAGAAAGGTCGAAAACTACTGGCTATCGACAGTTCGAAGCCAGCGTTGCGGGCATCTGACTGGAGCGCCGTAAAGGCTCGAGCTACCTCGCGTTGTAAACGATGGCCGTCGGCGAGTATGACAAGATGCGTTTCATCCAGTCCCGTTAATTGCCTTGGGTTGAGCGCCCTGACCATAGGTAGCATCTCCGCTGAAGTTGCTTCATTCTGGCACCGGGATTTCCACGATACCGCTTTGTATTGAGCATCCTAACGCGAACCTGAGAAAAGCAACACTTGTGTGCCTCTATCAGCCCAACACCTTCGCCAGCCGCTCCACAGCAAGCTCCAGACGATCCATGCTAGTGGTGTAGGAGAAACGCACATGCTGACTAGCCAGGTGATGACCGAAATCCACACCCGGCGTCAGAGCGATACCGTGCTCCTCGAGTAAATTCAGGCAAAATTGCTGACTATCGTCGGTAAAACGGCTGGCATCAGCATAGATATAGAAAGCCCCCTGTGGATGACAGGGCACCAAAAAGCCCAGTTCCTGCACCGCTGATAACAGGTAGTCCCTGCGCTGACCAAATATCTCCCGGCGCTGTTCCAGTATCTCCCGTGTCCCCGGTTCGAAGCCTGCTAGCGCTGCATACTGGGCCATAGTAGACATTGAAATAAATAAATTCTGAGACAGCTTCTCCATCTCAGCCGTCGCCGCCTCTGGCGCTACCAGCCAACCCAGACGCCAACCCGTCATGCCGAAGTATTTCGAAAAGCTATTGATAACGAACGCATCGGGATCGATTTCTAATACCGATGGAGCCGATCCGTCATAAACCAGCCCATGATAAATCTCATCTACCAGTAGATAGCCATTACGCGATCGCACGGCCCCCGACAGACCCGTCAGTTCCTCCCGGGACAGCGCAGTGCCGGTGGGGTTTGCCGGTGAAGCCACCATGGCCCCGATAGTATTGTCCTGCCAGTAGGCCTGGACCAGTTCGGCATTCAATTGGTAGTTGCTGCCAGCACCCACCGGCACCAATTGCCCACGCCCTTCCACCAGGCGCATAAAGTGTCGATTGCAGGGATAACCGGGGTCGGTCATAAGCATGCCGTCACCGGGGTTCATTAACAGTGCCGCAATCAATAACAGGGCACCGGAAGCACCGGGCGTAATAAGGATACGCGAAGGTGCAACGTCTAAACCATAGACGTCAGCGTAATGCCGTGACAACGCCTCACGCAGTTGTGGAATGCCGGCAGCCTGGGAATAGTGCGTCGCACCGCGCGCGAGAGCGGCCTGACCCGCTTCTACGATGGGCGCCGCGGTAACAAAATCAGGCTCGCCCGCCGCCATGTGCACAATGTCGGCACCGCCCGCTGCCAACTGCGTTGCTCGAGCCAACACTTCCACCACCCTGAATGGCTCAATTTCAGCCATGCGCCGGGAAAAGCCCCCTGGCCTATAAACGGATTTTCTCGGATCCAACATAGATAACCTCGACTGTGGCAAGCCGGCCATACTAGCAACTGCCGATTGGGGGTGATAGCAAACGAGAAAAAGCGTAAGGAAATACTGGCAGGACCCGCTGTTATCTGGTAGCTTCTCCGCCCTCGGATTTGGGCCCCTCTTGGCAGCCCTTACCAGAAGAATTGTAGACATTGTCAAGTTACCTTTGCCGTATGGAAAAATAACCATGCCTCGAGCAGCCAAAATACCGAAAACGACCAAAACGACTAAAGCGGTCAAACCCGCTAAAGCCGCCATTGCGACTAAAACAGTCAAACCCGCTAAAGCCGCCGCTGCGACTAAAACAGTCAAA
>CAJXTK010000263.1 GCA_913061115.1 uncultured Haliea sp.
AGCGTCAGATGTGTATAAGAGACAGGTAATAACCGACACGTGATCCGCAATTTGCGCGCCGAGATCAACGATGATATCTGCTCGCTGCTCGGCTTCTAGCCTGTCGCTGCGACTGCGCTGGCTAAGTCGAGATAGAGCAGGCGTCATCGAAAGTGAAATTGCCAGCTGAGTATCTGTTGCGTGATACAGTGCTAGCGCTGGCTCTATGGCCTGCTGCACGGTGGATTGATTGCCGAGCAGTAATTGTACAGCCGCATTAAACGCCATCACTTGAGGGAACTCGCGAGTAACAAGCTCAATCGCATCCACATCAGCAACATTGCGGCGCAGGGAAGAATCAACAAAATCCTCACAGAAGTGCTGTAACTGCCTTTGATCGGGGATTACGCCCAAAAAATCGGCAATCTTTTTGACCACAAGTTCGGGGCTCGTCACTAAGTCCGGATAAGCAACGAAGTAGCTATTGAGCGTCGCCGTCTGAGCGAGTGCCTGCGCGGTCAGTGACAGCCACAGTGCAGCACCCTCGACCAGACGTCCTCCGATTTCATAATAGACGGGATTATCTTGGGCTCGATGCTGCTGCGACAAGGCGACTTCAATCGGATCACGAAAAATATGGATAATAAAGATATCCCGATCACTATAACCGGCTTCGAGAAAGACCGGCTTCCAAAAATCGAAAAGTTGACAAAGCCGGGGATCCTTAATCGCAGCTACTGCCGCGTCACCATAAATAGAGTCGAATAAACGTTTTGCTCTGGCCCGCCACTCACAGAGGTCAGCGTCCGAAATCGCCGTTGGCCCATAAAACAGGGGATTATCCCAGCTGCCACCTAAATAGCTCAGCAGACTTTCGTTGAAGTCCACTATATCGGGGTGTTCGAAAAAGCCTCTTGGGTTTTCGTCATTTGTGTAATGCGCCGGTAGCCGCATGTCTGCACCAAGGCTCTCAAGGGCGGCCGCACACAAGGAGGTCCCCGATCGGTGAGAACCGAGGACCACAATTAGCTTTTTAGCATCGAGCATAAATAGACGAGGGCCTTGGTATATACAACAAAATTAATTGTTCAGTAAGCAAATAGAAAGAATCTTATCGTTTACTCAACGATTATACCCTTCCTTAGAGTTTCTTCAAAAGTGCTGCTGCAATCAAGCCAAGATTACCCCAAGTTGACTGGGCATACACTCCACTTCGCCATAAATACAGCGGCCTGCGCGGAAGCGGCTTATCTCGAGCCGCACTAAAATCATCCAGGATTCTTTGATTTTCTATCGTCAAACAGGAGCGGTTTTGCTGAAGCGCTGTGATGTGTTTTGTATTCCATAGCCGGTTGCGTCCCCTTAGCGCCAAGACAAAGCGTTTAAACCTGTCACGCCATGAGGTCGATGAGCCGATCACGTTATCCTGGTGCTGACGATAGCTTACCGATGGACGCGGGTCATAGATAACGCTCCCTCCTGATCCAGTGACTAAGATGTAGGTCCACCAATCATGCGCTACGATGTCTGCGGGACCCACAGCACACAAAAGGTCTCTGGCCTTACGGTTCATCACCATCGTGTTTCCTCCGCCGATATTCTGAATCAATGCATTGGCGAAAGCGGGCGGCTTCAAGAATAGGGGCGACAGGCCAAGAAGCGCTCCGTCATGGTCTATCAGGAGAGATCGAGAGCAGTAAAGCGCGGGACGATCTTCAGGAAACGACGATAGTGCCTTAACGGCGCGGGATAATTTGTCTGGATCCCAGACATCATCCTGGTCGGAATACGCGAAGTAGTCTCCTTCTATGTCAGCGAAAATCAACGAAAAAAAGTTGTGTACGTGGCCTCGCTCAGGGCCTTGAACCACCGACAGTTGCTGTCCCCAACGCTCATGAAACGCCTTCAGTATGCTCTGCGTTTGGTCTTGCGACCCATCGTCAGACACATGGATAGCCAACTCCACGCCTTCTTGCTGCGCAATAGATTCCAACTGCTGTGCTAGAAACTTCCCTCCATTGTAGGAACACAGTAACACCGCAACCTGAGGACAAGCATCAACAGAATCAGGCATTACTAGCGAGCGCCCTCCATAAGGTGTCTGTTTTTTAATGGTTCAACCACAGAGTTGGAATGTGAGGCAAAGCGTCGTTAGATTAGTTCTGCGCACTCTTATAAGGAGCGAAGACTGTTTCCATGGCATCACCGTCTATAACAACGTCATCTGTCATATTAAATTGGGCAATGAAGTCTAAAATAGCTAACTTCCGGTATTCAGTCTCAAGGTCTGCCACGATCTGGGCTTTAGCCTCTTCATAGGACAGGAGATACTCTTCTTGCACTGCATCGTAACGGAGGATGTGAATGCCAAATTCTGTACCTACCAGCTCGGAATAATCGCCTATGGAACCGATGTTAAACAACGCCTCCGAGTAGGACGGGGGAAGTCTAGGCTCTCCACGGATTATCCCTGTCTCTTATACACATCTGACG
>CAJXTK010000264.1 GCA_913061115.1 uncultured Haliea sp.
GTCAATATACTCGTCGGCGTGCTGGACTGAGATCTCGGATGGGAAGGTGCAACATAGCCTTCAAATACTGTTATAATTTTTGTCTCAATTGTTAGCAGCATATTCTCATGAGCGATATTCTCCAGTTTCTACAGCAGCGTAATTCCTCTCCTAAACTGACAGCCCCGGGTCCTTGCGCTGCTGAACTAGAACACATCTTTCGCGCTGCGTTGCGCGCGCCCGATCATGGCTGGCTGCGGCCGTCACGCTTCATCACGATCGGACAAGAACGCCGTGTGGCGTTTGGGGAATTGCTGGAGCGTTGTCTATTGTTGCGTAATCCAGATGCGGATGAGGCGGCGCTTGCCAAAGCGCGTAATGCGCCGCTGAGGGCACCGCTGTTGGTAGTGGCCGTTGTTAAGGTGGCGTTGCATCCGAAAGTGCCACCTATAGAACAACGATTTTCCGGCGCCTGCGCCGCGCAGGCTTTATTATTAGCCGCTGAAGCATCGGGTTTCGCCGGCATCTGGCGCACGGGAGCCGCGGCATATGATCGTGCGGTGATGAGCGGTCTCGGTCTGGCTGAAGATGAAGAGATCATTGCTTTTCTCTATATTGGCTCGCGCAATGGATCTGCTAAAATGATACCCCCACTGGATATGACTCATTTTGTATCAACTTGGTAGTGCCGACTCCCCCAAAACCAGTCTGAGAGAATGACCTATGCTGCCTGATTTTGAAACCTTAGAAGTGTCAATCGAGCAACAGGTTGCCACCGTTAATCTGAATCGACCGGACAAGGCAAATGCCATGAATGGCGCCATGTGGAACGAGCTACAAGCGTGTTTCGAGTGGCTGGATGACGAGCCTACCGTGCGCGTCGTCATTTTGGCAGGCAATGGCAAACATTTTTGTGCTGGTCTAGATCTGAGCGTGTTTGGCAACCTGCATGGCGAATCTTCTGAGGCCTCGCGTCGTGCTGAGGCACTGCGGCGCACTATTCTGCGTCTGCAGGCTAATCTCACCGCCATAGAGAAATGTCGTGTGCCAGTATTAGCAGCTATACACAATACCTGTATTGGTGGCGGCGTGGATATGACCTGCTGCGCTGATATACGGTATGCCACGCAGGACGCTTTTTTCTCCATCCGTGAGATTGACATCGGTATGACGGCAGATGTGGGTACGTTGCAACGTTTACCCAAGATCATTCCGGACGGCTTGGTTCGTGAGCTGGCCTATACCGGTCGTAATATGGGTGCACAAGAGGCTAGAGAAGCGGGCTTTGTGAACCAGGTCTTTGAGGACAAGGAGATCATGATGCGTGAAGTCACTGCTATCGCCAGAACGATTGCTGCGAAATCGCCATTGGCGATGCGCGGTACCAAGGAAATGATGCTCTACTCGCGCGACCACAGTGTCTCTGAAGGTCTTAACTATATTGCCACATGGAACTCTGGCATGATGAGTCAGGTAGATTTGGCGGCTGGCATTCAGGCGCAAATGAATAAGACAAAGGCCGTATACGAAGACTAGCTATGAGCAGGCCAGCAGTCATCCTTTGTCACGTCGCAGTTTTTGGAGAGTAGTGGATGACTTTTTTTGCCCGGCTTAACCGCCCTTGGGTACATTTTATTGTGTTGGGCGTCTTGCTGTTTTATCTGCAGGGCGTGTTCCTGCCCGAGCCTAAGCCACTGGTTGGACCGCTGAGCGAGGCGCGAATAGACGCATTGCAGCAGCAATGGTTCGCCAGTGTTGGTCGGTTGCCCACGCCGGAGCAGCAGACTCGAATGTTAGAGGCGGAACTGGATAGGGATATGTTGTTCCAGCGCGCGATCGATCTCGATCTCCACCTTTACGATACGGTGGTATACCAGCGTCTATTACTCAATATGCGTTTTCTACAAATGTCCGAAGGCAAAACTGACCAAGAGCTCTATGATGCTGCGCTGGAAATGCGTCTGCATCTTAGTGATGAAGTGATCAAGCGGCGGATGATTCAAGTAATGGAGCAACTGCTGCTGGCCGCTAACCCGCCACGTCCTCCAACGGAAGCAGAAATCATTGCCGAGTTCGATCAGCGTAAAGAAGAATTGCGCAGGCCTGAGCGCTACTCCATAGAACATATTTATTTTAATCGGGAGCGAGAGGCTGAGGCTGAGGCTGTCATTGCACAAATCAGCGAGCAAAACCTCACGCCAGATCAGGCGCGAGAATTAAGTTCGCCTTTTTTGCCGGGCTATCAGTTCACGCAGCAAACGCCGGACCAGTTGGCGCGCCACTTTGGTGCTTCTTTTGTAGAAAATCTGCAAAAAACTGATTCGCAACCTGGGCACTGGGTCGGTCCGGTGCGGTCTACTTACGGATTGCACTACGTGTGGGTCGATGATGTAGAGCCTTCCAGAGACGCGACGATAGACGAGGTTCGGTTGCAACTGCCTGTCTCTTATACACATCTGACGCTGCCGACGAA
>CAJXTK010000265.1 GCA_913061115.1 uncultured Haliea sp.
CTTCGATATCACCGTATTGGCCGTCCCTGTGAATGAAGTCTAGTTGTACCCAAGCCTCATTATTGCCAATGGGGAGGCGATATTCTAGGCTGGCGTTGTAGGTCCATTTGGGTGCCTTTGCCAGTTCGAGCCCTTCGAGTTCAACATTGAAGCCGCCCGTAATTTCAGCGACGGTGTCACTGGTAATTTCAGTGTTGATATAGCCGATAGCCGAGGTGAAGGTGATATTTTCAGTGAGTGCAGCCACTAGCTCGACTTCACTGCCCCAGGCATTAGCATCTTCGATATTGATGGTCTGCTCGAAATTGGACGAGAGATCGCCGGGTGTCAGGAACCGGAAGGATTCCATCTGCAGATCTGACCATTCCATATAATACAGTGACGCGTTTAAGCGTACGCGGTTGTCCCACAGTTCGCTTTTGAGACCCAATTCATAGTTCCACAGCGTCTCTTCATCGAAAGGAAGCACGATAGCCGGACTGCCGTCTACATTGGAGTCGTTGCCCAGCGTGATGCCACCTGCTTTATAGCCCTGTGAGATGGTGCCATACACGTTAATGTCGTCAGTAGCCTGGTAGAGCGCTACGAAACGCGGAGAAATATTATCAAAGCTTTTTTTGCCGTCAGCGGGCGGAGCAGGGGTGTTGACAAAACTTTGGAAGAACTCAAATCCGGGCGCAGGATAACCAGGGGACCCTGGAAAACAGCAGGTTGGGTTATAGGGGTTGTTCTGAAGGTTGTTTGTGACTTCATCGTCGGTATAGCGGGCGCCCAACACAAGATCTAACCTGTCGGTGGCATGCCATGTATAGTCGGCAAATATCGCAATACTCTCAAGTTCCCATTTCTTGGTATTTAGAGCGAGGCCTAGGCCCTCCGGGAAGGGTGGCAGCCAACCAACGCCATCCAAGGTTGCCGTCGGCTGAGTGGATATGCCCACGAGGTTGTCTTGCTTTTGTTCATCACTGGCATACAGGAATCCGCCGACAAAATCGTAGCTTTCCTCGGTTATCTGCACACGGAATTCCGTGCTCCACGAGGTGCCCTCGTAAGAATTCTGACGGCGCAGTGTATCGACTCCACCTGCAAGATCATTGTCGAAGTTACGGTCAAGCGATGCATCGATGATGCCGGTGATGGACTTAAGGACGATATTATCATTTAAATTGTGGGTAATATTCAGAATCCCCACGGTAGATTCGTTCTTAGTACGTTCCCGGAGATCGTGGCTCAATTCAGAATAATTTCCCTGATACCAAAACCCCGTGTTTGGATCGAGCGCTTCTGTCAGTTCGAAGCTATCGATAGAATCAAGGTCCAGCACACCGGAAGGTACGTTTTCATCGGTGTCTTGGTCATCTTTTGAGTAATAAACTGATCCCAGCACGTTGGTGTCTTCGGATACGCGCCAGTCAAGATGCAGTCTGCCGTTTAGCGAGGTCTGATCACTGCCGTCCGCGCCGTTGGGTGTAAAGTCGTTTTCCACTGCGGCGGGGCAGGATGCCGCACTGGCACCGGATGCACAGTTATTCGTCACATAGCCTTCGCTGTCGGCATAATACACAACGCCGCGCATTCTAAAGTCATCTGAAAGCGGAACGTTCAGCACGGCGGTTATGCTGCCCTGATCGCCACCGTCTTTATACGTTTCTGCGCCCAGAATAACCTCAGCTTCGAACTCATCTGTGGGCTTTTTGGTTGTCAGGTTAAGCGCCCCGCCTACCGCATTGCGACCGAAGAAGGTACCCTGAGGACCACGCAGTACCTCGACTCTGTCCATGTCCGACAGGTTAGGGTTGGTCACATTGTTCGGTACCGAGGCCACACTAAATTCGTCCAAGTAAACGCCGATGGAGTTAACGAAAGCGTTTTCACCCGTCACTAGGCTGGTGACGCCGCGAATAGAGATCCCCATGCCACGACTACCTGTCTGACCGTCTTCCGTGAAGCTGACACCGGGGGTGATCGCTAGGTATTCGACAGCATTTTTGATATTGCGTCGCTCCAGGGTGGCCCCTGAAAAGGCCGTCACACTCACAGGGACGTCTTGGAGGCTTTGTTCTCTGCGCTGAGCAGTGACCACGACCTCCTCTAGCATGATGTTCTTTTGGGCAATCGCCGGCGCCACGTTCAGGATCGCGGCGGAAATTAGGCTTAAAGGGAAAAGTAGTTTCGCATTATTGTGCATGACTAGAGTCCTGTTTATGGGTGAGCATATGCGACCCAAATATACCAACAACAATGATATCTCCCTATCGCTTCAGGTTGAAACGTGACAAATTGACAAAACTGGTAGAGAGAGTCCCGTAAGATGTTGCTGTTTTAGCATTTGCAGTGGCCGAAAGCGCCGCTTGTGGCAATTAGAACCTATAATGGTCACCCATCAGCAGAGCGGGGTCATACGGCCTTACTTCTGTCTCTTATACACATCTGACGCTG
>CAJXTK010000266.1 GCA_913061115.1 uncultured Haliea sp.
AATCAACTCACCTCGGGAACAACCTGGCATGCCGCAGGACTAGTTGGCCAACTTCGCGCCACCTCAAATCTAACCCATCTCGCTCGCTACACCACCGAACTCTTTGCCAGCCTCGAACAAGAGACCGGCCAGGCAACGGGCTATCGCAGAACCGGATCTCTCAGCGTGGCACTCAACATTGAGCGTCTCGAAGAACTTAACAGACAAGCTTCGACGGCACGCGCATTCGGTATTGAAGTCGAACAGATATCAGCAACGGATGTCACTACTTATTGGCCAGACGTGAACATCGAGGACATTTGCGGAGCGGTTTACCTTCCCGGCGATGGACAAACCAACCCTGTGGATACAACTCAGGCGTTAGCTGCAGGCGCTCGAAAAGGTGGTGCACTTATTCTTGAAAATCAGCACGTAGAGAAAATTAACACAAACTCAGAAGAGGCTCTGTCGGTTGTCACCGCCGACGGAGTGATTAAAACCAAAAAATTAGTAATAGCAGCGGGTATGTGGTCAAAGCAGTTAGGAGCCAGTATTGGTGTATCAATACCTCTGCAAGCGGCGGAGCATTTTTATATCGTAACCGAACCAATGGACTCGCTTCGTTCCGGTATGCCCACCCTACGCGTGCCAGATGAGTTCGCCTATTTTAAGGAAGACGCCGGAAAGTTATTGCTTGGCGCATTTGAGCCCGTGGCAAAGCCATGGTCCATTGATGGAGTCAGCAAGGACTTTGCATTCGGAACGTTGCCTGAAGATATAGATCACTTCGAACCCATACTGGAGCTGGCGACACGCCGGTTCCCAAAATTGAACACTGCAGGGATTCAGTTGTTTTTTAACGGCCCTGAAAGCTTTACGCCGGATGACAGATACCTATTAGGTAAAGTGCCGGAATGCGACAACGTTTTTGTCGCCGCAGGTTTTAATTCTATTGGCATTCAATCTTCCGGCGGCGCTGGAAAAGTACTGGCAGAATGGATCGCAAAGAATCACCCACCGATAGATTTATGGGATGTGGATATCAGGCGCACCTTTCCATTTCAATCAAACCGCAAATACCTCGTCAACAGGACTAGAGAAACGCTGGGGCTTTTATATGCGATGCACTGGCCCTATCGGCAGTATGAAACCGCTCGAGGTGCCAGAAGAAGTCCTATCCACGATCGTTTAATTGACCAAGGTGCTGTGATGGGCGAGCTCGCTGGATGGGAAAGGCCCAACTGGTTTGTTCGCGGAAACAACAGTCCTACCTACGAATACTCGTATGGAAAACAAAACTGGTTCGATGCCTGCCGAGAAGAATGCCTGGCAATGAGAGACAAAGTCGCGCTGATTGACCAGTCCAGCTATCCGGTTTTTTATCTAGACGGGATAGAAGCAATGCCGACCCTTAATCATATTTGCGCTAACAATGTCGATGTGGGCGCAGGACAGATCGTGTACACCCAGTGGCTTAACGAAAGAGGGGGCATAGAAGCAGACGTCACCGTCACACGAATAAATGATTCCCGCTTTATGATTGTTTCCAGCTGCGCCTCCGAAGGTAGAGATTTTCAGTGGCTTACATCACACATCGACAGTAAAACGCACGTCTTCGCTACCAACTCCGGAAGCGCAATAACGATGTTGGCCATTATGGGGCCCTTGTCCCGCGACCTTTTATCTGGCCTTACGCCAGATGATGTCTCAGATGCAGCGCTTCCTTACTACCAGTCCAGGGAACTAGAGATCGGTTATGCACGGGTCCGAGCGAATCGACTCTCCTACGTTGGCGAACTAGGCTATGAGCTATACGTCCCCACGGAGTTCGCGCAACACGTGTACGAAGAAATCCTAAGAGTAGGCGCGACTTTTGAACTCGCACATGCCGGATATCATGCGATGAACGCGTGCCGTGTCGAAAAGGGTTATCGGCATTTCGGCGATGATATCGGCGATGAGGTCACGCCTTATAGCGCTGGAATCGGCTTCGCTGTAGATATGAGCAAAGACAACTTCATCGGAAAGTCTGCGCTCAAAGACAACACCAATAAATTTGCTGAAAGATTAGTGAATATTGCTATCAATCATGAAGACCCACCGCTCCTCTACCATGATGAGCCGGTCTACTGCGACGATAAACTGGTCGGCATTACTACTTCAGGTATGTGGGGTCACAGGATCAACCGCTCACTCGGCATCGCGCTGTTAAAAAACGACGAGGGCGTCACAAAAAAGTGGCTCGCCTCAAAGCAGTTTTCAATTGAAGTCGCCGGAGTACGTTACCCGCTAGACGTGCAACTATCTGCTTTTTATGATCCCGGCGGGCTGCAGCTAAAAATCTGAGTCAACAATATTGTATTTAGCGACGACAGTAGAGATTATTAAGCCAACGAATCCCCCAAACGAATAGTCTCCTCCTTACCTGTCTCTTATACACATCTCCGAGCCCACGAGA
>CAJXTK010000267.1 GCA_913061115.1 uncultured Haliea sp.
ACGAGATCATGCCTAGTCTCGTGGGCTCGGAGATGTGTATAAGAGACAGCCTAGGAACTTGGCGGCATTGGCTTTGCCCTGCCCGAGCTTGTCGCCCTTGTAGGCATACCAAGCGCCGGACTTTTCCACCAGGTTCAACTTCACACCCCAGTCGACCACCTCACCCATGCGATAAATACCATGACCATACATGATCTGAAATTCTGCCTGTTTAAAGGGTGGCGACACCTTATTTTTCACCACCTTCACTCGAGTTTCGTTACCTATTACTTCATCGCCATCCTTGACCGCGCCAATACGGCGAATATCCAGACGTACAGATGAGTAGAACTTCAGAGCATTACCACCGGTGGTGGTTTCCGGACTACCAAACATCACTCCGATTTTCATACGAATCTGGTTGATAAAAATAACCAGACTGTTGGTCTGTTTGATAGCGGCAGTCAACTTTCGCATCGCCTGACTGAGCAATCGCGCCTGCAGACCCACATGAGAGGCTCCCATCTCACCTTCGATCTCAGCCTTGGGCGTCAATGCCGCCACTGAATCGATGACCAGCACATCAACTGCACCGGAACGCACCAACATTTCCGCGACTTCCAGTGCCTGTTCGCCCGTGTCAGGCTGAGAAAGAAGCAGTTCATCCATCTGTACACCCAGCTTCTCAGCGTAGGCGGGGTCCAATGCATGCTCGGCATCGATAAAGGCGGCGGTGCCACCCAGCTTCTGAGCCTCGGCAATCACCTGCAGGGTCAATGTTGTCTTACCAGAAGACTCGGGGCCATAAATTTCACAAATACGCCCCCTAGGCAGGCCACCGATGCCCAAAGCAATATCCAGCCCCAGTGAACCGGTAGAGATGGCAGGAATAGCCACATGCTCCCGATCTCCCATGCGCATGACAGTGCCTTTACCGAACTGTCGTTCAATCTGGCTCAGTGCTGCGTCCAGTGCTTTTCCCTTATTAGCGTCCATAGTGGCCTCTCTCATTTTGCGAATACTCAACTGATTCTCGTTTAGTTTACCGGCTTAACTCCGGCCCCGCCTGCGGCAGACCTCGTTTGGCTGCCAGCAAAACTACTGTATATATAATCAGTTGTTTAAAATAGGATTGCAAGCCCTAAAAGTCACTAAATGCGATCATGTGGCACGCATGCAAATAACCCGCCTGAATAATCGACAGGTCGTTTTCTCAGCAATCTATTGTGCTCACAGTGCGTTGTCCGGACTGAAGGTAATACCCGCATCGGGCAGAAGTTCCTGCTCCAAAAAGTTCCGGTCCTGCACATCAAGCGCCTGCCAGCTTTCCTTCAACTCCCGCCAGACGCGCACTTGGAAGGTTTTCGCAACAGCGCGGAACGGATGCCCCAAAAGATGTCCGTCGTAAAGCGCACGATAACGATCGAACGCCGCCTCGTTAAACACTGTCTCGCCATCGGCTACAGCGTTTTCGTAAGCCTTTTCGTTCTGCCGCATCAGCGCTACAAACGTACTGGTGATGATGCCCAACAGAGGTTTCAGGCTTGAGGTCAGCCCTAAATCTGCCCTACCCTGCTCACCCTGCCGGCCGTCGCGGATAGCACATAGCCAGCGAAAGGTGTTCGGCGCCAACAACTCCAGCTGCGCAATAGCCTGCGGGTCAACCAGGTTCATGCCCAGCTGACCGTAGACGCTGGCATCCGCCAGCGTAAAGCGCCCCCCCAACAGATAAGGCTGATTGGCCAACAGGTGTTCCATGGCTGCCAGATAGCGACGCCATGCCTCGTCCAGCAGCGCGTGCGTCGGTGGAAAACCCGGCCGTGAGGGCGGCGTTCTGTCTCTGGCAACACCCGCGTCGTAGCCCTGGGGCGCTACGCTGAACAGATAGGGGCAGCGCGATACCTGGCGTCGATACAAGCGGCGTGCAAGGAGCGGCTCAACGCCCGGCGGCAATAGTCGACGAAATTCCCGGGCTGTCATCTGCCCCATGGGCGTGGTGTGGGCGGAACCCACCCAACGCATGTGATGCACCATGTACAGGCCAAATTCGTCAAAGGCCTCGTCGATCAATTGGCAAATGAAAGCCAGCCTCGGGTCCTGCGGAATCAACAGGCTCGCCTGACGTCCCGGATCCTGATCCAGGTGGTGCGCCATAGACGATGAATCATAGTAAAAATTTTTGCCATTGTCTGTGTAAAACGGTACCGCAGGGTACTCGTCAAACTCAGCGGACATCGCAGGAAACCGTTGGATTGTGCCGCGGCGCTTTGCCACTTCCAGACGCAGGATCATAGACAGGGCAGACCTGCGACCGGCCTGTTGCGGCCAGCGCTCCCAGTCATGTCCAGTGAAGTCCAGTAGGGACTGCATCTTTAACTGGTAAGGTGACGCCGCCAGACCCCAAAGAATACATTTTTTCATGTGTCAACATTTCCCTCCGTTCCGCAAAGGAC
>CAJXTK010000268.1 GCA_913061115.1 uncultured Haliea sp.
GTCCACCGTCGCTTTCGGTTCAGGCATGACATCACCATGGCCCGGAGCGATGAATTGCAGAGGATAATCTAGCAGCCGCCGCAAGGATTCGATATAGGACTTCATATTGCCACTGGGCGGAATAATCACCACTGTAGATCCATTCATCACGTGATCACCCGCAAACATCATTCCCTCTTCCTCGAGGAAAAAGCAGTAATGGTTGCCCACGTGACCCGGGGTATGCACCGCGCGCAGCGTAAATTCTTTTGTCGACAGCGCATAATCGTGCTGCAGTTCTAGGGTTGGCTTGAACGTCGTGTCCTGAAACATATCATCCGGCGGAGACGCGCCAATAACCTGAGCCCCCGTAGCCTCTGCTACGGCCTTCCAAGCCGGAGAATGATCGGGATGGGTGTGGGTACAAACGATCCATCGAATACGGTCACCGGCGGTGTCCAATATGGCATCAATGTGCGCGGGCAGCGCAGGGCCTGGGTCTAGCACCGCCACCTCCTCATCACCCAGCAAATACGTGTTGGTACCCGGCCCCGTCATCACGCCCGCATTGGGTGCGACGAGTCGCCTAACTCTGCTGTTAAGCCGAAAAGGAACTCCGTGTTCAAACATAGACTCAGACCATATTATGGATAGGAACTTCAGGATTCACATCGGCGGTGTAATCCACGCCGTCTACTTCAAAACCGAACAACTGCAGAAACTCTCGCTTGTAACCCTCAAAATCGGACAACTGACGCAGGGTTTCAGTGTTGACACCCTGCCACAGCGTCGCCACAGCATCTTGTATCGCGGGATCCAGCTCTTTGCCGTCGGCGCGCAAGCGGCCCTCCTCATCCAGGTAAGGATCAGCGTTGTAGAGTGAATCGCGGAACAGTCCATCAATTTGCTCGATGCAACCCTCATGGCTACCCTGCTCCTTCATCACCTTGAACAGCAGCGCCAAGTAAATCGGCATGGCAGGAATCGCTGCACTAGCCTGAGTGACCACTGCCTTGAGGACTGACACGCGCGCGTCCCCACCCTTTGCCGCCATGCGTTCACGGATCGCAACGACGCGCTTATCTAGGTCTTTCTTGGCTGCACCGATGGTGCCATGCCAGTAGATATCCCAGGTCAGCTTTTCTCCAATATAGGTATAGGCGGTGGTCTTCGCGCCATCGGCCAGCACACCGGCATCGTCCAGCGCATCAATCCACATCTGCCAGTCTTCGCCGCCCATGACTGCCACCGTATTGTCTATTTCGTCCTGAGTGGCCTGCTCCAAATGAAAATCCTGCACCTGCTCTTTGTCGGTATTGACGCCCTTTTGCACGGCATCACGACCGATAGGCTTGAGTGTCGAATTATGCACTACACCGGTAACCGGATGTTGCCGGCGGGGGGATGCCAGGCTGTAGACCACCAAATCAATCTGCCCCATATCGACTTTAATGGTGTCGATAGCCTTCTGCTTGACTGCGTTGCTAAAGGCGTCGCCATTGATACTCTTAGCATACAGGCCATCGGCCTGCGCATAGTTGTGGAAGGCCGCCGAGTTGTACCATCCGGCCGTCGCAGGTTTGGCCTGTGTACCCTCTTTCTCAAAGAAGATTCCGAGTGTATCGGCACCACAACCGAACGCCGCTGTGATACGGGATGAAAGGCCATAACCGGTGGATGCACCAATCACCAGTACGCGCTTTGGCCCCCCCGCTATCGGCCCCTGAGACGTCACATAGTCTATCTGCCGCTTGATATTAGCGTCGCAACCCGCGGGGTGACTGGTGACACATAGAAATCCGCGTACGCGTGGTTTGATGATCATTAGCAAATCTATCCTGTTATGGGGATCAATGTCAGACCTAACCGAAGCCAGCCCAACGGGAAAGCGACGACAAAGTTTAGCATACCGGCCGTGCACTGCCGCAAGTCGTGTTGACATGGCATCTTGTGTTCGCTGCTCACTTGACGTTCAATAGCAGCCCTTTGTAACCAAACTGCTATCGCCCGTATGCTGGAATTACCCCTTCGCTTTGCCACACCTCAAGCTTGGACCACCGCGGTGATGGGAGACTTTGATCATTTTTTACTCGACCATGCGGCGGCTGAAAAAAAAGCGTCAGGCATGGCGATCTCTATGCTATCGCACTATCCGGATCGCATCGAACTAGTGGCAGCCATGGCGGACCTAGCGATAGAGGAACTGACCCATTACCGCGAAGTGCTTAAATGGATACACCGCCGTGGACTCATCACCACGTCAGACCAGAAGGATCCGTATGTCGGTGCATTTCGCCGATCACTGCGTCAGGGCAGTGACATCTATTTTCTGGATCGTCTGTTGACCGCGAGTATTATAGCTGTCTCTTATACACATCTGACGCTGCCGACGAATAGAGAGGTGTA
>CAJXTK010000269.1 GCA_913061115.1 uncultured Haliea sp.
GCATTAACACAATGCTATGGGTGTCTGGCTATCCCTCGACTACCCGTTGCCACCCCGCTAGCCCTCAATCAAGTTTCGTCCAGTCGATTAATTTCGTGGCTGACTTCGTATCCACTTGAAGGATGACCTTCCACTCTTAGCTTCGCGGGGCAATATGAAGCTCTCTGCGAGCCCTGAAACAATCACTCCATCTGCCTGTAACCCCCCCAAACCGCCAACGGATTTGAACAGCTGTTCCAGCTTGTCTCGATCCGCTGTCGTCAACTGCAGATACTGCTGCTGTAAACGCTCACGGCAATACACGCGGTAATTAGTGGTTTTGGTGCCCTGAAATGCCAGGCTGTGGCCGGTAAAGTCGAAGCGTTTTTGACCCCGTTGGAAGGCGAGCGCATTCTGGTGCAGATAGGGTAGATAATCGGCGGCAATACGTTGAAGGAATGGTTGCCACTCAGGTGTCTCTGGCCACTGCCATTCGATCGCTTTGGGCAATTTATCCGCTGAAGCATTCCATAATCGTGCCAGCCACTCATAGGTATTGGGGGCTTGTCGCCGCATCACTTCCGCGGAGTCTGGGTCATTGCCGAAATGACGAAACATCGAAGCGAAATAACCAAAGTCTGCCGCGCTGGGGTGGCTACCCAATAGAAAGGGCTGCCTGGCCAGTAAGCGCTCTAAGAATTCAAACTCCCTAAATAGCATATCGCGCACGGAAGCTTCGTTAGCCAGGTTAACGCCGTCTCCCCACAACCATTCGCGCTGTTGGCGGCGGCCAAAAACCCAACCCAGGGGCCGAGCTAACAACGTTGGTGCAAAGGCTTTCCCAATGGCGTAACCCACCGCCCAACGGGACGCACGAGGCACCCAGCGCCACCACATCGCCGGCCGCCACAACCACTCATCGCCATAGTCCTCTATCAACAGGGCCAGGAATGCCAAGGCGGGATCATCTGGCGTAGTACATGGTTCGGGGTGCTGTTGCTCAAACCATTCCAGCATCGGGGTGGTATCGAACAACCACTGGCCATTGTCCATTTCTACGGCGGGCATTTTTTTCACACCGGTAGTCTGGGCTATTTTTTTCATTTCGCGCTGGCCACACTCTACCGCTTTATAAACGATGCCCTTATAGCGTAAATACGCTTCCAGCTTGCCACTGAAATAGGAAATGTCGGATTTATAGACGGTATAGCGAGTTTTCATGGCGTTACAATAAACAAGTTCTGGTTCTTATACAAAAATACTCTGTGTGATGGCGCCAGCCAGTGCTAATTCCAATGCTACCAAAAGCTCCATCCCACAAGGCACAAACGAGACAGAGAAGAGAACCCCAAAGTCTCTATACAAAGCTGATAACGTAAAGCTATGATATTCGCTATCAAAGGCTCAATGGCCAATAGGAGAAAATCACTGCAACTGCCGTAGCAAACCCACGTGCATCGATAGCAGTCATGATGCTGGCCGCAGGATGGCGTTGAGGCGCCATGCAGATAATGTAGGCAATAGAGTAAACATTTAGGAGGGTGTATGTGGAAATGGATAGTCGGAATATTGGTCGTGGTCGTGACAGGGTTGGGATTTGCGTATTTTACTGCGGATAAGGACATGCGCAATCTTCTCGCCAACTTACCGACAGATCGTAACGTCCTATTTTGGACCGTACCGCAACGTGATGCTGCGTTTCGCTCTCTAGACGCCGTAGCGGTTTTGGCCGAAGCGAATGTCATTGAGGCGGGGGGCACAGCTTTTCCAATGCCCAGGGGCGCACCGATCAGCATTCCTATGAATGTCGAGATCTATATGCGCGAGCAACGGACGGCGGGGCTGGTCATTATTCAGGACGGCAAGCTCCGGCTGGAACGATACGGGCTTGGTTTTGATGCCAAAGGTCAATGGACCAGCTTCTCAGTCGCTAAATCCTTTACGTCGACCTTGGTGGGTGCGGCAATCAAAGACGGATTTATCAAGAGTATAGAGGATAAGGTTTCCGACTATATTCCGAACTTAAAAGGGTCTGCCTATGATGCTGTTTCGATCAAACAGCTGCTAACCATGACATCGGGTGTTCGGTGGAATGAAGATTATGAAGACAAAAATAGCGACGTAGCACTTTTTAATGAACATAAAGCGGAGCCCGGAGTCGATGCAACCGTCAGCTATATGCGGACGCTTTCACGCGAGGCGCCCGCAGGCGACAAGTGGGCTTACAAGACCGGTGAAACTAATCTGATTGGCGTCTTAGTCAGTTCGGCGACGGGTAAGACGCTATCGGCTTATCTTTCGGAAAAGATTTGGGCTCCCTTTGGCATGGAACACAATGGGCTGTCTCTTATACACATCTCCGAGCCCACGAGACTAGGCATGATCTCG
>CAJXTK010000270.1 GCA_913061115.1 uncultured Haliea sp.
TCGGAGATGTGTATAAGAGACACGCCTAAAACACCGGAAACCGAAGATGTGAACATAATTCGGCCATAGTTCTTTTCGTACATGATCGGCCATGCATGCCAAGTCACATATGCAGATCCGTTTAGGTGAACGTTGATCACCAGATCCCATTCATCAAGTGTCATCTTCTTAAACGATTTATCTCGCAGGATACCTGCATTATTAATCAAGATGTCAACGGTGCCATATTCCTTGACCGCAGTCTCAACGATACGTTTAGCCCCTTCTCTATCTGATACAGAGTCCTTGTTTGCTACAGCCTGGCCGCCGGCCGCGAGTATTTCTTCTACAACAAGGTCGGCAGCATCGCTCTTACCCGATCCGTCCACAGAACCACCTAGGTCATTAACTACAATTTTAACGCCCAGGTCCGCCAGTAACAGCGCGTGTTCCTTTCCAAGACCACCACCAGCACCAGTGATAATCGCGACTTTTCCATCAAAACTCATAGTATTTACCTTTTTGTATTTCTATCGGTTCGTATTAAGACATGCCAATCGACAGTAGATTCTGAAGCGGTTCGTATAGCTCTTCAATATAGGCTGCGTCTTCATCTTCCAGCCTTATTGATGCCGATTCCATGAGTTGCATCAACTGCTCTACCCGGGATACGCCTACAATAGGCGAAGTGATCTCTGGTTTGTTACACATCCAGGCCAACGACATCTGCGCTGGTGTTTTCCCGTATTTCTCAGCGACCTCAACCACTCTATCCGCAATCTGAAAATCCATGTTACCTTTATAAAGACTACCCGTCCTCGCCTTATCCTGGCCCTTCGAGCGATTCGTTGTTCCTGCATCCAGGCTTCCTTTGTAAGCGCCAGTCAGTATTCCTCTTGCCAGTGGCGACCATGGCGTAATCGCGATACCTTGATTCACGCAATAAGGGATCATTTCACGCTCTTCTTCCCTGTAGATCAGGTTGTAATGATTTTGCATGGATACAAATTCAGTCCAGCTATTTAACCTTGCAGTCATCTGTAGCTCGGCAAATTGCCATGCGAACATCGAAGAGCCTCCTAGATAAAGAACCTTCCCAGCCTTCACAAGATCATGAAGTGCTTCTAGCGTTTCCTCGATGGGGGTTGGCACATGCATAGGAATACCATGCGGATGTCGATGGATAACAAGATGATCAATATAGTCAACGCCTAACCTTTTTAGACTAGCATCAACGCCTTCCATAATGTGCTTGCGAGACAACCCCCCTTGATTCGCCCCGGGTCCGAGAGGCATTGCAACCTTAGTGGCCAGCACATAGTCATGACGGGGCAGGAGTTCTCTGAGCAGTTTACCCACCACCTCTTCGCTAGAGCCCAGTCCATATATATCAGCACAGTCAAAGTAAAAGAGACCATTATCAATCGCCGCCTTGAAAATTGGCCGGACATCATCCGCTCCTAGCGTCCAATCTCCCTGATGCCCCTTTCCCGGCTCTCCGAAATTCATCGTGCCGAGAGCGATTTCGGAGACTCTTAGCCCCGAACGACTCCCCAACTGGACCGATTTCAACATTTTTGGCTTTTCCCCATGACAACAAAGCGACGATATTACCAGCCGATGGTGATGGTCCGCATCTGCTATTACAATGCTTGATAATCTTCATTTTTAATTACTACTATCTGGACACAATATGACCTACGAAACGCTGATTTTTGAAACAACAGACAGTATCGCTACGATTACCCTAAATCGACCAGACGCAGCCAACGCTATGAACCCATTGATGGCTAGGGAACTGAGCGCTATCGCCATTAAGTGCGATGAATCTCCAGGCATCCGCGCTGTGGTCATTCGCGCGACGGGGAAAATGTTTTGTGCCGGTGGTGATCTCGGTGTGTTCGGTGAAGCTGGTGACGGCGCCTCAGCACTCATCAAGGAAATGGCCGGCGATCTGCATATGGGTATCTCAAGACTCACAAGAATGAACGCACCGGTGATCGCTGCCGTTAATGGCACGGCAGCAGGTGCCGGCTTCAGCCTGGCCCTATCAGCAGATCTAGTGATTTCTGTAGACAGCGCAAAATTTGTGATGGCTTATACCAATGCAGGACTTTCACCGGACGGGAGCTCTTCGTACTTTCTGCCCAGACGTGTCGGCGATCGCAGGGCTCGTGAACTGATGCTGACTAACCGAGTATTAACCGCAGACGAGGCCCTAGACTGGGGCATTGTTAACCAGGTTGTGGCAGAAGCCGACCTTGATGAAACGGTAGGGAAACTAGCAAACAAAATCGCTGCCGGACCGACGCTCGCTTACGGACAGGTTAAAGCACTACTGAACGCATCTTTTGACAACGGACTGGAAACACAAATGGAA
>CAJXTK010000271.1 GCA_913061115.1 uncultured Haliea sp.
AGTGGACCATGGCCTATCCGGTTGAAGGAATGGAGGCATTCGTTAATCGCACGGCTCTCAACACAATGGAGCTGAAGGAGGCAGAGCTGGATTTCCGAGTATATGGTGACGGATCCTCAGTGCAGGATCTTTCCGACCAGGTAGTATTCCAGGATTGGCAACTCACCCAGGGGCAAAGAACAGGTTGGCACTCTAGAGGCTACCAGGAGCCCTATTTTGCCGCCCAGGAAACACGTGTGCACCGCTTTCATGAAGTGCTTAATGATTATCTGTCAGGTAACCCCCCGGGACGGGAGTAGCTGGTTTAAAACCCAACCTGCTTAGTGTAGCCACCATCAACGACAACGTTTGCCCCGGTAACCCAGCTCGCTCTTGGTGAAGCCAGAAAAGTAACGACGTCTGCTATTTCATCACCGGTACCCATGCGCTGGCTGGGATGCTGCATTCGATCCTTCTCATAGAGGTCGGGGTGTCTTGAGCGAATGTCATCCCATCGTCCATCCTCAATAAGTATTGGTCCTGGTGAGACGGTATTGGCGCGAATACCCTCGCTACCCCAGCGTTGTGCAAGTTGCGCGATTAGGTTGATCGTCGCGGCCTTGGTGGCTCCATAGCTCGGGTTAATAGGGACGTCGTGGTGCTCGATGGCTGTGATGGTCGCAATCTGGATAATTGAAGCGGCCGTTGAGTTCATGAGGAAAGGCTTTGCGGCCTCGAAAAACATTGCGGTTCCTAGAAGGTCTACGTCAAAGCTCGATCGCCAGGGTTGAGGGCCTTCACCATGTTGACTGCTTGCGCTGGCATTGCCTACGCATATGTCGATGCCACCCATGCCATTCCCTGCTTCGTTGACCCATGCCTTAACTTCCTCGGGTTCAGAAAAGTCGCAGAGGTAACCCCTTGCAAGGCCTGTCTGAGATAATTTAGTAACAGCTGAGTCGAGATCGTCTTGTTTACGACAGCAAAAACTAACTTCCGCGCCTTCGTCTAGCAGCCTTTGGGCAATGTAAAGCCCAATCCCTTTGTGACCAGCCGAGATGAGTGCTTTTTTGCCGTTGAGTTCCAAATCCATAAGAGTAAATGCCTGTCGCGAGGTTGCCCCCCGGTTGTGTTAATCGTCTAGCAGCGAAAATGCGTCCAAATCTATCAGTGCACTAAAAGTGTTCTTGATAATGGTCTCTCCAAGGAGTTTTCCGCGCTCATTGCCCAGGTCCAGCGTTCCAGCGATTACTACTGCATAGCAAATTAGGTAAAGTGCGCTAACCTTGTAACGCTCGCGACATTGGTTGAGATCGTAATTGATACCTGCGCGGGTAAGTTCTGCGTGATAAAAAGCGACTAGATCTTCCTGTTTTCGAACATCCTCCGGAACACTCTGGGTAATAAAGTAGGCAAGGTCCTGTTCGGGCGCCGAGGTACAAATAGATTGCCAATCAACGACAGCGATCTCGCCCTCTTTGAAAAAGATGTTATCCAGGCGCATGTCAGCATGTGTTAGGCACACCGGAGCCTGGCACATGGTCGTTAACAGACTTTCGATGTGTTTCGGGATGCTCTCACCGGCGCTTCTGATGGACTCTGGTATAAAGTCGCCAAATTGCTCAAGCACTACTGGCCAGCCAATTGGGTAGGTGCCCTCCATACCCTCTATCTGTTGCTTCCCTCCGTGAGAAGGAATGTCTGGGAACTGGTGATGAGGTTCCCAGCCGCTGGCGTGAAACCTCGCAAGAGCAGAAATCAATGTTTTCGCTTCGGCAAGTGAGCAACCCGCAGTTTGGTCCCCGATCTGCCACTCGGTTAGATCTTCCAGCAATATCACAAAATCGTTTGAGCTCTCGTCAAATTCGCTGAAGTAGCAATCTGGAGTTTGTAGATCAACGCTCCCAGAGATTTCCTGATAGAAGTTAACCTCGCGGCCATACATGTTGTAACGTTTCGCGCCCTCCCGGTTCACACTTGAAGAGGAGGGAAACTTGGCGATAAGAGAACTCGGTTTGTCCTCGGCGGTCTCTAAAAGCACGCGCATGACCCAGGACATGACCCCAGTACCCTCACTGAAATACACTACTTGATATCCGTTGACGGGATATCCCAATGCCGTCGTTAACCATTCCGTCGTGAGTTCATCGGGTGATCGTGGAAATGAGCTCATAAATTTCTCTTTTGAAAAGATGCGGCAATATTACTTTAATTTTTTGTAATAAATAACTAAATGTAGTTAATTTGTACCACCACAACATCGGGTTCGTTGATGCGAAGTAACGTCATTTTTTTAGTTTGTGCGTCCTACCTAAACTGTCTCTTATACACATCTGACGCTGCCGACGAATAGAGAGGTGTAGATCT
>CAJXTK010000272.1 GCA_913061115.1 uncultured Haliea sp.
AGAAATAGGGAAATTATACCCAGGGATAAGTCTTCAGGCCTTCGGGCCGCCCAAACGTCAGAATGAAAGGGGCTTCGGAGAACCAGTTTCAGGTAAAATCACCAGCGGCATTTTTATACCTGCTTCAGGTTACGTATCTGACCCACAACTTGCCGCCAAAAACTTACAGCGTGCAGCAGAACACGAAGGAAGCACCTTTAGGTTTAACGTTCGCGTAACAGACATACTTCGCGAAGGCGGCGCCATCACGGGAATTCAGCTTCGGGAAGGGAACATTGTCTGCGCCCCAACGCTAGTTAACGCGGCGGGCCCTCACTCCTCTAATATCAACGACATGGCCGGCATCACAAGCAGCCTTGGCATCAAAACCAAACCTCATCGTCATGAAGTGGCATATTTAAAAGCACCGCCCGGTTATCGGCAAAATGCCGGTTTCATTGCCGACCTAGATGCAGGCGTCTACCAAAGACCCGATGGCATAGACATGCTGATCGGTTCTGCCGATCCAGATTGCGATCTGCCAGAAATTGTGGATCCCGATGACTATAACGAGCAGCTCACAGCCCAATGGACCGCACAGGCAGTTCGCGCGGCTCAACGCTGGCCCGAACTGGGAATAGAGAACAGCGCTAGGGGAACGGTCGGTTTGTACGACGTCTCAGACGACTGGATTCCCGTCTACGATCGAACCGACCTACCCGGCTTTTACGTGGCTATTGGCACTAGCGGTAATCAGTTCAAGAACGCACCGGTTGTTGGTGACCTAATGGCTGCTGTCATCGAAAACGGGGATCATGATTCAGCGCCGTCATTACTGAACCTAGATAGTCTCAACCGTTCCATCAATCTTTCTTTCTATTCGCGAAATAGAGATATTCAAAAAACAGCATCGGTTATGGCGTAGGTAATGCAACTTTCTCAGAAAGAAGTGCGCAATAAACAATATCTACTAACCTTAATCATAGCGGGTACAATCCTGGGACTCGCTGGGACTGACCTAGTCTTACCAGCCGTACCGACGCTTCCGGAATACATCAACGGCACACTCAGCCAGGCCCAACTTGTGCTTGCCGCATTTACTGGCGGCACCGCCATTGGACTCCTAGTTTTTGGCGAGCTGGGCGCTCGGTACGACAAAAAGTTGCTATTGCTAGGTACTCTTGCCGCCTACTCAATAACCTCTTTTCTCTGCCCATTTAGCGGCACTATTTTGGAACTAGTGGGCTACCGTGTCGTACAAGGGTTCTTCGCTGCAGCCCCTGCCGTGTTTGCTCCCGGCCTTATCAGACTTCTTTTTGATGACCGAAGCGCGCTGCGCGCGCTCGGTCTAATGGGAAGTATTGAATCGTTAGTGCCAGCTCTAGCACCGGTTGCCGGTGCATGGCTACTAAGCTACGCAGACTGGCGTGCTTCTTTTTTTATTACCGCGGGGCTTACTTTTTTACTGTCGCTTGTCTGGTTATTTACACCCGCTCTACCAACAAACCCAACGGAACAGAATAACAAGATTGCCAAATCAGGTTATTGGGTATTGTTGAGATCCGGTACTTTTTTACGCTATGCGCTCAGCCAAGCATTCACCCTAGGCGGCCTGTTGATCTTTGTATTTGGTGCTCCGACCGTTATTACGATAGGTATGAACGGTAGCCTAAGCGATTTCGTGGTGATGCAGGTCATCGGCATTACATTATTTATTATCGCGTCTAATACCGGGCATTTCCTCGTGGAACGATTTGGCCCAGAGTGGACGATATGGTTTGGTTCCGGCCTGGCAGCCACAGGAAGTGTTGCCATCCTAATCTACGCATTAGTCACCCCGGACCGGGAGCCGGCCATGCTATGGATTCTGTTTGCATTTGTTAACTTGGGACTAGGTGTTCGCGGCCCACCGGGCTTCTACCAAGCTATTATCGCCTCTGGCGACAACGACGCCAGAGGCGCTGCACTGGTGATCCTGATGGTATTTACTACGACTTCCGTTGGTACCGCGTTATTGGCGCCATTTATCACTCTAGGACTCCTGCCATTGGCTGCCACCGCAGCCGCAGTTAGCGTTAGCGCTCTTATCGCTCTGTATTTCTTTCCACCAATGGTTTCGACGAGAAACCTATAGAGCTTTTATTTTTCCCTACGATCGATAGGCTTTTTTCTCGCTTCGCAATAAAGCGCAGCTATGAAATACCAGCTGTCTCTTATACACATCTGACGCTGCCGACGAATAGAGA
>CAJXTK010000273.1 GCA_913061115.1 uncultured Haliea sp.
ACGAGATCATGCCTAGTCTCGTGGGCTCGGAGATGTGTATAAGAGACAGGTAACGGTTGAATCCCCATTTCTCGGCATGTTGGGCCAGGTCGAGCGCGTGATGGAGTGCTTCTGTAGGATTACTACCTTCGCAGACAGGAGCAAGATCTAGAACAGAAAAAAGCGTCATATTTTGGCCGACTGAATGAAAGCGATTTATTCTAAACTTACGCTAGGGCTGTGTCTTGTACATATCACTACCGGTCTATATGGTCGCTCTAGTGACAAGCGACCTTTAGAGGAAACACCGATGGCTCAGACCACACCCACGCTGGCGCGAAGTACTATCTACGCCCATGGAGCTCTTGGTTTGCCACTAGCAGTCATTGGATACCCTATGGCTATCTGGATTCCTGCACATTACGCGGGAAGCCTAGGTATCGGCTTGGCCACAGTAGGAACTATCCTTATGTTGGCGCGATTGACGGATGTTCTTACCGATCCAATTATGGGTGAGATTTCCGATCGCTGGGTAACACCGTTCGGTCGTCGTAGACCATGGTTACTGGTGGGTATGCCGATCATGATCTTCGGCGTCTATAAGCTTTTCATGCCGCCGGATGAGGGCGTGAGTCTTTACTATTTTTTGGGTTACCTGACCTTATTCTTTCTTGGAGCTACGATTATTGCTCTCCCTCATCGCGCTTGGGGTGCAGAGCTGTCTGTCGACTATCACCAGCGCTCTCGGGTCACAGCTGCCCGAGAATTTTACGTTCTACTTGGTTTATTGCTGGCGGCCACTGTGCCGATGGCGGTAGAAATCCTTGCGGATGGCGGTGGTTCCGTTAAGTCGGTTTTTAGCATCATTTTTAATGACGCTAAGGGCGCTTTTACCGGCGAACTGATGGAAAAAGAGGTGGTCGATCGAAAGACATTGTCCGGGCCAGTTTTAATAGGGTTAGCTTATACCGTTATCATTCTTCTTCCGGTTTGTATTTTCGTGGTTCTAGCTGTGGTTAAGGAACCGCCAGCTGCGGGTAAGCGAAATGTGGTCCCAATAAGAGAGGGGCTTAAGTACCTCTGGAAGAATGGCCCGATGCGCAGAGTTTTGATTATCGTCTTGATGGTGACATTTGGTGAAGCATTTAGAAACGCAGTGTCACTCTTCTTCATCCGCGATATTGTCGGCGTTCCAACAATAGGAGCCGCCTACTTCTTCTATTTCGCCGCCGGCCTTGGGGCAATCCCGTTTTGGTTATGGTTGGGTAGAAAGATCGGCAAGCATTACGCCTTCATGTCGACGTTGTTACTTGTGGCAACAGTGAGCGCTGCGAATCTGTTTCTTTCCTATGGCGACTATCTACCATTTTTTCTGCTGTTTATTGTGAAAGGTTTTTGTTTTGGCGGACTGCAATTCCTGCCCATTGCGATGCTGGCCGACGTGATCGATGTTGATACGGCGCGGTCAGGCGGGCAGAGAGCAGGGACTTACTTCTCGATTCTGGGTCTGACTGACAAGCTGGCAGTAGCGTTTGGAACGGGCTTTTCGCTTAATCTTGTAGGACTCCTCGGGTTTGATGCTGCTGGCGGTCTTGCGGGCAGTACCGAGGTCGGAGTGCTCGCGTTACGACTAGTTTATTGTTGTGGGCCTATTTTCTTTTACGGCGTTGCCATGGCGTTTATTTGGGGATATCCGCTGACGCCGGCACGGCACCAGAGGCTGAGATTGCGCATCGAACGTAAAGCTGCTCGAATAGCGCAATTAAGATAATAGACTCGGAATCACCCCATGTTCAGGCCGCGGTTACTGATTGCCACTCTCATGTTGACTGCCTGCGAGTTTGGGATTCAAGTCGATCATCAATCAGGCGTTGCGTCAGAGGCTCCTCGTTCTCCTGACTTGAGCATTGAGTGGTTTGAGGGCTCGATTGCAGCAGCGTTTGAGTCAGCAAAGAGCGAAGCCAAACCACTTTTCTTGTATTGGGGTGCGGTTTGGTGTCCGCCTTGTCAGGAAATTAAATACACGGTGTTCAAGTCACAGGAATTCATCCAGCTGACACGACTCTTTGTGCCTGTTTATCTTGACGGTGACAGCGATGAGGCGCAGGCCTGGGGTGAAAAGCTCGATGTGATGGGTTATCCGACAATGATTGTTTTCAACCCTGCGGGCGGTGAAATCACTCGCATCCCGGGTGGGATAGATATTTCACGGTACAATACAGTGCTTGAACTCAGCCTTAACC
>CAJXTK010000274.1 GCA_913061115.1 uncultured Haliea sp.
CCCTGATGCCGAATAGCAAAATGGCGGCATGGTATATGAAGCCTGGGGCAGATCTGAGCGAGTATGACAAAATAGCGCTACTGGATACTTACGTCTCCTTTGCCAAGCATTGGCAGCAAAACTATAACGAGACTGCATCCTTTCAGGACCGAGTTAGTGATAAGGATATGAAAAAGATTCGGGATAATGTAGCCAAAGAATTTGCGTCTGAGATGACAAAGGTATTGTCTACTGAAGATGGACGACCGATGGTGTCGGCTGGTGGTACGGGGGTGCTGATTTTGCGCCCGGCTATTATCAACCTTGAGATATCGGCACCCGACCTGATGACGCCGGGTATGAGTGAAACTTTTGTCGCTAGCGCTGGCAGCATGACCCTCTACATGGAACTGTTTGATGGTAAGACCGGTGATATCATTGGCAAGATTATCGATCCAGAGGCCGAGGACGATGCAGGTATGATGCAAATCTCTAGCAGCGTCACTAATACTGCTGATTTTGACAGAATCGTGAAGCGTTGGGCGCAGATTTTGAATAGCCATCTCGCTGAAGTCTCCAAAAACTAGCAGCATAGTTCATCTCATTGGACGAAGAGATCCGCATAACTGATTTGGCACAGCCATTGCGCAGCGAGATGCAGCTCAGTGCACTGGCTTATGCCGAAACTCTTCAGATTGAACTGACGAGTCAGAGTGTTTTGCAGGAGGCCAGTCAGGCGACCGGCCTTGAAGACTTTGGCCCGCCGGACTTCCTTGCGCGGCTGGAACTGTTGTGCGATGAATGGGGTAGCGATACAAGCTTAGTGAATCTGGGTCGCCTCTCTCTGCGCAATAAATTGTTGCAGCATGCCAAGAGCCGTCTGCTCATACAGGATGTGTTGAGTCGTCATCCGGAAATTCATGCGGTAGAGATTCAGGCGCCGATTATCGTTGCAGGTCTGCCGCGTTCTGGCACCACACACCTGCTCAATTTAATGGCCGCTGATTCGAGGCTGCGCGCGCTGCCTCTATGGGAATCGTATGAACCGATTCCATTGCCAGGGGAAGCGCTGTTGGAAAATGGTGTCGACCCTCGTTATCAGCGCTGTGAAGATACCTGGCAGATGATGCAGTCATTGTCGCCTCTGCTCGCGGCGATGCATCCTATGAGCCCAGATCATATCCATGAAGAACTGGAATTGATGGGACCTGATTTTTCCTCCTACAACTACGAGTGGCTAAGTGTTTCTCCGCGCTGGCGAGATCACTACTATGCCTGTGATCAGGCTCCTCATTATGAGTATATGAAGACCGTGCTAAAAATTCTCACTTGGCAGGATGGAGACGTCTCAGGCGATAAAACGCGGTGGGTATTGAAGTGCCCGCAGCATCTAGAGCAGTTGGGTCCTCTGCAAAAGGTGTTTCCCGACGCCACTATTGCAATCACGCATCGCGATCCGGTGTCGGTCATACAGTCGGCGGCGACAATGCTGGCTTACGGGCAGCGCATCAATCGCAAGCAGGTGGATCTCGAGGGTTTAATGAGCTACTGGACAGATCGCGTCGTTCACCTATTGCGGGCCTGCGTGCGAGACCGCGGAAATCTTCCGGCTGAGCGAAGTATCGACGTTTTATTTCACGAGTTTATGGCTGATGACCTGGGAATGGTAGAAAAAATTTATGCTAAGGCAGGCCTCGACATGACAGCGCTTGCCCGTGATGAATTACAGGCATTTGTCGATGAGCATCCGCGTGGTAAGGATGGGCGGGTGATTTACAATTTGCGGAATGATTTTGGTGTTGAGCCAGAGCAGTTGCGCGCGCACTTTGATTTTTATGTCACACGGTTTCCTGTCAAGGTAGAAGTGTTATGAGTTTGTCCGATAGCGCTGTTAGACACCCAATCTACAAATCTCGCCCTGTTGAGCCAAATCCTGCCGGCTTTGGCGGCCAACGTATTAATGATTTTATCATTCTGTCAGAGGCATTTTCTAACAGTTATCTGCTACAAACCTCTGAAGGTAACATCCAAATTAATGCGGGCATGGGTTTTGAGGCCCCCGTTATCAAACACAATTTTGACGAATTCTCAAAAGATGCCCTGCGATACCTGATTCTGACACAGGGACATGTTGACCATGTGGGGGGCGTTGCGTATTTTCTGTCTCTTATACACATCTGACGCTGCCGACGAATAGAGAGGTGTAGA
>CAJXTK010000275.1 GCA_913061115.1 uncultured Haliea sp.
CGAGATCATGCCTAGTCTCGTGGGCTCGGAGATGTGTATAAGAGACAGGGCGATTGCGTATGATGGCGGGACTAACTATGGCAGCCGCGCCTTTCCGGTAGCCCTCGGGAATGATTACGTCGCCGATTATGGGCCAGGTAGCGGATATGATGGCCTCTGGCAGATCGACATTCAAATCGGCTCAGACGGCGAGAGCAATAATTCTTTCTGCGAGACCTTCTACCTGTCTGAGCGATACTCCCCCAACGTTGGTGTTCAGTACTACTCCGACGGAAGCCCTGCTGGGAATGCGGCCGGATTACAACCATGGAGTCAGGAGATCGACATTATGGAAACGACGTGGAATGCCGGCAAAACTAAGGTTGGCCCGCAAATGAACTTGCCGGAGGGTGGCGAGAGCGAGGGCGGGCCCTTTACTGGCTGGACCACAGATACGACCTACCAGAACTATGTCGCCGGAGAATGGAGCGACATCGGCGGTGTCCCCGCAGCAGGATTCGCGACCTATGGGATTCTCATTCGTGGCGATTCGCTGTGGATTTACGCTTACAAGCCAGATGGGACGTTCTGGTACTCGACTCCGGAAATCAAGAGAGACAGCCCTTATACGCCGACATCGCCATTTGTGCCCTATATCGGCACTTGGCATGGGGAGGTTCTTGGCACCGATACGATCAACACAGTCTTTCAAACAGGCTATAAAAACTTCATCTATTTAGCGGAAGACGATGCAAGCATTGACGGTTTGAATCCGTTTGATAATTCGGAGCAATTTGGTCAGGTGCTGGTATCCCCTCAACAGGCTGAGCTTGAAGAGCCTATTGTTGGCGGTTCACAATGCGTGAACATGTCAAAATGTAATATGAATCATTCAGGAAAACAATGCTGTACAAACGGGATCCCCGTTGGAAGTTGTGAGGCCTCATACAGCCAGGACTGTGACACGACGTGTCTTTTGGAAGGTGGGACATTCGACGATTGTAACAACCAATGCACCACGGCTAGCTGCGAAGCATACTGAGGGTAAAAACCTCCGCTCAGATAACTCTGGGCGGGCTTTATTATCCGCTACGATGCCAGTGAACCCACCTTTAACAGCGGCTCCTTCGGGGCCGTTTTGGTTTCAGTCGCTCCAGCTTGCATACTTTCATTCGATCAAGGCTGTCACCCTAACGACAAGCCTCTCCTCGCCGCAAACCCCAAAGTACTGTCATGGTGCATTCGGATCAAGGTAGCCCCCAGCGGCGCCACATCAGCGGCAGCAGCAGCAGGCGATCAAGCCGCGAATCGCCGCTCTTGCGGAGGTATTCAAGGCCCACGGGCATCACTGCAGTATCCTCAAAAGGGACCTTGCGTGCTGTGCCAAACAAATAGTCAAACCAAGGGACGACGGTGCCATAGTTGCTATTGGTAAACTGTGGGTCAGGGCTATGGTGCAGGCGGTGAAAGTCTGGCGTGACAATGATGTTACGCAATACTCGATCTACTGCAGCGGGCAGATAAATATTACTGTGGTTGAACAGTACTAGGAGCACTCGGACCAGCTGGTAAGAAACCAGTATTAGTGTGGGCGCACCAAAAAGGAGAAAAATCGGCAACAGTATGATGGTGTCTATCGCCACCTCCGCGGTGTGGTGCCTTTGGGAAGTGGTCACATCAAAGGTGGTATCTGTATGGTGCACGGCATGCAGGCGCCAAAGGCCGCTAACTCGATGAAAAAGCCGGTGAATCCAGTAGCTTGCGAACTCAACCAGTACGACTATAAGCGCGATCGCCAGGAGCGGCTGCAGCCGCTCATAAAGTCCGGGGTCGGGGAAATATGAACGCAACAGCGCCCAATTTCCAAGTTGCAGAGTGAGCCAAAACAACACGAAGAAGTTGATGCTGGCGAGAAACCAGTTGGTGAGCCAATGTCCCACAGGAACACTCATGCTATGTCGTCTAGGCCACAGTTGCTCAAGCACCAGCAGAACCAGCATGCCGCCAAAGATCACCACTAGCAGGAAGAGACTTTGCTGGTCAATGAGATAGGCGAGCCTCGGGTCGTCGTGTGACGGCGCGAGAGTGATGCTATTCGACATGGTTGCTATGGGGCCTCAAGAATGACTGCTATGGCACCACTCTGCAGTCTATTTCCTGTCTCTTATACACATCTCCGAGCCCACGAGACTAGGCATGATCTC
>CAJXTK010000276.1 GCA_913061115.1 uncultured Haliea sp.
CACCTCTCTATTCGTCGGCAGCGTCAGATGTGTATAAGAGACAGTCCTAGGAAAACAACCAGTTTTCCTGTGTCTAGGTCTATGTTCATCCCAGCAGTATGCGTGTGGGAACTTTCAAGTCAAATCATCAGCAGAAATAGAACTAACCTGTCCCGTGACGCCCAGCCTGTTTCGATTTTTACACGAGTAGACCCAGGTCCCTAAAAAGTATTTAAGACCTCTATGAATATTGAGAGAAAATCAGCGGGCATCGTTCTAGCCTGCTGACTTTGTTAGCATCTCAACGATGAGCACATCACCATCAAAGTTCTCCTGGTATTTGGCTGGCGTCGTCGGACAGTTCCTTCCGTGGGGTATCAATAGCGTCTTGTTTACTTGGATGATCGCCGTCTATCTCGAAGAGGGTGGGGTTCGGCTGGGAATCGCCCAGATGTGTATTCAGTTGCCGGGCCTGGTGTTTATCCTGTTCGGTGGACTTCTCGCCGATAAGGTCGACCGGCGTACGATACTCATTGTTTTTCAGTTCCTCGCAGCGCTGCCGGTATTTACGCTCGCGTTATTGATCGAAATATCGTCTCTTAGCTACTTGATGTTAATAGTATTCGGGGTCGGTGTAGGGAGCTTTAATGCCTTCATTCAGCCGGCGAGAGACAGCGCCTTAAATCAGGTCTCGGGACCCAATATCCAGCAGGCCGTGACGATTACCATGGGGTTGTCATTCTTCGCGCAGATTGTCGGGTTCGGGTTTGCCGGCCAGGCAGATACTGCAGGCCCGGCTCCGCTGTTGCTGATACAAGGAACAGTTTTACTTTTCGGTGCGTTAGTTGCCTTAAAGCTGCCTTCTTCGATGCCGAAGCGGACTTCGTTTGCTGAGTACGGAGGAAAAGATAGTAAAAGCGTGTTTGGCGATATTAGTGATGGCCTATCTCTTATCTTTCATTCGCCTCGAATGCTCCCCGTGATGATCTTGATGTTTTCTGTCGGAGTGTTTTATATGGGCGCCTTTTCTGTGTTGAATCCGCTTGCCGTCAGAGATGTCTACGGTGGTGCCGCCTTCGATATAGCGCTGTCTTATATGTGTTTTATGGTTGGCACCATTATAGTGACGATTATCTTGGTGGCGACCGGCGGGATTAGGCGACAGGGTTTGGGCTTGATGATTGCACTGGTGGCTGGGGGTTTTTGTTTGATCTTAACAAACCTTAGACTACCTTTTTACGGCTACCTTTTTTGTATTGGACTTTGGGGAATGTGTGGCGGCGTTGCAATGAGCCTAGGGCGAGCAATTGTTCAGGAGTCAGCGCCAGAGAATTATCGAGCAAGAGCATTGTCTATTTATTCGCTAGGTACGCTAGGTGGGGCTCCGATCGGGGCGGTATCAATGGGGTACTTTGCGTCAGTTATGGGCCCGTTATTAGGATTCTTTGTTGCCGCTGCAGGAGTCTTTTTTACGGTAGTGGTTGTCTCGATAATGACAAGCCTTTCTACCGTAGATCGTCTTCAAAAATAACGTTTTACGTCTTTGCCGCCCGGTGATCGACTAGCCTGGACGAAAACCGTTTTTATCTATTTAGTAGTCAATCCTGCAGTCGATATATCCTTGAGGCTGTGCCGCTGAAGACAGATGTTTTTTCGTCTTCTGAAAGCCCGGCCTTGGCCGCGATTCTTTTAAACGTGTTCCAGAGCGTGCGATAGGAAATACACTCTTTGTCGACGGGGAAGTTGCTCTCAAACATACAGCGGTCTGGTCCAAAAGCTTCGATTGCAGCGATGTAGTATGGGTAGAGAAGTTCACAGAACGCCTCGGAACTTAGCGGTATATCTTTTTTGTGCATATGGAAAGGAGGTTCCCAGTCACCTGCCCGCATCTGGGCTCCACCTAGTTTCATGACTGTATTTCGCCTTGCAGCAACGATATCGATACATTCTCGCCATCTTGCGAATGTTGCCATATCTGCACTTGGGTCAACAGTGCCTCCGAAGTGATTGACGATTATAGGAACTTCAGGATGGGCCTCCGCCAATTTAGCGAGCGTAGGCAGACGTTCAAAATCCGGTGAGTAGTGATCGTATGAGAGATTGTACTTTGCCAAAAGCGCAAAGCCATCAAGATAGGTTTGGTTGCTGTCTCTTATACACATCTCCGAGCCCACGAGACTAGGCATGATCTCG
>CAJXTK010000277.1 GCA_913061115.1 uncultured Haliea sp.
GGAGATGTGTATAAGAGACAGCCTATACTAAGCCTATTAGGCACATATCGTTCTCCGCGTATCATAAAGTCTTTTTGTTTTCACATATTTAATTTCACGTAAATCGAAAATATCTCAGAAAAGTTTTTGCCAAAAAAATATTCTGCTTACAGTCCCACGAAGACGGTTGGGTATTACTTATATTTTTGAGGAACTTGTAATGAGAAGTAATGTAAACGAAACACTACAAAAAATACCAACAACGCGGCTGATAAGGATCAGAGAGGTGATGAATTTGGTAGGACTCTCGAAGAGTCACATCTACCACCTCGCGGCTCAAGGAAAGTTTCCCAAGAACATGCCGTTGGTTTCTGGCGGCACCTCTGTCAGGATGATGAGCCTGCGCCTGTTGATCGTCATCAAAGCATAACGTGGGCCGAACGACTTAAGCGTGTATTCAATATCGATACCACGATCTGTAGCCACTGTAGTGGTGCAGTGAGGATTATTGCCTGTATCGACGACCCATCGGTGATCAAGAAGATTTTAGCTCACTTGGATGCGAAGTCCGGGGGCCGCCACCGTGAATCAAATACCAGAGCCACGGGCATCGCCACCGCCACAGAAGAGCTTCTGGCCTGCCCCATGATCGTAGCTAGTGCTGTGGGGGTATTGATTAGGAAAACAGGGAGAGAATGATAAGTGCTGCTCAAGGACGAGGCCGCTAGGATAGGTTGCGGGCGCGGAAAGCGCAAAACGCTAAAATGGCTGGCGCACCATTGATTTATGCTTAATAACCGCATCGTTGAGGGCCTAATAACAGCCTGTCGATTGCCAGCAGTCGGGACCTTGTAGTAGATTGAGGAAATCAGGAGACATTAATCCTTCCTGTACTCCGCTGGAATTTTTGATCGGGGAGTGGGGTGGGGCGATGACCTGCCGCCGGAGCAAGCAGGTCAAAGCGCGTTTACCGTTGTACGCTAGTTGAGGGTATACCCTCTACGGGCGACATTTGTTGTACAACCTTCAAGCCTTGCGTTCAGTTTTGCTGGCGCAGAACCACTATTCGACAAATCTCCTTCCCAGCTGTCAAAAGCAGCGCCAAATGCTGCCGTATCCTTGGATCTGCCAATCCAGAATATAGAAGTGAGGCTATTGCTCTGAATTGGAGCCGCTATCTCAGCCTGGTAGCCTTTCGATTTTCCCCACTTGTTGAAGTCTTTGATGATCATCATGAGCTTGGGCATGCTGCAATCTTCGTTCAGCTCCATTTCAATAACATCCATGTGACCAGCGGATGCAGCGAGCGGTAGTGAAAACAATACGAACAAAATCAACTTCTTCATTATTACGTTCCTCGAATTTATATTATAGGTTCCTGCTCAGCGAAGCATAGCTAGCTACTTGGGCAGTGCAGTGAAGGTAGTCGACGGGAGACCTATATGCAACCCCGAGGGATTGCCGTGGGTACGGCCGGCAATGTCTATACGGCCAACACTGACTCCGACACGGTATCTAAGATTACCCCAGCCGGCGCGTCGACTATCTTCGGGACAACCGGCAACACCCCAGTGGCGATTGCAATTGATGTCAACGGCAACGTCTACACGGCCAACTAAGGCTCAGATGACGTATCGAAGATTGTCCCCGATGGCAGCACGACAACTGCGGGAACAACCGGGGCCGGACCGCGCGGGATTACACTGGATGCTGCCGGCAATATTTACACGGCTAACTGAGACACCGACAATGTGTCGAAGATCGCCCTCGACGGCACCTCAACGGTCCTTGGAACGATCGGATTCAGACCGCCTGGGATTGCAATTGATGCGAACGGCAACGTGTACACGTCCAGCACAAGCTTGAATACGTTGTCGAAGATTACGGACACGAGTACGGCAATCTTTGCTGCCACAGGCGACTCTAGTCCTATCACGATAGCGGGACTCACCAACGACACTGAATATTTGATGTCGCTGATAGCCGTCAATAAAGCGAGCGAGAGTGCGGTCTCAAATGCGGTAGCCGTTACTCCCGCACCCACTGCGCCAGACGCACCACAAATCACTAATATCGAGCCGGGCAACGGACAGGTTTCCATCAGCGTTAGCATGACCGATGACGGTGGCTCACCGATTACTGGTTACAATGCCTATTGCTTCTGTCTCTTATACACATCTCCGAGCCCACGA
>CAJXTK010000278.1 GCA_913061115.1 uncultured Haliea sp.
GCACTAGTACTGTCAATAGTTTCCCATTTACACCGTGAGCAACGTGAAAAATTTTCGCCACCTGTTCGTTATCGACGGCCATCGACGAGTAGGCTATCTGCCCAAACGCAACAACCTCATATTCGGTAATATACATCGCCTGCAGAATCCCGAAGATGGGTTGCAGCACCAGTAGCACGTAAAACGACCAATGCATGATTTTTGACAACCTGGTTTGCCACACGCCCATCGTGTCCGCAGGGCCTGGAACATCATGGGTCAATCGCCAGGGCCAGCGAATCAGCATTAGAATCAATACCAGAGTGCCAAGACCCGAATGTACCATGATGATCTGTTCACGCTCGGACAGGGGCAGATCTTCCAGGCCCGGCCCAAAAATAAGCATAAGGATGACGATAAACGCGACCAGCCAGTGAAGCCATTTAGCGGTAGCACCGTATTTTAGTATCTCAGCCATTTCAATTCTCCTTAGGATGCAATCCTGTCCAGTATTGGTAAGAGGTACTCCCTGAATGCCTGTGGGTTCTCGCTCATAGGAAAGTGGCCAACCCCTTTCATATCCTGCCAGGTAGAACCCCGTATCGCTTCATGCGCAGCTTTTCCCAACTCCGACGTACTGCTGTAATCGTACTCGCCTGAGAGAATGTGGACACCAATAGCTCTGGTGTCAATTTCCGCTGCATCCTGCCGCAGGTCATACTCCTCTACATAGTAATGAAGATCGCCCACAAACGCGGGCGGCCAGCCGCACGCATAAACAAAACTCGTTTCCTTCCGATAGGGCTTTGGTGATGCGGGCGCCATTAGGCCCTCCATGAGCCTACCCTTGTACTCGTTGTTGACCTGGGGATGCCATAACTCGCCATAGTCGTCCAGCTTCCCTTCAATTTTTAATGCCCCTTCAACGGAGATGACCGCGCGAAACACATCCGAATGTTTGTGCGCTAGGTCAAGCGCCAGCAGCCCCCCTACAGAGCAACCCATAAAAACAGGGTCAACCAGACCAAGCGCCTCACTAAGCTTTAAAGGGACCGACCTCAGAAATTCGCCTTTAAGCAAATATTGCTCATCCCACCACGCGACATCAACAGGCGGTATCGATTTACCATGATACGGAAGGTCATAGGCGATCAGTCGAAAACGTTCGGTAACTTCTGGAAACTCAAACAAGTGCCGCCACTGGCTACTATGACAACCCGCTGTATGCTGCATCAGCAGGGGGATTCCCTGCCCCGCTTCTTCGAAGTAAATACGGTGATCATGACCACCCAGATTCAGATGGACATAGCGACCTATCGGCGCGTCAATCGTACCGTGAGGCCTCCTGTCATGCGGCATTATTTGCGGAACGGTACGCGAAAGCATTTCTGAGTCCGTTTTCGACACGGCTTCAAACTCGAGCAAAGATGGCCTTAACAACTCCACCGACCGCATAACTGCGGCGTAGTACTGCGCAAACACTACGGCATCACCACGTCTTTTTAAACCACATCTCTGCGACATATTAGCTATCACATCGTTGTGAAATCGTCTCGGAATCGCCCTGAAAATTTCACCCCACACCTCTGGTAAACCCGAGACCTCGATCATTCCATCAGGGTTTTTATTTGTCGTAGATTTCACGCCGTCGGAGAGAAACAGCTCGAGCGTTTCACCGCCAATTTTAAGTCGAACCCCTCCGTCCCAGTGACGTGATGCCAGCCGAAACTCACCATCTTTCAGGCATCTATTCGCCCATTCTTCAGGACTCAAAAGCGATAACGACATAGTTAGCTCCAACTATTCCAGCGCAGAATTTCGTCCAAGCCTTTGCGCTTAGTTGGTCCAAAGTTAGCGTCAGGGTAACCGATCGGAATTAGCGCAACCGGGAAGGCATCATCGGGAATGGCGCAGGCTTCCCGCAGCGGATTGTTGACCAAGGTGTGCGCAGTAGTCATTAAAGTACCCAAACCAAGACCTCTTGCAGACAACATGAGGTTTTGCACTGCCATATAGATAGAGCTACCCGCCTCCAGCGAAGTTGGGTCCGGCGTGGGCGATGCCAACTGGTAAAGGCAAGGAACAATAATAGCAGGGGCACTCGCCAGCTTCGAAAAAAACGCCTGCGCGCCTTGCATCATTAACCGTTGTGACTTGTCTTCCACCTGTCTCTTATACACATCTGACGCT
>CAJXTK010000279.1 GCA_913061115.1 uncultured Haliea sp.
CGCCTCTTTGATTACATGGAGCGAATTGGTATCGATGTGCAGGCTGTGGCGGCCTCTGTGGAACTTAGGCCTGATCGAATAGCAGCCCTTGCGCCAGAACATACGCTCCCTGCTTTACAGTATTCTCGGTTATACAAGGCCGCAGTGGCCGAAATGGAACAGCTGGAACAGGGCCTAGTCTGGGCCGCTGGACTTGGGGGCGAGGCATTTGAGCTGATGTGTCACTGCATGGTTGGCGCACGCACGCTGAGGGACGCATTGCAACTTGCTGAACGTTTCGACGGTCTGCTGTATCCGCTGAATGGCTATCGTGTGCGCTTGTTGGAAGACCCGTCTCTCAAAACGGTGCGCTTAAGTTACGAAATTGAGGTAGCAGAGTCTGAGACGACACTGATCCCCGAAGACTGGGACAGGTTCAGGTTTCGTTTGACTGCTGCGCGCGCTTCAGGCCTGCTGGTCTGGCATGCGCTCTGTGGTTGGCTGATCGGTCAGGCGCTTACCTCTGCAGAGCTGCGTGTTGATGCGCCATTTCTTAACCAAAATTACCATGACAGTCTGGCGCGCACTATCAGCGGCCCGGTGTACTTCGATGCAGATGAAAACACCTGTAGCTTTGATCGAGTACTTTTGGATCGTCGTGTGGTTCATACGCCGGAGTCACTGTTAGACTTTTTCAAGAACAGCGTATATCACCTGATTGCTATGGATAGAGTTCCGGCAAGTACCAGTGCTGCGATCAAATCTCTGGTCACTATTGATCTACACGACGGCATGCCCTCCTTTACGTCCGTTGCGGCTATGCTGTATATGTCCGAGTCTAGCCTCAGGCGTCGTTTACAGGCAGAGGAAACTAGTTACCAGACGATAAAAGATGAAGTGCGCTGTCAGGTGGCCATCGACAAGCTATTGAATGAAGACTCTCGCGTAGCAGACTTGGCAGAGTTGCTTGGTTTTACTGAACCCAGTTCCTTTGTGCGCTCCTTTAAGAGTTGGACAGGGTATACACCAAAGGCCTACAAGGACATGATTGAAGCGCTAGGCCGTAAGTGATAACCACAGGCTGATCACAGCACTAAAGTTCCATCTGCTGTACCAGTTTTCGTGCATCCAAGATGGCGCCATCGATATAGCCAACCTCACGGCAATCGCCGATTTGGTGAATACGAGCGCTGCTCCCCGCCAGTTCCTTCAATAGGCTGTCATCCGGCTCCGCCCCCATTGCAATGATGACTTGTGTGCATTTTCTCTCCTGCACCTCTCCGTCTAGTGAGAACCTGATCATGTGTGCTCCGATCTCCAGATCTCCCACAGATTTGTGCAGTTCTGCGCCATCTTCCCCGAGCAGATGGAGTACACGCGCTCGCCTTACTATCGAAAGCTCGGCACCGAAGGAGGGGCCAGGCTCGAGTACAATCACTTTACGATTACGTTCGACCAAAAACTCTGCAAGTTCTAGTCCCACCAGACCTCCGCCAATAATGAAGACTTCGCGGCGAATCGGCATCCAGAGCTTGCTAAGAAAACGCATTAGGCGAATATTACGTAACAGTTGACTGAGACGCCCTATATTGATCAGGAGCCGTTGCAGCGCTGACAACTTTGCTATCGCTGCAGGACTATTACCCAATAAAATCCCACGTAGTTGGTCACCGTCGAATACATGGCGTTGCTCCTTGCCGGTAATTGCAGGCGCAATCCGTTTCGCGCCTGTGGCAAGAATGATGTGGTCGGGGTCAAGAGTGTCTATATTTTCACGATTGGCTGTGGTACCCAGCTGAATCGCGATGGGCAGCGCGCGAACAGCGTTCACAAGATAATGTACTAGCCGCTCGTTGGGCTCGTAGGCGAGAGCCGCAATCCGCGCCGTACCACCAAGATCTAGGTCCTTTTCCCACAGGGTGACATGATGACCTTTCTTGGACAGCAGCCGAGCTGATTCCATGCCACCCGGGCCACCGCCGATCACCAGTACCTGTTGGGGAGAGGCGGTACGAGCAATGATATCACCCTCGTATTCGCGACCGGTATTGTGATTGACGGCACAGCAGACGGCGCGATTGATGAATATCTGACTCACACAAATATAGCTGTCTCTTATACACATCTGACGCTGCCGACGAATAGAGAGGTGTAGA
>CAJXTK010000280.1 GCA_913061115.1 uncultured Haliea sp.
CCGGCTAGTCAATAGGTGAGTGAACCTAAATACTTGTGTGCAGCCTGCAGACCTTTTCTGTCATATGCCTCCCTGTTTCGCGTGTTGAGAAGAGCGCCAGCATCTGCTTAACGCTGTCGTAACTTCAGGGTGAGTGGGTATTCTCGGTGGGGTAGGGTGGTTGCCAGAGGTCAAGCGTTAGAATCTTGGTGTCAGGCTAAAGTAATTTGTTAGTGGTCTCTTGAGGCGTGAATGTTTGCTTGAGCACTGGGCTCTCACCTGTGCCGACAGGTTTTATGGTCCAAATCTGTGTTGTAGCCGTCGCCAACTGAAGAGAGATTGAAGGTCTTCTTGTCGGGCAACGTATCACTGTCAGTCACAAATCAGTTTGTCGCCGGCACCTAAAGTGGTCGTTGTGTTCAAGCGGCAGGCGCGTCATTAAATTGGCTAATTTATGTGCAGGGGCCATTCAATATGAATATCAATGCCATTAGCGATACTATTTTGGATGAAACCAGTTCGCCCGAAGCGTTGCGCGAAGCGCTGGACGCCTTTGTTGCGTCGTGTAGTGAGATCACCAATATCCGGCCTGATCCTAGCTTTGACGCCTGGGCCGAGGATTCACTGTTGGATAACGGCGTGGCTATTAACCCGCAGGCAGCGGCTCACTGCGCGATAGATTATCAACGTAGCGTGGTTTTTATCCGCGGTGTTTATGCTGCGATAAACGCACTCAAAGCGCGGTTTCCCGACACGCCGCTTGAAATTCTGTACGCGGGCTGTGGTCCGTTTGGCACGCTGCTATTGCCACTGCTTGGCCGATTTTCCGCCGGGGAGCTCAAGGTCTACCTATTGGATTTTCACCAACGCTCACTGGATAGCGTGAAGCTTCTGCTGGCTGATTTCGGGTTTTGTGCCCATGCCGTCCAAACTGTCAAAGCTAACGCCTGCGACTATAAGCACACAGGGAAGCTGCATCTGGTCATCGCGGAAGCGATGCAAAAGTCACTTGAACAAGAGCCGCAGTTTGCGGTCACAGCCAATCTGGCACCGCAGCTATGCCCCACCGGTGTATTCATCCCACAGCGTATTGATGTGTCCATGTGTCTGGCTGACCTAGAACAGGAAAAAGAACTGTTCGGTCAATCACAGAAAATAGATAGCAATGGGTTGGAAAAGAGCACTCCGCGTTATCTGGTGGAGACAGTCTGTACGTTAATTCCTGAGCATGCCTTCGACCAGGTGCAGCTGGCCCAGACCAATTCAGACGGACTACGTTTTGAGCTAGAGCCGACGATCGTGGTCATTCCTACGATGGCAGACATCGCCGGACTCGACGCCGCGCTGTTTACACGTATCTGCGTATTCGGACGGTATTGGCTCAAGGACTATGAGTCGCAAATCACACTGCCACTCAAATGCCATGAGCTCTCACCTTTGGCCGGCGGGGAGCGCTACCGGGTGAGCTATCAGCTGGGTAGTTATCCCAAGTTTCACTTTGAGCGCCTGAACAGCAAATAGACGTGTGTTGCAGCCGACAGGCTAAAGGGCCGTAGCGAGTAGAGTCAGCTCATTAATACAGATAAACGCTATCGATTCTTTGCGCTGCGCGCTTCCTAGATAACATCAGCTACGGTGTTTGGAACAACGTACCGTGGGTCAGTATGGGCAACACTGTTGGTGGCAACAAGGCGTCGCGGGCGGATGAATGCATAGCCGTATTGATGAGAGAGTCCGCTAGTGGTTAGTGAATAAGCATCTATTGCAAATTCGCCTCGGCATCGACTGCTGCCTGTACAGATTTGTAGAAGGCCTCTCGCTGGGCACCTACCGTGTCGTAATCCGTAGCCTTGGGCCAATTACTGTTTGAAGCGATAACCAGCTTGCGTTTTGGGTCGATAAAAATACCCTGCCCGAAGATACCCTGAGCCGCAAAACTTCCGTCATCGTCGGTCCACCATTGATACCCATAGCCCTTACCCGGATGTCCGATGTCGGCTTGCCTAGTCGTGGCTGCCGCAATCCATTTCTCGGGTAGCACTGGCTTGCCGTCAATCTGCGCCCCTGCAAGCATGAACCTGTCTCTTATACACATCTCCGAGCCCACGAGACTAGGCATGATCTCG
>CAJXTK010000281.1 GCA_913061115.1 uncultured Haliea sp.
ACGAGATCATGCCTAGTCTCGTGGGCTCGGAGATGTGTATAAGAGACAGCCTTCATAAAAAGGAAAATTGCCCAGAGCCTGCGGCGGCAGGTCATCTGGAATTTCGCTCTGCACGTAGCCGTCATTTTTGGTTTGATACAGTGAAAAGCGCGACAGCAGGGTGTCACCGACCAGCGGTACATTGACGGTCAATGTGCTGTCGATTTTATTGTAGTTACCAACGCGCACTAATGCGTTGCCGCCGAACTCATCCTCGGGCCGATTCGTCGCATACAGAATCGCGCCACCGGTCGTGTTCTTGCCAAATAATGTGCCCTGGGGGCCGCGCAATACCTGCACGCTTTGCACGTCGACATTATCCACAATTGCACCATCGGCGCGGGAAACATAGACGTTATCGACGTATATGCCGACGCCGGAGTCATAGTTCACCCCGGTATTGCGAGCGCCAATACCACGAATAAAGGCGTTGCCCGTTCCGGTCGTGCCGTTGCCGATACCCATGTCGACATTGGGAACCACCTTTGTCAGGTCCGAGATGTTGGTCAAGCCTAACTCTTGTAGGCTTTTACCGGTAAACGCAGAAACTGCTACCGGCGTTTCCTGCAGTGATTCCTCGCGCTTTCGGGCGGTCACGACCACTTCTTCCAGCATTGCCTGACCCAAGGCTGCCGAAGGGATAAGCCCTACGGAGGTGATGGCTAGAGCGGCGGATAGTTGCACTGCCAGAATACGTTTACGAAAGATCATGACGTTACCTCTCACTTATTAGATTTAATGACATGAATCTATCACTCTAAAACACTCAAATCTATGAGTACCGAGACTTTCTTTGGCAGCGATGGCTCAAAGAAGTCTCTGGTTTAGCCTTTTGGGTTATGTCGAACTGTGATTTGCAGATATTGGGCGGGTCAGTCTCAATAGTGGTTGCACTATGGCGTCTAGAAGAGCCTGCCCAGTAAGCTGATCACTGCGTTTTCCACGCGCAGGATACGGGGGCCCAGCGACACGACTTTACATTCAGCACTTTGAAGTTTATCTACCTCATAGGGGATGAAACCGCCTTCGGGTCCGATCACCAGCAGGGTTTCCCCACTGATGTGTCGCGGGCATGGAGGATGCTCACCTGGGTGGGCTAGCAGGGCGTCCCTGCCTTTAATCATGCTGGGCAAGCTATCTTCTACAAACGGTTTGAAGGCATGATGATGATGCACTCGCGGCACCTGTGTGTCCCGCGATTGCTCCAGTCCCTGTAACAGGTATTCCCGCAGGGTGTCTTGATTGAGCACGGGGCTTTGCCAATAACTTTTTTCGACGCGGTAGCTATTGATTAGATGCAACTCGGGTACTCCCAATTCAGCAATGGTGCGTAGGATTCGACGCAGCATTTTAGGGCGTGGCAGGGCCAGAACCAGTCTCAGAGGTAATTTCTTAGGCGGTAACTGGTCAAGTGAAATAGACAGGGTAGCGAACGCATCATTGATCTCGAGGATTTCGCCTTTACCCATCAAACCATTAATTTCACCGACACGCAGGATGTCGCCACTGTTGGCGCGGTGTATCTGCCGCAGGTGTTGCAGGCGGCGCCCGCGCAGCGCAATCTTGTTCGACTCCACTCGATCGCCATCGGTGAACAGTATCAGGTTCAAAGTGCGGCTAACCGGCCCACAAATCGTAGTCGTCAGCCGCGGTAACTTCTGCCTCTACAAAGTCTCCGGGGCTCAGTTCGATGGCGCCCTCTAAGAATACCCTGCCATCAATTTCAGGGGCATCTGCGCTGGAGCGACCTATGGCGCCGTCCGCGTCAACTTCATCGATCAGAATTTCGATAGTCTTGCCTATTTTTGTCTGCAGTTTTGCCGCACTGATTTCCTGTTGCAACGCCATAAAGCGCTCCCAGCGCTCCTGTTTTAATTCATCCGCTACGTGGTTGGGCAAATCGTTGGCTCTTGCGCCCTTGACGGGGGAGTACTGAAAGCAACCCACGCGATCAAGTTGAGCCTCGTGTATAAAGTCCAGCAACACATCAAAGTCTGTCTCTTATACACATCTGACGCTGCCGACGAATAGAGAGGTGTAGAT
>CAJXTK010000282.1 GCA_913061115.1 uncultured Haliea sp.
GCCAGGCACACAGTATCAACAACATGGGGCTAATCGTATAAGCTTGTTTAATAGATTAATAAGAGACATTATTTTGATGGTATACTCCGAATCCCGTGGAAGCCGAATTTGATGGCTTGACGGCTGGGTTTGAAACGATTCAGCTATGTCCATGATCCGCCCGGGCTTTCTTTCCTCAGCAGACCGTATCGAGCTCGAGGCTTGCGTGCGTCGCCAGCGTGAGGACCACGGTATTGCCCGGCGGGCAAATGCGATCCTGCTGCTCGACGACGGGGAAAGCTGTGCTCGGATCGCAAAAGTTCTTTACTTGGACGACGATACCATCCGGGGCTGGTATAAGAGCTACCGGCAAGATGGTTGGGATGCGCTTGCCTTCGACGGCTGGAAAGGCGGTCAGTCCCGTATGAAGCAGGCACAGGAGGTTGCGTTATGCGCTTGGCTGGAAGCCCGCTTCTGTCGCTCGACGGTAGAGATCAGGGCCCATGTCGCAGCTGAGTGCGGTCTGAACTATTCCCACTCTGGCTGCATCAAACTTCTGGCCCGAATGGGCTTTGAATATCGCAGACCCAAGGCCCTGCCGCGCGTGGCCGATGTAGCTAAACAGGCTGAATTCATCGCAATGTATGAGAATATGCTGAATTCTCTGGCCGATGATGAGGCGGTATACTTCGCAGACGCCGCGCATCCAGAATATCAAAGCAAACCTGCCTTTGGTTGGGTGAAGAAGGGTACAAACCCCACGCTCAAAACCACTTCAGGTCGCGCCCGCGTCAACATTCACGGCGCACTGAACCTTGAAACCTTTGATACGCCTTTCGTCGCGCCGATCACAGTGGATGGCGTGAGTGCCGTGCAATTGCTGGCCAAGATTGAGGCCCGCAATCAAGATAAACGCATCATCCACGTGATCTGGGACAACGCTGCTTACCACAAAGGGCCGGATGTCAGGGCTTTTCTCTCGCGCAAAAACTGCCGCATCCACCTGATCCAGCTGCCGCCCTATTGCCCGCACCTAAATCCAATTGAAAGGCTCTGGGCCGTGATGCACCAACACGTCACCCACAATCGCGCCTATCCCACGCAAAAGCTATTTACCGAAGCCATTCTGAATTTCTTTCGGAAAATTATCCCAGAGCAATGGCACAACTTCCGAAATCAGGTCACTGATAACTTCCGCATCATCTCAGAACAAAATATTCGGATTTTGGAGTGAGTGGCGTATAATTATACAAATACTTAATTAAGTACTATGATTTTATAAAAGTTTGGTTAATTATTAGGCACATATAACATACCGTATTTACGATTATCGGAAAAAAATGCCGCATTCGGAACAAGTGAGTTTGAAACAGCTGCGCTACTTTGCGCGGATTGTGGAGTGCGGGAGCATATCTTCGGCATCGCACAACTTAAACATCGCGCAGACCGCGCTGGGCCTACAAGTGCGTGCGCTCGAAGCCAGCCTCGGCGTCACATTGTTAATTAGGCACCCTAGAGGCGTAAGCCCGACAGTTGAAGGAAAAATCGTCTATAGTGCGGCAGTCGACATACTTGCATCTGTCAATAAAATGGTTGTTTCCGTGAACTTGCAATCAAGTTCAAAACCCCGCGATATCTGGATAGGTCTATCCCCACATATAGTTAGCGCCATTGGCGCTTCTGCTATCGTTTTGCAAGATGAATACATTCCAGGCGTTAGGTTGCACATTATGGAAGGTTTTCGCAGCACCTTAGTTCATGATATTATAAAAGGTGACCTTGACTGGGCGATGATTCCTGAGGCCAGTGAAATTGAAGGCTGTCACTCGGTACCTATTTTCAGCCAGTCGATTAGGCTGATCTGCAAGCCTGGAAGCGAGCTGTCCCCAGGGCCAGTGACGATGAAGAAAGTTCTGAATGGTAACCTTGTGCTTGGCAGTCAAGGACAAGTCATTCCCACGCTCCTATCACAGGCCGCGATGAAACTGGGGCTAGAATACAATATCGCATTTGAAGTTGAACCTACTGCCACCCAACGACAATTGATTTTAAATGAAAATGTA
>CAJXTK010000283.1 GCA_913061115.1 uncultured Haliea sp.
CATCTAAAAAGCACGTTGCCCGCAACGGCAGTCGTTGACGCATCAAGCATCATTCAGAGGCGACCTTCGCTTTGAAAGGTTCGCTCGGTAGTTGCGCCACATCATCGGTACTGACTTGGAAATCAACGCCTGCGGCCTCGGCAAAGAGCGATTCCAACGCCTGGGGCCGGGCTTCGACAGCCTCGAAAGCCGCTTGCTGCGGTGCATTCCGCGCTGGAAGATACCAATAGCCATAGTCATCTAATTGCCGACGCCGCCGGCCCGCCAAGCACCAATGGGCAACTTCATGCAGCGCGCTCGCGCTAAAGTCCGCTCGAAAGACAATCACCGCGGCAGTTGTATCCTGCCGAGCGCGATAAAAAGGCTCGTCGCCACCTCCGATTAATGCCACGCCATACCGCGCGCCCAGGCTTTGATTGAAGATCTCGATGACCTGATTCGCTTGCATCACGCCCGTCCAGGCTCTGTTTCGGCGACAGGGGTCGCCAGTAGGCCCGCAAGATAAGGCGCTGACAGAAACTCAGCGCCGGCCAATAAATGATTCAAATAGCCTTGGGCGGGCTTACAATGGGCTTCAATACAGTGCGAATTCGCTTCATAAACCCAAGCCCTGCACGGCCCAGCCGCTGTTTCAACTGACACAATCGCGCGGTCGTAGCGCTGCGGATATCCTTCATAGGGATCCATCTGGGTAATTCCCTCAGGGCCACTCAACGTGTAGAGCACGCCCTCGACGAGGCCTGCGCCTGATCGCTCAATGTTCGCATGCGCAACCCCACGCTGCCCCTGGGCACGCTTGTTAAATACCAAGCGATAGCCTGGGAGCCGACCCGCACAGCGGCCTGTGAACCCCATGCCGCGCGCTTGCACCCGCGCAACATCCATATTACTGCCATAAGCAAAGTAGCAGCCCCTATTGCTGCGACAGTGTTTAGAGCTGAGGGTGACAAGAGAAAGAGCTCGTGTGTCCGTGCGATCAAGTAAACACCCGCGGTCACCATGGTGGCGGCGTGAATTAGCGCGCTGACTGGAGTTGGACCCGCCATGGCATCTGGTAACCAGGTTTGTAGTGGCAGTTGGGCGGATTTGCCGACTGCGCCACCCAGTAGTAATAGACAAGCGGTTGTTAATACAGGGCTTCCTTCCGGCCATTGGCTAATTGCAGCGGCAGTCATTGGTGTAAAATCGAGTGTGCCTAGATGCGCGAATAACAGGAACATGCCAATCGCCATCGCTGTGTCGCCAACCCTGGTGACGATGAACGCTTTTCTTGCTGCAGCGCCATTGGCGCTGTCTTCGTGCCAGAACCCTACCAAAAGGTAACTGCACAAACCCACGCCTTCCCAGCCAACAAAAAGCAGGAGCAGGTTGTCGGCCAATACCAGTATTAGCATGGCGGATACAAATAGGTTCATGTAGCTGAAAAACCGGGAGTAATCCTTCTCGTCTAGCATAAAGAGTGACGAGTAGATGTGGATTAGCAGGCCAACGCCGGTAATCACGGACAGCATGGTTAGCGTTAGTCCGTCTACGTAAAAGCTGACTAAGGGGCTGAAGCCGCCAACATTGATCCAGGTATATAACGTGGTGCTAAGTGGTTCGCCTAAGGTCATGAATTCGAGTGCGGTTAGCAAAACGAGTGTAGCTGAACTCGCCACACTGCCAACGCCCACCAGGGCAACTAGCCTTTTCGGAAGCTTGCCCAGCGTGGTGAATAGCAGCAGGAACCCGATAAGGGGTAATAGGGGGATTAGGTAGATGTAGTCAGCCATGATGTTACCCCTGCATCCTGCTGGCCTGGTCAATATCTAGCGAACCGAAGCGGCGATGCGCTTGTAGCAGCAATCCCAGGCCAACCGAGACCTCTGCGGCGGCGATGCTTAATATGAGCATGAACATGATCTGCCCGTCGGCAATTCCCCAATGAGCGCCGGCGACAATAAACGCGAGGCCGCAGGCGTTGAGCATAATTTCCAAGGACATTAGGATCAGGATAATGTCTGTCTCTTATACACATCTGACGCTGCCGACG
>CAJXTK010000284.1 GCA_913061115.1 uncultured Haliea sp.
CTCGGAGATGTGTATAAGAGACAGTTGCAATACTACTTGACACATACCGGGCCAATGTCAACTGGGCCTTTTGAAATAGGCGCATTTGTTCGCTCCATGCCTGGCGCCAATAGACCAGACACGCAGCTTTATTTGGGCGCCTTCACCTATGCCCGATCGGACGATAATTTTCCGGTGCAACTAAGCAAGCCGGACAGCCAGCCTGGCATTACTATTTATGGACAGCTACTTAATCTAACGAGCGAAGGCGAAATTAGTATTGAAAGCATTGACCCAAAGAAACCACCAGCAATCAAGCCTAATTGGCTGAGTACAGACTATGACCGTAAAGCCGTTGTCGCGATGGTTCGCACCATGCGCAAGTATGCGCAACAGCCCGCCGCTGCGGACTATTTTGGTGAGGAACTGATCCCTGGCGAAGATTGTCAAAGCGATGAACAGATACTGGAGGCGGTACACAACTTGTCGACCAGCGGGCTTCATGCCACCGGCTCCTGCCGAATGGGGACGGATGAAAGGTCAGTGGTCGACAACCAGCTCCGAGTTAGGGGAGTGACCGGGCTTAGAGTCGCAGATTGCTCCATCATGCCTGCATTACCCAGCGGTAATACCAACGCGCCCGCTATGGCAGTTGGTTGGCGAGCCAGCGATATCATCCTGACCGGGGGAATTTAGCCCTTCCTGCAACACCATATAAGGACAACCAGACTATTAACTCTAAGCACCTTCTGCGGCAGCGATTTATCTTCATGACCGCGCTGATATTCGCTGGAGAAGCCGTTTATGCAATACCATTTCATGTCACTCGCTTTTTCCGGCCAACAGTACTCGAAGTCTTCGACCTTACGGCGACGGAGTTAGGCGCAGCCCAGGGTATCTACGGTGTCGTTGCCATGATCGCCTACTTCCCGGGTGGTACATTGGCTGACCGGTTCCCTGCACGCAAGCTCCTAGCTTTCTCGCTCTGGTCAACCGCACTCGGCGGGGTCTATATGGCCAGTTTTCCCAGCTACATTGGATCTATCTGGCTTTGGGCATTTTTTGGGATCACCACTATCCTGTTTTTTTGGGCTGCTCTTATCAAGGCGACTCGCGACTGGGGCGGCAGCGACACTCAGGGCAGGGCATTCGGACTGTTGGATGGTGGACGTGGGCTATTGGCAGCCTTGCTAGCGTCAGCAGGTGTTTTGATTTTCAGCATGACATTCCCAGAAGATGCCGCTACCGCCTCCCTACAAGAAAAACAGGACGCACTGTTTCAGGTCATTTGGGGTTACAACATCGTTACCGCAATGGCTGGCGTTTTTGTCTGGTTCGCTATCCCAGACATCCATCCTTCTAAGACCAATGGCAAAGAACACTCACACGATGACACCATTTCAAAGCACATCGTTGCAGTGCTCAGGATACCCGCGGTATGGATGCAGGCAGTCATCCTGCTTTGCGCCTATGTTGGCTGGAAGGGGTTTGAACAATACTCACTGTTTGCTGTCGAGGCTTACGGAATGAATGAAGTGGATGCAGCGGCAATTGTCGCTATTGGTGCCTGGCTTCGTCCCGTGGCAGCGCTGGGGGCTGGCATGCTTGGTGATCGATACAGTGTATCCAGGATGCTTGCTTTGTCTTTTTTACTTTTGCTTGCCTCGGACCTCTTTTTCGCATTTACGACCCCCATAGCAGGTGCAGCCTGGATCCTCCTCGGCAACATCCTGATAGCGTCAACGGCGATATTTGCAATGCGTGGCCTGTATTTCGCCTTGTTTGAGGAAGCAAGAGTGCCTGTTGTCATGACCGGCACCGCGGTTGGGCTTGTCTCAGTCATCGGCTATACACCAGATATCTTCGTGGCACTGGTCGCCGGCATCATGATCGATGCCAACCCAGGAGTGGTAGGCCACCAGCACTTCTTCATGTTTCTCTCGGCATTTGCAGCGATCGGACTTGCAGCCAGCTTCGCCCTGTCTCTTATACACATCTGACGCTGCCGACGAATAGAGAGGTGTAGATC
>CAJXTK010000285.1 GCA_913061115.1 uncultured Haliea sp.
CAGCTGCTGTTCGACCGGCCTTTTTAGCCGCTTTCATGCCGCTAGATTTTCTTAGATTCTCAATTGCCAGTTCCGCATCGCCGTCGGCTTCAACCAATGCTTTTTTGCAATCCATCATTCCGAGACCCGTACGTTCTCGAAGTTCTTTTACCATTGCTGCTGTAATAGCCATGATGATTTCCTCATGCAAGAAGGGGGCAATGAATGCCCCCAAATATTTTATTAACTTAAGCTAGATGTGAAGCCCAGCGTCGAGTGGGCTTAATCTACCGAGTGCAGCGGATTTATTCCGCAGGCTTGGTTTCTTCTGCAGGTGCAGATTCTACAGCAGGCACTTCAGCTTCAGCGACTGGCGCATCAGCTACTGGTGCGTCCGCGGTTGGCGCTTCAGCTGTTGCCGCCTCAACCTCTGGCGTAGCTTCTTCTGCAACAGCTGCTTCTGCAACTTCTACAAATTCACCAGCACCGGGTCCTTCGAACTCAGCTTTACCTTCAATCACTGCATCTGCAATCGCTTGAACAAAGAGTCGAATCGAGCGAATCGCATCGTCGTTACCTGGAATCACAAAATCCACACCATCTGGATTACTATTCGTATCAACAATGCCTACAACTGGGATACGAAGCTTGTTCGCTTCAGTAATCGCAATGCGTTCATGGTCAACATCGATAACGAAGATCGCATCAGGCAATCCGCCCATGCTCTTGATTCCACCGAGGCTACGCTCTAGTTTATCGAGGTCACGTTGACGAGAAAGCGCTTCTTTCTTGGTTAGCTTAGTGAAAGTACCATCGTTGAACTGTTCTTCAAGGTCTCTCAGACGACGAATCGATTGACGAATCGTTTTATAGTTAGTGAGCATACCGCCCAACCAACGTTTATCAACATAAGGCATACCACAGCGTTCTGCTTCTTCCTGAACGACTCTACTTGCACTTCGTTTCGTACCGACGAAGAGGATTTTATTCCGCTTAGACGCTAGGTTTCGAATGTAGGTAAGTGACTCATTAAGAGCGGGTACTGTCTGCTCTAAGTTGATAATGTGAATATTATTACGTGCACCAAAGATGTAGTTGTTCATCTTTGGGTTCCAGTACCGTGTTTGGTGACCGAAATGGGCGCCTGCTTCAAGCAGCTCCCGCATAGATACGCTAGACGACATATTTTCTCCGAATGTAATTTGGGTTAGGCCTCCATACGCCCCATCGTCCAACCCCTTAACTTTCTGTTCCCCAGAAAGATCGAGAGCACCCGAATGATGTGTCGGTGTATGTGAGAATTTGGTTTCGATCTGGTTCCCCCAGACCGGCGCGCTTTATATCATATAACATCCATCACTCCAAAGAGTTTATCCTGATTTCCTCAATATTCGCCAAAAAGCACTAAAAATCACCGCTGCAGTCCAATATCTTTAAGCATATTACCCCCGGCGAACAATCTGCTATAGTTCGCCCCTTTTTTGCCAAGTCCCAGACAAATACATGACCATCGAAATCAAAAATTCCGAAGATATAGAGAAGATGCGCATCGTTGGCGCACTCGCCGCTAAGCAGCTAGAAATGATCGAGGCGCATATAAAGCCCGGGATCAGTACGGGTGAGCTGGACAGAATTTGCCATGACTACACGGTCAATGTGCAAAATGCTATTCCAGCCCCCTTAAACTATCGAGGCTTTCCTAAGTCGATCTGCACATCGGTTAACCACGTTGTCTGTCACGGCATACCCTCGGATGACAAAATCCTAAAAAATGGTGACATAGTGAATGTCGATGTCACTCTTATAAAAGACGGTTACCATGGCGATACAAGCAAAACATTCACCGTCGGAAAGTGTGGCGTACTCGCAGAACGACTCGCCGCAACATGCAAGGAAACGCTCTACAAGGGTATTGCACAGGTGAAACCTGGCAACCACTTAGGCGATATTGGACATGCAACCCAAGTCCATGCCGAAAAGAACCGCTTCTGTCTCTTATACACATCTCCGAGCCCACGAGACTAGGCAT